>DASZKO010000195.1:0-7077 GCA_035605655.1 Caulobacteraceae bacterium | reverse complement strand
AGGGGATGTCCTCCCGGCGATAGTGGCCCATGGCCCGCGCAGTCTTGACGCTCGGCCAGCGGTCCATCCGGCCTTCCGCCCACGCGTCCTGGGCGTCGACCCAGTTGTGCGGCGTGCCCTCCACCCGCATCAGCTCGAAGGCGCCTACAGTGTCTAAAACGAATGGAGAGATATGTGACGGCGTGGCGCCGGGCTTATCCGAACGTTGCATCCAGATACTGCCGACATGGTCCGCGCCTGCCGCCACTGGCGCGCCAAAGCGATCCCCAAACCCCCGGACGCCCGCCATCGTCCCGAAGTAATGGTCGAAGGAACGGTTCTCCTGCATCAGGATCACGACGTGGGCGACGTCCTCGATCGTCCCGCTGCGCACGTCCGCATCGATCGCCGCCGCCCGCCCGATCGCCGGCGGCAGCGCCAGCCCCGCCGCCGCCCCCTTCAGAAATCCCCGCCGCCCGATCTGTCTCATCCTCCCACCTTCGCATGTCTCCGCGACAGGACGAAAACTTTACAAAATGCGATCTATCGTCCATGCTTGGCTTGGTCGCCCGCTTCACTATCCGGCATTGGATAGCGCATCAAATGATGATAAATACGTGCCACAGATGGAGATGCGATCATGCGTACGACCCTGGCGCTTGACGATGAACTCGTCGCCAAGGCGCAGGCCTTTACCGGGCTGAGGGAAAAGTCGAGCCTCGTCCGTGAGGCGCTCAAGGCCCTCATTGAACGCGAGAGCGCGCGCCGGCTCGCGCGTCTTGGCGGCAGCGAGCCCGAACTCGAAGCGCCCCCGAGGCGACGCCCACCGGTCCCATGATCCTGGCGGACACCTCCGTCTGGATCGAGCATCTCCGGGCGAATGACGAGAGGCTGGCGAGCCTCCTCGAAGCCGGGGCAGTGCTCGTCCATCCATTCGTCGTCGGCGAGCTGGCCCTCGGGAATATGCGGCGGCGCTCGAGCGTCTTGGCGATGTTGGAGGATCTGCCTCGGGCCGAGTTGGCGACCCACGCCGAGGTTCTCGGGTTCATCGATCGCCACGCCTTGTTCGGGCGCGGCGTCGGCTACGTGGACGCCCATCTCCTGGCGGCGACCCGGCTGACCTCCAGCGCCCGGTTATGGACCAGGGACCGCCGCCTGAGGGAGGTCGCCGAACAGCTGGACCTCGCTATGGCGTAGCCAGGCCGCTCCAAATTCCGCCAAAACCCGCCATTCCGCGCCCGCGCCCTCAGAAAGAACCTCGCCGCTCTCACGATGCCTCAGGAAACACCCGGAGCGCCGGTGATTTACGGCGGTCAGAGCCCCTTCCACGTCGGCACGTCCGAACCCGGCCACGGCGTAGCTTCGTACACGGCCCGGGCGATGGCGCGGGCGAGGGTGTCGGCGGCGAGGGCGCCCAGGCGAGCGGTTATGACGGCCCGCGGCTCGGGCACATCGACCTTGCCCGTGGCCATGGCGAAGACGATGTCGCCGTCGAAGGGGCTGTGCGAGGGGCGGATGGCGCGGGCCATGCCGTCCTGGGCCATGATCGCCATGCGCTTGGCCTCATCCGAGGTCAGCTTCGCGTCGGTGGCCACCACCGCCAGGGTGGTGTTCTCGCGCGCGCCGGGATGCGGCTTGGGGCGGCCCCAGTCGTCCGGACCCGCATGAAGCTGCGAGGTTCCGAGGCCGCCGAACTCGCGGCCGATTTCGAACGGCGCGGACCAGAACTGCTTGGTCCCCGGCGCCACCACCGAGCCGGCGGAGTTCACCGCCACCAGGGCGCCCACGGTGAAGCCGTCGGCCGTAACGATGGAGGCCGAGCCGATCCCGCCTTTCAGCGATCCGGCCATGGCGCCGTAGCCCGCGCCCGCGGTCCCCAGCTCGAAACGGTCGGAGACCGCCTGCACGGCGGCGAGTCCCAGGTCCCAGTAGGGGGGGCGCAGGCCCCAGTCCTTGTTCCCACCGTTGGCGAGGTCGTAGAGCGCCGCGGAAGGGATCACCGGGCTCTTCGGCACACCGGGCTTGGGCGAAAGGCCATAGCCTCGCCCATGCGCGCCAAGCCACGCCACCACGCCGTCGGGAGCCGCCAAGCCGTAGACCGAGCCGCCGGAGAGCACGACGGCGTCGAAGGCGTGCACCAGATTCTGCGGCTCGGTCGCGTCCGTCTCCCGCGTCGCGGGACCCCCGCCGCGAACGTCGGCCGCCACCACCGCGGCCTCGTCCGGCAGGATCACTGTCGTGCCGGTGCGCGCGGCGGCGTTCTGGGCCTGGCCCACCTTCAGGCCCGCGACGTCGGTGATGAGGTTGCGCGCGCCTGGACGCGCGCCGCCTTCCGCCTGGGCCAGGGCCCCAGTCGGGGCCGCCAGCGCCCCAGTCCCTGCCGCCATGGCTATCATCATCAGATCGCGCCTGTTCACCCTGTTCGCCCCCTTGACGTCTTGACCGGCGAGCTATGTCCGCAGACGGAAGGCCCGTCCAGAGCCGCAGTCCACCGCAGATCGAGGAGCTCCCGCCGTGCCCGATGACGCATCGTCTCTGATCGCCGAAGGGGTCCTGATCGACGGCCGCTGGCGTCCCGCGGCGGGCGGACGCCTGCCCGTGGAGGATCCCTCGACCGGCGCGGACATCGGCGACATCGCCGCCGGCGGCCATGGCGAGATCGACGAGGCGGTCGCGGCCGCCCGCCGCGCGCTCGCTGGGGAATGGGGGAACCTCACGGCGACCGAACGGGGCAGGGTGCTCTCGCGGATCGGCGAGCGGGTTCTCGAGCGGGTCGACGCCCTGGCCGAGATGGAGGCGATGGATGTCGGCAAGCCCCTTCGCCAGGCGCGCGCCGACGCCATCGCTCTGGGCCGCTATCTCGAATTCTACGGCGGCGCCGCCGACAAGCTGATGGGTCAGACCCTGGAGTACCAGGCCGGCTACACCGTCTTCACCCTGCGCGAGCCGCATGGCGTCACGGGCCACATCATCCCGTGGAACTATCCCATGCAGATCCTCGGCCGCAGTGTCGTGGGCGCCCTGGCCGCTGGGAACGCGACGGTGCTAAAGCCGGCGGAGGAAGCGAGCCTCACCGCGCTCGCCTTCGCCCGAATCGCAACCGAATGCGGCCTGCCGCCCGGCGCGCTCAACGTCGTGCCGGGGCGGGGTGAAGAGGCGGGCGCGGCGCTGGCGGCCCACCCCGACGTCGACCACGTCTCCTTCACTGGCTCGGGTCCGGTGGGCGCCCTGGTGCAGAAGGCCGCCGCCGACCGCGCCGCGCCGGTGACCCTGGAACTTGGCGGCAAGTCGCCCCAGGTCGTCTTTGCCGACGCCGACCTCGACGAGGCTCTGCCGTTCCTGGTCAACGCCGGCATCCAGAACGCCGGCCAGACCTGCTCGGCCGCCTCGCGCATCCTCGTGCAACGCGAGATCTACGCCGAAGTCCTGGACCGTATGGCCGCGCGTTACCGTGAGCTGAAGGTCGGGCCGGCCCTCGCCGACCTCGACGTCGGTCCTCTGATCAGCGCCCGGCAGCTGGAGATCGTCCGCGGCTATCTCGAGCTTGCGGAGAAGGACGGCCTGCAGATCGTCGCCCGCGGCGCGCTGGTCGACTACGCCCCGTCTGGCGGCCACTACCTCGCCCCCGCCCTGATCGCCGGACCCCCGTCCGGCCACCGGCTCGTGCAGGAGGAGATCTTTGGCCCGGCCCAGGTGGTGATCCCCTTCGACGATGAGGACGAGGCGGTGGCCATGGCCAACGGCACGCCCTATGGCCTGGTCGCTGGCGCCTGGACCCGCGACGGCGCACGCCAGTTCCGTCTCGCCCATCGGCTGAAGGCCGGCCAGGTGTTCATCAACAACTATGGCGCGGGCGGCGGCGTCGAGCTGCCGTTCGGCGGGGTCAAGCGCTCGGGTTATGGGCGGGAGAAGGGCTTCGAGGCCCTCTACGCCTTCACCCAGCTCAAGACCGTGGCCGTGAAGCACGGCTGAAGGGGAGGGAAGGGATGAGACTTCAGGGCGAACGGGCGATCGTCACCGGCGGCGCCTCGGGCTTCGGCGCCGGCATCGTGCGCCGCTTCGTGGCGGAGGGCGCGCGCGTCGCCATCGCCGACCTCGACAAGGCCAAGGGCGAGGCCCTCGCCAGGGAGCTCGGTGATAGGTGCATTAGTGTACAAATCGACGTCTCCAACGCGGCCAGCGTCGCGGCGCTGTTCGAGGCGGTGCAGGGGGCCTTCGGCGGCGTCGACATCATGGTGAACAACGCCGGAATGGGGACGGCGCCTGGGCCGATGGAGTCCATGGACGAGGCGGCCTTCGACCGCCTGATGGGGGTCAATGTCCGCTCGGTCTACCTCACCAGCCGCCACGCCGTGCCGGCGATGAAGGCGCAGAAGCGCGGCGCCATCCTCAATATCGCCTCCACCGGGGGGGTGAGTCCCCGCCCGAACCTCGCCTGGTACAACGCCTCCAAGGGCTGGATGATCGCCGCCGCCCGCGCCATGGCCATCGAGCTGGCCCCCCACGGCGTGCGGGTGAACGCGATCAATCCGGTGGCCGGCGACACGCCGATGCTGGGCGTCTTCTTCGGCGGCGACTCGCCGGAGGCCCGCGCGCGGGTCGTGAACACCATCCCCATCGGCCGTCTCTCGACGCCCGAGGACATCGCCGCGGCGGCCGTCTTCCTGTGCAGCCAGGAGGCCTCGATGATCACGGGCGTGGCGCTGGAAGTCGACGGCGGGCGCTGCCTTTAGGGGCGCCCCCGCGTCAACTTGACGGACGTTGAAGAGAGGAAGAACCAGGGTTTGCAGCGCCGGGGCTGGGGGTTTTGGCGCGCTGGAGTCTGTCTGTCATGACGACCGTGGCTGTTCGTCCGCACACAATCGAAAAAGCTGTCGAGGCGATCGACGCCCGCCGCGACGAGGTGGTGTCTCTGACCCGTGAGCTGGTGGGCATTCCCACCGTCAATCCGCCGGGCGAGCACTACCAGGCCTGCGCCGAACTGGTCGGCGAGCGCCTCCGTCGCCGCGGCTTCGAGATCTCCTATGTCCGCGCAGAGGGCTCCCCCGGCGACAACGACCGCTATCCGCGCTTCAACGTCGTCGCCCGCCGCGAGGGCGCGGCGCCCGGTCCCTGCGTGCACTTCAACGGCCACATCGACGTGGTGGTGCCGGGCGAGGGCTGGACCGTCGATCCCTTCGCCGGGGTTGTGAAGGACGGCCGCGTCTACGGCCGCGGGACCTGCGACATGAAGGGCGGGCTCGCCGCCTCGATCATCGCCGTCGAGGCCCTGATCGATTCGGGGATCGACCTGCCCGGAACCCTGGAGATTTCCGGCACCGCCGACGAGGAGTCCGGCGGCTACGGCGGCGTGGCCTACCTCGCCGAGCGTGGCTGGTTCTCCAAGCCCCGCGTCGACCATGTGATCATCCCCGAGCCGCTCAACGTCGACCGGGTCTGCATCGGCCACCGGGGCGTGTGGTGGGCGGAGATCGAGACCAAGGGGCGGATCGCCCACGGCTCCATGCCCTTCCTGGGGGACTCCGCGATCCGGCACATGGGCGCGTTGATGGAGCGGCTGGAGCATGAGCTCGGGCCCAAGCTCGCCTCCCGGCGGTCCGAGATGCCGGTGGTGCCTGACGGGGCGCGCACCTCGACCCTCAACATCAACTCCATCCACGGCGGCCAGCCCGAGCCGAAGGATGGCCTGCCCGCGCCGATCGTCGCCGACAGCTGCCGCCTGGTGGTCGACCGCCGTTTCCTGATCGAAGAGCCGCTCGATCAGGTGAAGGGCGAGTTCGTCGAGATCCTCGAGACTCTGGCGCGCGAGCGGCCGGGCTTCCGTTACGCCCTGCGCGAGCTCTTCGCCGTCGAGCCGACCCTGGCGGACCGCGACGGCCCGGTCGCCGCCGCTACCGCCCGAGCGATCCAGAAGGTCCTTGGCCGCCCCGCGCAGTTCATCTGCTCGCCGGGCACCTACGACCAGAAGCACGTCGACCGGATCGGCAAGCTCAAGGACTGCATCGCCTATGGCCCCGGCGTCCTCGACCTCGCCCACCAACCCGACGAATGGGTCGGCATCGACGACATGCTCGACAGCGCCAAGGTCATGGCCGTGGCAGCGATGACCCTGCTGACGGGAGTGGAGGCCTAGCCGGAAAGCCCCGGAGCGCCGGCGCTCCGCGTTCCTTCGGCGACAGCAGTCAGGCGGCCGGCATCCGATCCCCCCGCCCTAGCGGATCGGGCAGCGAATCCCCCGTCTTCACGAACTGCAGCGAGACGGAGTTGATGCAATACCGCAGGCCCGTGGGGTGGGGGCCGTCGGGGAAGACGTGACCCTGGTGGGAATCGCAGCGCGCGCAGCGGGTCTCGATGCGGATCATCCCGTAGCTGTCGTCGCGCACGCCCAGCACGTGGGTCTCGTCATAGGGCGCCCAGAAACTCGGCCAGCCCGTGCCGCTCTCGAACTTGGTTCTGTGCAGGAAGAGGGGGAGGCCGCAGAGCCGGCAGCAGTAGACGCCGTCGTCCTTGTTCTCCAACAGCCCGCCGCAGAAGGGCGCCTCGGTGCCGTGGTGCAGCAGGACGTCCTTTTCTTCGCGCGTCAGGCTGGCCTCCAGGCCCGCGCGCTCGGCGGCGGTGGGCGCCGTGAGGTCGAAGCCGGAGGCGGAGAGGTGGGTGTCGTGGGTGGTGTCGGTCATGGGCTCCTCCTGCGGCCGCGCCTTCCCCCAAGGGGATGTTGTCATCCCGGCCCGGCGCGTCTAACGCCCACAAGATAGCGCGCAAATGGGTGGCCCCAACCGGATGTTCTCGAAAATCCTGATCGCAAACCGGGGCGAGATCGCGGTCAGAATCATCCGGACCTGTCGGCGGATGGGGATCGCTACCGTGGTGGTCTATTCCGAGGCCGACGCCGACTCCCTGGCCGTCGCCATGGCCGACGAAGCGGTCTTCATCGGACCGTCGCCGGCGAACCAGTCCTACCTCGTGGCCGAAAAGATCCTCGACGCCGCCCGCGAGACGGGCGCGCAGGCGATCCATCCAGGCTTCGGCTTCCTCTCCGAGCGGGCGTCTTTCGCCACCGCATGCGCGGAGGCCGGGATCGTCTTCATCGGCCCCAAT
>DASZKO010000190.1:0-2257 GCA_035605655.1 Caulobacteraceae bacterium | reverse complement strand
CACGCCCTGGACATGGTCCCCTTCGCCGAGCGCCGGGTGGCCGACATCGGCGATGTGCCCATGCGCTCGCGCTACAGCCTGGAGAGCTGCATCGAGGACATCAACGAGTTCTACAAGGGCCTCAAAGCCGCCGGCGTGCGGCCGCTCTCCGTCGGCGGCGACCACTCGATCACCTATCCGATCCTGAAAGCCCTGGGCGCCGACGGCCCGGTCGGCCTCGTCCACTTCGACGCCCACTGCGACACCGGCGGGGAGTTCGACGGCGCCAAGTTCCATCACGGCGGACCCTTCCGCCAGGCGGTGCTCGACGGGGTGCTGGACCCCGAGCGGACCATCCAGATCGGCATCCGCGGGGCGGCGGAATATCTGTGGGAATTCTCCTACCGCTCGGGGATGCGGGTGCTGCACATCGAGGACGTCGACCGCCTGGGCGTGGAAGGCGTGATCGCCGCCGCCCGCGAGGTGATCGGCGAGGGGCCGACCTACGTCTCCTTCGACGTCGATGGCCTCGACCCGGCCTTCGCGCCCGGCACCGGCACTCCGGAGGCCGGCGGCCTCACCCCCCGCGAAGCCCAGGCGATCCTCCACGGCCTGCGCGGCGCCAACCTCGTCGGCGGCGACGTGGTCGAGGTGGCCCCGCAATACGATCCCACCTCCAACACCGCCATGGTCGGCGCCCAGATGCTCTTCGAGATCCTCTGCCTGATGGCGGCGCAATAGCCGCCCCGCTTCTCTTCCCCCCGCATCGGGGGGAAGTCCGGCCGAAGGCCGGGATGGGGGGCTTACCCCCAAGCCTCGAGTCTCCGATCCCCCATTCCCCGCTGCGCGGGTACTTCCCCCTTGTGAAGGGGGAAGAGAGCGGAAGAAGAGAGGAGTGGTCAATTCACGCTGTCGGTTCCTGGGGCGACCTGCTTGAGGGCGCCCGAGGCCAGCATGGCGGTCTCCATCTGCTTGAGGCCGTTGAGCAGGGCCAGCGCCGCTGGCATGGTCAGGACCGGGCGGCAGGCCGTGACCTGGTAGCCGGTGGTCGGGGCCGGCGGGTTCGGCGGATCGAGGCGGTTGACGACGAGTTCGAGGCGCACGGTGTTGCCGTCGATCCAGATGGTGCGCACCGCATCGACCAGGGTCTCGGCGACGTCGTGGCGGCTGACGAAGACGAGGGCCGCCGGCTGGGGATTGTCGCTCATCAGGCCCCGAACAGGGTTTCGAAGTTGCGGCGGAAGAAGCGGTCGCGGACGTCGTCGGAAAGGCCCGCGAAGCTCGTCTCGAAGCGCTCGATGGGGTTCCGCGTCCCCTCGGGATGAGGAAAATCGGAGGAGAAGAGGAAGAGCTCGGGGCCGCCTTCGCGGATGATCGCCCCGGCGTCCTCGGTGGCGTAGGGGGTGAAGCGCACGGCCCGGCGGATGAACTCCGAAGGCGGGACCGAGAGGCTGGCGACCACCGGATCGGTCTTGCGCCAGCCCTTCCAGGCCTGGTCGAGGCGGCGCAGGAAATCCGGCACCCAGCCGGCCCCCAGCTCGATGACCCCGCCGCGCAGGGCCGGGAAGCGCTCGAAAACGCCGTCCAGGGCCAGGGCGCAGAGGAAGTTCTGGGGGGCGAACGAGAGGGAGAAATAGTCCTTGGCGCGCAGGTTCTCGCCGCCGCCCAGCCAGTCCTTGGGCCGGGGATGGCCGTTCTTGTGATAGGCCGGCGGCAGCATGGGGACCGAGGCCCCGACGTGGAGGACGAAGGGGATGCCGGCCTCGGCGAGGCGCGCCCACACCGGATCGAGGTCGGGATGGCCGGGCGAGCGGTCGCCGGCCGGCGCGGCGGGAATCCACATCGCCCCGCAGCCGGCTTCGATGGCCAGATCGATCTCGGCGACGGCCCGGGCCGGATCGTCGAGGGGGACGACGCCCACCCCGATGAGGCGCGCATCGTGGGCGCAGAAGGCGGCCATGGCCCGGTTGAGGGCCCGCGCTCCGCCGTATTTCACGTCGAGGTCGGGCGAGGGCAGGAACTGCGAGCCGGCGAAGGTGGTGAAGACGAGCTGGCGGGAAAAGCCGAGGTCGTCGAGGGCGCGGCTGCGCTCGCCCGGATCGATGGCTCCGAACGCCGCCCAACCCTTGGGCCCGGCGACGACGTTGGAGGCGATCTCGGCGGTGGCGGCGGCGTCGCTCTGGCGGGCGATCGCCTTCTCGATGGCCTTGGCCGCCCCCGAGCCGCCGGCTTCCAGGCGCATGGACCCGAGCTTGCCGCGGATGGCCGGATCGGCGTG
>DASZKO010000180.1:0-9725 GCA_035605655.1 Caulobacteraceae bacterium | reverse complement strand
GCGGCGTTCCGAGCCGCGTCCGTAGCGACAGCGTGCCGGTCCCGACCGCATAGGTGCGCCCGGTTCCGAACGGCAGGGCGCGGGCGAACGGAATATGAAGGTGGCCGGTGAGGATCAGGTCCACCCGGGCCTCGGCCAGGGCGCGGGCCGCCATCTCGCCGCGATGGACCCCGCCGTGCACCGGCTCGCCCTCGATATGCACCAGGGGGTGATGGCAGGCGAAGACCTTCAGGGCCCCGTCCGCGCCGCCGAGACGGTCGGCGGCGGCCTGAGCGGCGGCGAGGTTGATGGCCCCGAGAGCCCAGTTCAGCCGCGGCTGGCCGCCGCGGGCGGTGTTGACCGCCTGGGCGATGAGGCCCGGCCCCTCGAAGACGGCGCCTTCCGGCGCGCCGATGTGGCGGCGGTAACGGTCGAAGGGGGTCAGGGCGCGCAGAACCAGGTTCCAATAGGGCGTGTCGTGGTTACCCGGCGTGACCATAACCGGAGGCGGCAGGCGGTCGAGCCAGGCGCGGGCGGCGGCGAACTCGTGCGGACGTCCATCGAGGGTGAGGTCGCCGGTGACCAGCGTCAGGCTCGGTTCATAGGCCCAAGCAGCGTTGATCACGGCGTCGGTGGCCGCGGCGTCCTCGTAGCCGAAATGGGTGTCGCTGATGTGGACCAGGCGAACGCTCATGTCGCCTCGCCGGCCGCCGGCGCGAGAGCACGGAAAGCCTGAGACGTGAAGCCGATCCTGGTCTCTCGTCCCAGGCGGAACAGCTCGCCATCGAGCATGGCGTGGATAGATTCGCGCGACCAGACCCGGCCGCCGACGCACGGTCGCACGGTCACGTCGGGATCGTCCCGCCAGTCACTGAGAACGGTCGTCAAGGCTAGGCGCAGACCAGCCTTGGCGCTGCGGACGTCCAGGGCCGCCGCCTCCAGGGCGCCGGCCTGATCATCGAAAACGCGCGACATGAGCGGGCAGATGAGACCGATCGCCAGGGCCCGGCCGGCGTCTGCGGAGTCGAATCGATATCGCAGACGCCCAACAAAGGTGCGGCGGAAGGCTACCCCGGCATGCACCCAGGCGCGCCCGAGTTTTCCCACCCTGATCGCCTCACGCGACTTGGCCCACAGCACCGGCGAGCCGAGCACGGCCGAGCAATAGAAGCCACGGCCGTCCACGTCGCCCCGTGATATCCACCGGACCTGACCGCCGGCCAGGACGCAGGCGAGCGCCTCACGCCACGGGGTTGGCCCGTAGATGGCGTGGCCGAGCTTGTTCATGGTGCCGCCGGACAGGGGGGCCACCAGGGGTCCGGTGGGTCCGCACAGATCGGCGACCAGTCGGGCGGTGCCATCCCCGGCCACGACCACCACCAGATCGGGCGCGGCGTCGATGGCCGCCCGGGCGGCGGTTTCCACGTCGCCATCGACAATCAAATGCACCGCATGATCGAGGCCGAATTCGGCAAACAGGGCCTCGAGCTGATCGGCCGCGCCCGGCCCGACACTGCCGGACATGGGATTGACCACGGCCCGGACACGCCGGATCGAGGGTTCACGACGATCGGCGTGTTCTGCAACCACGCCGCCTTCAACGCCGCGCTGACAGCGCGGTTGCCGCGGCCGCACTCTGATTATTGGCAACCTGCAAGGTTTGCCCACGTTTGGAGAGCGATGATCGAGCCGATGCCCGACCTCTCGTCGCCACCCCGTCGCCGCCGGCGCCTGCTGATCAAGTTCAGCGGCGTGGCCCTCACCGGCTTCGCGGTCAGCGCCCTGGTGCTCCATCTTGGGCTCGAGGCCGGACTACGGCCTTGGCTCGCCCGCCTCGTGGCGCTCGCCTGCGCCATGAACGTGACCTTCCTTATCAATCGCCAATTCGTATTCCGGGCCGGCCCGCGCCATCTGATGGCGCAGTGGGTCGGCTATGTGACCAACAGCGCGTTTGGGAATGCCTGCAACTACTGGGTGTTCGTCACCCTGGAATCGACGCACCGGCCGGTGATCGGCAACCCCTACGTCGCCCTCTTCGCCGGATCCATTGTCGCCTGGGCGATCAACTACACGGGCGCGCGCTTCCTGGTGTTCGGCGGCCTGGGCAAGCGCTTGGCGGCGCGATGCATCCAGGCCTTCGTCAGCTCCCGTGCTCCCCCGAGCGTCCCGGCTCCAGCCGAACCTGAATCATCTCGCCGGTGACCGCCTTGGTGGTGAACGTGGTTTCGGTGGGGAGGGCCATGCAGTAGCCGAACGGCGCCCACGGATGGGTGCGCTTGAAGCACAGCTTGTCACCCTTGATGCTCCAGTGGCCGCCCGTGCGCTCATGCTTGCGGCCCATTGCCGTGTAATCGCCGTTGGGCTGAAGCCACAATTCGGACGTGCGTCCGTCCGGATAGGTCGAAACGACGGTCCCTTCGAAAGCCTTCTGGAGAGCGGCGGGCGCGTCAGCCGTGCACACGACCAACGCCGCGGTGAGAAGCAAAGGTTTCATCATTCGAAACATTGGAATTGGCCTTCGACTTCGTTGGACGAACCCGAAAAACGCGCGGGTCGCCAATTCGTGCCGGCCAATCTTCTTTACGGTTGATGCTGTCCAGCTTCGGAGATTAATCGCTGAGGAGGCGCCCTTCAGGGCCAAGACGACTTGCCGCCCTTCTTATCCTTGCCGCGCGCCTTGGCCGTGATTTCCTTGAGCTTGAGCCCCTGGCGGCCGGACAGGGAGGCCCCTGGCGCGCCCTTTTCGGGGTCGGCGAAGGCGCGGCCGAAGGATTCGAGCCTCTGCTCCACCGAGCCCAGGAACTCGCCTTCCCACTCGGTGAGATCGACGCCGGTCTTGAGGGCGGCGTTGCGGGCCCGGCGCAGGGCGTTGAGCGCGGCGCGCTTGGCCTGGGCGCGGGGATCGGGCGGTTTTCGCTTCACAGGCCTCCGATGGCGGCGATGTAGAGGTCGATGAGGGCTTCCTCCTCGGCACGCTTGCCGCTGTCCAGGCCGCGCAAGCGCACCACCTTGCGCAGAATCTTGGTGTCGAACCCCTCACCCTTGGCTTCGGCATAGACCTCGCGCAGGTCGGCGCCCACCGCCTTGCGGTCCTCCTCGAGACGCTCGATGCGCTCGATCAGGCTCTTCAGCTTGCCCTGGGCGGCGGTGTTCAGGGTCTCCAGACCGGAGGAATCGTCGGGCATGAAAAGCGTGACCTCACATTGAAAGGGGTGGGGCGCGACCCTAGAATCCTGAAGCGCGGAAGTCATGGCGCGAGCGGCCTTGTCCACAAGAGACTTGCGCCTGACGGGATCAAAAGCATTGGCGCGACGCAAGCTCACCCAGGCCGACGCCGAAGCGGCCGTCCGCACGCTCATCGAATGGGCCGGCGACGATCCCGATCGCGAGGGCCTGGCGGGCACGCCGGAGCGCGTGGCCAAATCCTACGCCGAACTCTTCGCCGGCTACGAGTCCGACCCCAGGGACTATCTGGAGCGAACCTTCGATGAAGTCGGCGGCTACGACGAGCTGGTGGTGCTGCGCGACATCCCGGTGGTGAGCTTCTGCGAGCACCACATGCTGCCGGTGTTGGGGCACGCCCACGTCGGCTACCTGCCCACCGACCGGGTGGTCGGCATTTCCAAGCTGGCGCGGGTGGTCAACGGCTTCGCCCGCCGCCTGCAGATTCAGGAGAAGCTCACCGCCGAAATCGCCCACGCCATTCATGACATATTGAAGCCCAAGGGCGTGGGCGTGGTGATCGAAGCCGAGCACAGCTGCATGACCCTGCGCGGGGTCAATTCGGTGGGCTCCCACCTCATCACTTCGCACCTCACGGGCGCGATCCGCGATGATGCCCGCACCCGTCAGGAGTTCCTTCGTCTCACCCGGCGATCGTAGGGGACTCGGAACGAAGGAGCGGGGCCCGAACGTTCTATCCGAGGGGACCCTCTGAGGGAGCCCGTCGCTCTTGACCGCCGCCGCTCTCCCGCACGGCCCGATGGTCACGCCGCCCCGGCTGTGGGCCGCCCTCGGCCTCCTGCTGATTCTCGCCATCGCCCTGTTCCTGATCCTGTTCCAGTGGAACTGGCTGCGCGGACCTTTGGCCCGCCTGCTGTCGGAAAAGCTCGACCGACCGGTGGCGATCTTCGGCAATCTCGAAGTCCATCCCTGGTCGTGGTCGCCCACGGCGACGGTGAACGGCGTGGTGGTCGGCAACCCGCCGTGGGCCGGCCGGGCTCCGATGGCGAGCCTGCCGCGCCTGAAGGTCAAGATGAAGCTCACTCCCCTCCTGCTACATGGCAAGCTGGTCTTCCCGTGGGTTGAGGCGGACCGTCCAGATTTCACCCTGCTGCGCGATGGGAGCGGTCGGGCCAACTGGCGCTTCGGCCCGGGCGGGGGGGCCCACGCGCCCGCTATGCCGGTGATCGACCATCTGGTGATCGGCGGGGGCAAGGTGCGCTACGACGACGCAACGCGGCGGCTGCGCTTTTCGGGCATCCTTTCGTCCACCGAGGAGGTGGCCGGGTCGCGGACGGGGACATTCCAGTTCACCGGTCAGGGGACCCTGCGCGGCGCACCGTTCACTCTGACGGCGAGCGGCGGCCCACTCGTCAATGTCGACACCAACCGGCCCTATCCTTTCGTGGCCAGAATCGCCTCTGGCCCGACCCGGGTCTCGATGAGCGCGAGTTTCGCCCGTCCCTTCGATTTCAATCGCATTTCCGGCCAGATCCGCGCCAGAGGGCCCGACCTTGCCGGCCTCTATGGTCTGACCAATGTCAGCCTGCCCAACACGCCGCCCTACAACCTCGCCGGCGGTTTCGCCCGGGTGCACAAGTACTACGCCTTCCGGCGCATCCATGGCCGGGTGGGCGACAGCGACCTCGCCGGAGCCCTGTCGGTGGATGATACGAAGAGGCGGCCGTTCCTGCGCGCCAACCTGGCCTCGCGGCGCCTCAGGCTCGCGGATCTCACGGCGGTGATCGGCGGCGCGCCCAGTCACCCGCGCAGTCACACCCTCTCGCCGGCTCAGAAGGTCATGGCCACCCACCTCGCCGCCCAGCATCGCATGCTGCCTGACGCCACCTTGGACGTGCGGCGGATACGCGCCGCCGATGCTCGCCTGATCTATCGCGCCGAGACGGTGGACGCCGGCAAGGCGCCGGTTCGGGCCCTGTCGCTGAAACTTGTCCTCGACCGCGGCCTGCTGACCGTCGATCCGCTTCGCGTCAGCCTCCCGCAAGGCGACCTTTCCGGCCTCATCCGCCTCAATGCCCGCGCCGCCATGCCGGTCACCGGCATCGACCTGCGCCTCGTCAACGCCAGGCTGGAGAACTTTGTGAAGCGACAGTCCGGCGTGCCACCCGTCGAGGGTGGCCTGTTCGCCCACGCTGCTTTGACCGGCATCGGCGGTTCGGTGCGCGCGGCCGCGGCGACCGCCAACGGAAACTTCACCGTGGCCATGCCGGGCGGGCAGATTCGCAAGGCCCTGGCCGAGCTGATGGGCATCGACGCCGCGAACGGCATCTTCCTCCTGATCACCAAGGACCACGGCCAGACGCCGATCCGCTGTGCGGTCGCCAACTTCCGGGCCCAGAACGGGGTGCTCGGCGTGCAGTCGATGATCGTCGACACCGGCGTGGTTCAGGCCAGGGGCGCTGGCGCGATCAACCTGCGCAACGAGACCATGAATCTGGCCCTCTACGGCAAGAACAAGAAGTTCCGCTTCATCCGAATCGCCGCCCCGATCACCATAAAGGGCTCGCTCGCCTCGCCGAAGTTCGGAGTCGATATCGCCAAGGCGGCGCCCCAGGCCGGCATCGCCGTGGCGCTCGGGGCCCTCGTCTCACCCTTGGCGGCGGTGCTGCCGTTCATCGGCCCGCCACTGGCCAAAGACGCCGACTGCGCCGGCCTGATCGGAGCGGCCGAGGCGCGCGGCGCGCCCGTCGGGCGGCGTCTGTGATGAGCGGACCCAGAAATGGAAAGGCCCGGTCCGCATTTTCATGCTGACCGGGCCAAGCTTCCCGCCTTCAGTCGGGGGGGCGAAACATTGAGCGAGAAGACACAGCAAAAACGCCATCGGCCGTGGGCGGTTCCGGGGGGACGAAAATTTTTTTCATTCCCTTAATCAAGGCTCAGGCGATCCGGTGTCCGGCGATGATCGCGGCGGTGAGAATGAGCCCTGCGAGGGTGTTCGACTTGAACAAAGCAAGGGCCCGGGCGGGCTCGTCGATCCGCAAGCGCCGCGCTTGCCAGAGCAGCTGGAGCGCGAATGCGGCGGCGAACGGCAGGAAGGCGAGACCCAGGCCGGCCTCCCTCCAGGCGACCAACACAAGTAGGACGGCGATCAGGTAAAATCCGAGCACAGCCAGCGGCGCCGCGGCTCCCAGCCGCCGGGCCGAGGACTTCACCCCGGCGAGGGCGTCATCCTCGAGGTCCTGCACGGCGTAAATGGTGTCGTAGCCCAAGGTCCAGGTCACCCCGCTGGCGTAGAGGAGCCACGCGCTGACCGGCAGGGGGGCGGTGTAGAGGGAGAGATGGACGCCCGCCGCCCACACTCGGGCGGCCAGGACGAGGGTCGAGACACCACTCGGCCCAGGCTGGGCCGCCGCGTAGCCGAGTAGCACCCCCCAGTTGAAGGTGAGGCCCAGCCAAGCCTGCGGCCACCAGGTGATTCGCTTCATGAATGGATAGGCGGCGATGAGGGCCAGCGACGCGGCCCCTAGGAAGAGGCTGAGAAGATTGAGGCTGAGCAGGATCGCCAGGGCGGCCAGGGAACAGGCGACGACGAAGGCCCAGGCGGCGGGGACGCCGATGGCCCCGCTGGCCACCGGCCGGCCGGCGGTGCGGGCCACCTTGGCGTCGATGCCCCTGTCGACGATATCGTTGTAGGCGCAGCCCGCCGCTCGCATCAGGGCCGCGCCGAGAGCGAAAAGGAGAAAGAGGCGAAGGCTCGGCCATAGCCCCATCTCGGCGTCGAAGAGGGCGATCCCCTGCCAGCCGGGCAGCATCAAGAGCCAGATCCCGGTCGGCCGATCGAAGCGGCCGAGCTTCAGCCACGGCCGCCAAGCCGGCGGCGCCAGCGAGTCCACCCAGTTGGCGGGCGCCGCATCGGGGAGGGGACCACTTGCCATGACATGTGGCTTTGGCGCCATGGACCGTGGCAATCAAGCCGCCCCTCTCCCGCTTCGCCCGCCCGCGGCGTAAACGAGCCGCCATGGAGCAATACGAGGACGGCGAGGTCACCCGGCGGCGGGTGCTGACCAACGCCCAGGTGCTGGCGTTCATCGTCGGCTATTGGCGCCGTCGGCCGTGGCTGCTGGCGACGACCGTCGGCCTGGTGATCGCCGCCATCGGCTTCGAACTCTTCCTGCCCAGGGCCGCCCAGGCCATGGTTGACGCCGCCACCGCCGGGCGGGGCCACATCGCCGCCGCTTGGCGGGCCTGGGGTCTCTTCGTGGCCCTCTACGTCGCCTTTTCGGTCACCCGGAATATCGCCATGCGGTTCTGGAACCCCCTCGCCGCGCGGACCATGGAGGAGATGACCAACGAGGGCTTCGCTCGCGTCCAGGCCTTCTCCGCCGACTGGCACGGCGACACCTTCGCCGGAGCGACGGTGCGGCGCCTGTCGCGGGCCATGTGGGGCTACGACACGGCCGCCGACTGCCTCGTCATCTTCATCCTCCCAGCCATCCTGGTGCTGGTCGGCCTCTCCGTCCAGATGATGGTGCGCTGGCCACTCGTCGGGGGCTTCTCGCTGCTCATGGTGGCGCTCTACATCACCGCCAGCGTGGTCGCGAACACCGTGGTGGTGCGAGCGGCTAACATGCGCTCGGTGGCCATGGACTCGCGGATCGGCGGGGCCCTGGCCGACTCGATCTCGTCCAACCCGACCGTCAGGGGCTTCGGGGCCGAGCCGCGCGAGGAGGCCCGCATCGCCCTCGTGACCTCCGACTGGCGGCGCGCCACGCTCACCACCTGGTACCGCTACATGGATGTGTGGCTGTTCCAGAACATGCTGCTGGCCTTCCTCCAGGCGGGTCTTACCGGCCTCATCATCCTGCGTTGGTCCAAGGGCCAGTCGAGCGCCGGGGATCTCGCCTTCGTCATCACATCGTTCCTGGTCATGACCGGCTACCTGCGCAACATGGGCGAGAACATCCGCATGCTGCAGCGGGGCCTCGCCGACGTCGAGGACGTCGCCCGCTACGCCACCATCGCCCCCCAGGTCGCCGACCGCCCGGGCGCCCCCGATTTCCATCCCCTGGAAGGGAAGATCGTCTTCGAACACGTCCGATTCGCCTATAAGTCCAAGGCGGCGCCGATCTACGACGACTTTTCCCTCGCCATCTCGCCGGGGGAGCGCCTGGCCCTGGTGGGCCCCACCGGCTCGGGCAAGTCGACCTTCGTCAAGCTGATCCAGCGGCTCTACGACCTGCAGGGCGGCCGCATCATGATCGATGGGGTCGACGTCGCGAGCGTCGCCCAGGCCAGTCTGCGGCGCGCGATCGCCGTGGTGCCGCAGGATCCGGCTCTCTTTCACCGCACCGTCGCCGAGAACATCGCCTACGCCCGACCCGGAGCAACGAGCGAAGAAATCGCCCTGGCCGCCAGACGGGCCCGGGCTCACGACTTCATCGCCGCCTTGCCCAAAGGCTACGAGACCCTGGTCGGCGAGCGCGGGGTCAAACTGTCCGGCGGCGAGCGCCAGAGGGTGGCCATTGCCCGCGCCTTCCTGGCCGACGCCCCGATCCTGGTTCTCGATGAAGCCACCTCGTCCCTCGACGTGGAGACCGAGGAGCTGGTGCAGGCCGCCACCGAGGAGCTGATGGCCGGACGGACGACCATCGTCATCGCCCATCGCCTGTCGACCGTACGCCGGGCCGACCGCATCCTGGTCTTCGACGAAGGCCGCATCGTCGAGGAAGGCCGCCACGGCGACCTCGTCGCCCTCGGCGGCGCCTACGCCCGCCTGCATGCGGTGACGCAAGGAACGTAAAGGCGGCGCCTCGTCGTCAGTCGGCCAACTCGGCAAGCCGGCGGGCGAAAAATCGCCGTGCGGGCGCGTTGCGGGCCAACCGAACGGCCTCGTTATAGGCGGCGCGCGATTCGGCCCGGCGGCCCAGCCGTCGGAGGAGATCGGCGCGGACGGCGGGCAGGGCGTCGTAGCCGGCCAAGCCGCCTCGCGCCGCCAGAGCCTCGACATGTTGCAACGCGCTCGCCGGACCGTCGACCATGGACAGCGCCGCCGCGTAATTGAGTTCGATCACAGGCGAGGGTGAGAGCCGCATGAGCACGGCATAAAGTCCGAGGATTTGCCGCCAGTCGGTCTCCGAGGCGGCGACCGCCTGATCGTGCACGGCGGCGATCGCGGCCTGGACGGCGTAGGGCGAGGGGGGCGTGGCCGCTCGCAACGCCATCTCGACCCGTCGCACGCCCTCATCGATCATGTCCCGGCGCCAAAGGCCTCGATCCTGGTCCTCGAGCAATATGAGTTCGCCGCCGACGTACCGCGCCGGGCGGCGGGCCTCGTGCAACAGCAGGAGCGCCAGAAGTCCCTCTATGGCGCCGCGCCCCGGCAGCAGCGCGTCCATTCGTCGGGCCAGATCAATGGCTTCGCTGCCCAGGCTCTCGGCGGGATCGCCGGCATAGGCCTCCGTGAAGACGAGGTAGATCACCGCCAGGACGCCGTCGATCCGGGCGGCCAGTTCCTCGCGCGGCGGGGTTCGATAGGGGATGCCGGCGTCGCGGATCTTCGCCTT
>DASZKO010000169.1:0-21133 GCA_035605655.1 Caulobacteraceae bacterium | reverse complement strand
AGTCCGACCTCGCCGTTCAGACACCCGATGGCGTCAAGGAACCCCTCAACCGCCGCTCGACGATCCACATCCAGTTCTGATCGTCCACGGTCCAAACTCCATCAGAGCCCGGTCGAAAGACCGGGCTCTTTCTTTTGTGGAGGAGGAGCGCCCGGCCCATGGACGGGCCGCCGACGCGCCGCTAAACGGCGCAAATGGCGATCGGGGTTTTCGACTCGGGAATCGGGGGCCTCAGCGTCCACCATGCTCTGGTGCGGGCCTTGCCGGACGCAGACTTCATCTACCTTGCCGATCAGGGCAACACCCCTTACGGCGGCCGCGGCGGAGAGGAGATCGTCGCTCTGACTCGCGCCGGATGCGAACGGCTCTTCGAGACCGGCGCCGATCTGATCATCCTGGCGTGCAACACGGCCGCCGCCGTCGCCCTGCGTCGCCTGCAGCAGACCTGGCTCCCCGAGTGTCGTCAGCGCCTTGGCCGGCCGGCCAACGTCCTGGGCATCATCGTACCGACCATAGAGGCGGCCACCGGTCTGCCGTGGACCCAGGAGGTCGAGCCGCCCGGAGACAAGCTCGAACATGTCGATGTGCTGGGTATCTTCTCGACGCCCGCCACCGCCAACTCGCGAGTCTACGAAATCGAGATCGACAAGCGCCGGGCCGACGTGGCCGTCTTTTCCGAACCCTGCGATCGCCTGGCGAGGGATATCGAATCCGGTGCGCCCGAACCTGAGCTGCGCGCCGCCGTGGAGGCCCACGTGGCCGCCCTGACCCGCCGGATCGGCCGCCCACCCGATCGCGCCATACTGGGCTGCACACATTACGAAATCATCGGGCAGCTGTTCCGCGACGCCCTTCCGATCGGCGTGCCGTTGATCCACCAGCCCGACGCCACGGCCGCCGCCGTGAGCCTCTATCTGCGGCGCCACCCGGAATACGCTGCCGGCGGAAGCGGCCTGCGGAGGTTCGTCACCACCGGCCGGCCGGGCGCTCAGAACGGCCTCGCCGAGCGATTCTGGGGCGCGCCGCTCAATTTCGAGGCCATCTGAGCTGACGGTGTTTTCGATCCGACCTTGGCCGGTCCATCGAGCGAGCCTATATCCCCGCCGATGCTTCCGACCCTCCGCCAACTCCGCTATCTGAAGCTGCTCGCCGACCACGGATCGTTCAGCCGCGCCGCCGAGGCCGCCCACGTCACCCAGCCCACCCTTTCGGCCGGCATCCAGGAATTGGAAAAGATCCTCGGACCGCCCCTGGTGGATCGCAACCGGTCAGGCGTGATCCTTACCGCCGCCGGCGAAGAAGCCGTGGCGCGAGCCGGATCTATCCTGGCTCAAGCCGAAGACCTCGTGCGCGAAGCCCAGGGGGCGGGCGAGCCCTTGGCCGGGCGGTTCCGGCTGGGCGTAATCCCCACTATCGCCCCGTTCCGCCTTCCCGCGGTCCTGCCGATCCTTCGCGCGAGGTTCGCCAAGCTGCGCCTCTTCCTGCGCGAAGATCTCACCCACCGATTATTGGCCGACGTGCGCTCTGGAGCCCTTGACGCGGCGCTGGTGGCTCTGCCCTACGACTTGGCCGGCCTGGACTGCGCCCATGTGGCCGACGACGAGCTCCTCGCCGCGTTGCCGAGCGACCATCCCTTGAGCAACGCCGAGCGGATCGCGCCACGGCGGCTCGACGCGGAGGAGATGATCCTGCTGGAGGACGGCCACTGTCTGCGCGATCACGCCCTGGCCGCCTGCGGCCTTACCCTGAGCCGCCACGGCCGGGAGGACGCCTTCGCCGCAACCTCGTTGCCGACCCTGGTGCAGATGGTGGCATCGGGACTGGGGGTTTCGTTCCTGCCGGCCATGGCCGTAGAGGCGGGTCTGACCAGCGACGCCAGGGTGACGGTGCGGCCGCTCGAGACCGACCATGCCAGCCGCGAGATCGTCGTCGCCTGGCGTGCCGGCTCGACCCGCGCGGCCGAGGGTCGGCTTCTAGCCGAGGTGTTCAGCGAAGTCGCCGCGCCGCATGAAAACGGTGGTTGATTTGTCCTCGCGACTGTTGAATCTGTCGCTCGACCGCAACGGGGACGTGCGAACCGGTCTCAGTTGGACTATATCCACAGGCGATGAGTAGGCCGTTTGTAAAAATGAATGGTCTGGGCAACGATTTCGTAATCGTGCAGCCGGGGGCTGATCCATTCGATCCCACTTCAGATCAGGCATCGGCGATCGCCGACCGCATCGACGGAATCGGCTGCGATCAACTCATCGTCCTCTCCCCCACAGAGACCGCCGACATCCACATGCGGATCTGGAACGCCGACGGCCGCGAGGTGGCGACCTGCGGCAATGCGGCCCGATGCGTGGGCTGGCTTCTGATGCGGGCCAGCGGCCGCAAATCGGTCCGGATGGAAACCGCCGCGGGGATGCTCGAAGCCTATGACGCGAAGGCCTCCAGCGCCACGGTGGACATGGGCGCGCCGCGCCTGGGATGGACCGACATTCCCCTCGCCTCGCCACAAGACACCCTCGAATTGGACCTGCGGGTGGAATCGGCCCGGGGCGGCCCAGGCTGCGTTTCCATGGGCAACCCCCATGTCGTCTTCTTCGTCGACAACGCCCAAACTGCGCCGGTGGAAAGCCTGGGGCCGTGGCTGGAGCGTCATCAGCGCTTTCCCGAAGGCGTGAACGTCGGCTTCGCTCAGATCATCGCCCCCGACCGATTGCGCCTGCGCGTTTGGGAGCGCGGGGTCGGCATCACCCATGGCTGCGGCACCGGCGCCTGCGCGGCCGTGGTGGCGGCCCATCGCCGCGGCCTCGCCGGCCGCCACGCCACGGTGGAGATGGAGGGTGGCGAACTGACGGTCGAATGGCGCGAGGGCGACAACCACGTGCTGCTGAGCGGACCGGTGGAGGTGGAGTTCACCGGCCGCATTCCCACCCTCGAGGCGTCCACGCCCGAGCCGGCGCCGGCGTTTACGCCCAACGACACCCGCGCCGCGGCCAACGACTACGACGAGATCGAACGCTTCAGCGACACGCCGGCGACCGACCCGTTTCGGCGCGCGTGAGGCGATCGGCGGTGGAAGTCGTCACGTTCGGCTGTCGCCTCAACGCATGCGAGTCCCAGGCCATCCGCGAAAGGGCCGACGCCGAGGGCCTGTCCAACGCAATCGTTTTCAACACCTGTGCGGTGACCAGCGAGGCGGTGCGCCAAGCGCGCCAGGCGATTCGCAAGGCGCGGCGCGAGCATCCGGCGGCCCGGCTCATCGCCACCGGCTGCGCCGTCCAGATCGACCCTGACTCCTTCGCCGCCATGGACGAGATCGATCTGGTCCTCGGCAATGCGGAGAAGGCCAGGGACGGCGCCTTCTCTACCCTGGGGCAGCGCGTGCAGGTCGGCGACATCCTCGCGGAGCGCCCGGTTGCCGCCTCACGGGTTTCTGGCCTCGCGGGCCGGGCGCGAGCCTATGTCGAAATCCAGAATGGCTGCGATCACCGCTGCACCTTCTGCGTCATCCCGTTCGGGCGCGGTGGCGCTCGCTCGGTGGACGCCCAGGCCGTCGTGACCCAGGTGCGCGCCCTTGCCACCGCCGGCTACGCCGAGGTGGTCCTCACCGGCGTCGACCTGACCAGCTGGGGAGCGGATCTGCCCGGCGCGCCCCGCCTGGGGGTGCTAGTGGGCGAGGTGCTCAGGAAAGTTCCAGAGCTAGCCCGCCTGCGCCTCTCCTCTATCGACACGGCCGAAGTCGACGCCGAGCTCATGGCCCTGATCGGCGACGAAGCCAGGCTCATGCCGCACCTGCACCTTTCCTTGCAGTCGGCTGATGACTTGATCCTTAAGCGGATGAAGCGTCGGCATAGCCGCGCCCAGGCCCTGGATCTCGTCGGCCGGGTCCGCGCGGTCCGGCCGGACGTGGCCTTTGGCGCCGACCTCATCGCCGGCTTTCCCACCGAGACCGAGGCGGCCTTCGACAACACCCTCGCCTTCGTCACCGAGGCCGGCCTCGCCTTCCTGCACGTGTTTCCTTTCAGCCCGCGGCCGGGGACGCCGGCCGCACGGATGCCGCAACTTCCGCGCGAGCTCATCCACGCCCGCGCCCGCCGTCTTCGCACGGCCGGAGAGAGCGCCCTTGCGCGCCATCTCACTGCGCAGGTGGGCCGATCGGTCCGCGCCCTCGTCGAGCGGCCGGGCCGGGCCCGGGCCGAGGACTTCACGGAGATCGCCCTCGAAGGATCCGCCGCGCCTGGCGCCGTCATCGCCGGCAGGATCACGGACCACGACAATCGCCGCGCCTCGCTCGCCGCCTGGACACTCGCATGATCAACCTGACCGGCGGCTGCCAGTGCGGCGCGGTGCGCTTCGCCGTTTCCGCTCCGCTGGGCCGGGCCAGCATCTGCCATTGCCGGATGTGCCAGAAGGCCTTCGGGGCCTTCTTCGGCCCGCTGGTCGGCGCTCCGGGCGTCATCTGGACCCGGGGCGAACCGACGCATTTCCAAAGTTCCAACCGGGCCCAACGCGGCTTCTGCGCCACTTGCGGCACGCCGCTCACCTTCGAGCCGGACGACGGTCCGATCGAACTGGCCATCGGCGCCTTCGACGATCCGGCCGCCATCCCCCCGATCATCCAGCATGGGCTGGAGAGCCGACTGCCGTGGCTTTCGACACTGGAAACACTGCCAGCCCGCACCGCGGCCGAGGCGGCCCATGTTGAGCCCTATTACGCCTCGATCGTTTCCTTGCAGCACCCCTACCACGACACCTGAAAGAGCTTAGCCACGATGACCGATACCCGTCCCGGCTGGCTCCGACGGTTGAGCGACGGCCTCGCGCGCACTTCGCGTCAGATGAGCGATCAACTCGCCCACACCTTCGTTGCGCGACCGCTCGATCAGGAACAGCTCGACGCCCTCGAGGAAATGCTCATTGAGGCCGATCTCGGACCCAAGGCGGCGGCGAAGATCACGGAGGCTTTCGCCGCTCAGCGATTCGGCAAATCGTCCACGGACGATCAGGTCCGCGAGGCCCTTGCACAGGCCGTTGCCGAGGAACTCGCTCCGCGGCAGGGCCGCTTCGACCCCCTTGCCGGACCGCGGCCTTTCGTCGTCCTCTTCATCGGGGTCAACGGCTCGGGCAAGACCACAACCCTGGGCAAGATCGCGGCCGACCTGACCCATCGTGGCGCGAAGGTGCTGGTCGCGGCCTGCGACACCTTCCGAGCCGCCGCGATCGAGCAACTGGCGGCATGGGCGGAGCGATCGGGCGCCGATTTCGTCAGTGGACCGCAAGGCGCGGACGCGGCCGGTCTCGCTTTCGACGCCCTCGAGCGCGCCAGGTCCCAAGCCTATGACGTTGTCCTGATCGACACCGCCGGGCGGCTCCAGAACAAGCAGGGACTGATGGATGAGCTCACCAAGATGATCCGAGTCTTGCGCAAAGTCGATCCGGAAGCGCCGCATGAAGTGCTGCTGGTCCTTGACGCCACGGTCGGACGCAATGCCCTCGCCCAGGAAAACATCTTCGGCAACGCCATCGGGGTCACCGGCATCGTCATGACCAAACTGGACGGCACCGCCCGGGGCGGCGTCCTGGTGCCGGTGGCCCAGGCCTCGGACTCGCCGATCATGCTGATCGGAGTCGGCGAGGGGATCGAGGATCTGCAGCCGTTCGACGCCCGCGCTTTCGCCCGCTCGCTGGTGGGCCTGGAGACCCCTATTCATGGTTGAACTGCGGCGAACATCCAGGCTGTTCGGCTGGTCCGTGGACGGCGCTCCAGGCGTCCTGTTCGTGATCGTCTATCTGATTTCACGCGATTTCCGACTGGCGACCATGGTCCTCGTCGCAGCGGCGGTGATCGCCCTGGCCGCAAGCCTTGTGGTCGAGCGGCGCTTGCGTCCGCTGCCCACTGCGACCGGCGCCCTGGCGGTTGTGTTCGGGGGCGCCTCCCTCCTTCTGCGCAGTCCGGACATTCTCAAGATGAAGATGAGCATCGTCGATGGCCTGCTGGGCGCGAGCCTGTTCGTCGGGCTGGCGATTAGGAAGAATCCTCTCAAGATGATCCTTGGCGGCGCCTTCGCTCTTCCCGATGCGGCCTGGGCCACCTTGGCGATCCGCTACGGCTTGTTCTGGTGGGCCTGCGCCCTGGCAAATGAGCTCGTCCGCCGCACCCAGAGCGACCACACCTGGGTGCTGTTCCGGGCCGGAGCCCTGGCCGCGGCGGTTATCTTCGCCCTGGCACAGGCGCCGTTTCTGCTCAAGCACAACGCCATTGGGGACAAGGTCGACGCGCCGCCGCCCGACCTCGGGGTGTGAAGTCGTTTGGGCCGGTCACGGATGGTCTGTCGTCAAACTGACGCGAAAATGCGATATTGAGCTGGCCGACGAGGGGTCGGCGATTGCTTTGTAAGGGGCCCGCCATGGCCAAGCGCAAGATCAGGCCGTCGGCGGGCGCGCTTGGCGGATCGGTCACCCACCTGCTCCACCGCGCACTGCAGCTCGCCCTCGACTTCCATGCCGAAAGCGCCGGTCCGGGGGCCATCACACAGCGACAATTCACAGTCCTTGCCGCCGCCGCCGCTCATGACGGGTCGACCCAGAACGATCTGGTCAGGGCCACCGGTATAGACCGCTCGACCCTGGCCGACCTCGTCGCCCGAATGCTGGCCAAGGGCCTGCTGGTCCGCGAGCGTTCGGTGACCGACGCCAGAGCCAACAGCGTGCGGTTGTCCGAGGCCGGACGAGCCGCGCTCGCCGCCGGAGCCGGCCCTGCCGGCGCCGCCGATAGCCGGTTGTTGGCTTTCCTGTCGGCCAAGAAGCGCGACAGCTTCCTCAAGACCCTCGCGGCCCTCGCCCACGCGGCCGACCAGCCGGCGCCGGCCAACGAGACATCGGGCAAGGTCGCCAAGGCCAAGCCGGAAAAGACGGCCAAGTCCCCCGCCAAGACGGCCAAGAAGCAGAAGAAATCCAAGCGGGCCAAGGCCGTCGCCGGAGTCTAGCGCTCTACAGGCGCCCGCTGAGCACGGCCCAGGCCAGGCGGACGCGTTTTTCCAGATCACTGGGGGAACCACGAGCCAACTCGGCGCCCGCCAGGGTGGCTGGTAAGGCGGCTGGGAATGATGTGGCCCGGAGCCGCCGCGACGCCCGCCGCGCCTCGTTAAGCGTCTCGCGGATTTGCCGGTCGAGCGCATGGCCGGAGACCCTGCCGGATCGCCGCAGCCGCGTGAGGCCCCATGTGGTTCCGGCCGCCACGGCGTTTTCCGCCCCGCCCGGTTCGCCGAGACTCATCGCCGCCAGACAGGCCAATTGGCCGTGCGCGCCTTGCGCCCAGGCCAGAGCGTGGGCGAGATCCATTGGAGTCGCCTCGAGCGAACCAAGCCGGGATTCGAATAAGGCGTCGAACGGCGCCTGCGGCAGGCTTTTCGTCCGAATCGCCTTTGCCAGGGCCTCGACCGCGGGATGGCGGCGGATAACCCCGCCGGCGAAGATCTCCTCGATCGCCTCGCGCCACCACGTGAGCCGGATCTGGGCCCCCAGGGGAGATGAAGCCGCCGTTTCGACCCGGGCGAGATGATGATCAAACGCGTAAAGGGCGATGACGTCGGCGCGGGCCGACGGATCGGCGATGAAGCGGCTGGCGAACCAGCGGTCGGGGTCGACCCGGCGAACCTCCTCGTCCAGGTCGACCCCTGACAAGCGCCTTAGGCGCCGGTCCCAAAGAAGGTCTGGAACATGGCCATGGAAGTCAGCATCGGAAGGCTGAGCAGAGTGTTGGTCCGCGAAGCCAGGGTAGCGATGCGGCCGGCCTTGGCCTTGGCGTCGGCGTCGGCCTCCTTGATGCCCAGGACGATCTTCTGGTTCGGCCAGATGATCCCCCACACGTTGAGGAACATGATGATCGCCAGCCAAATCCCGATACCCATCAGGGCGTAGCCCTTGTCGTTGGGCGACGGGTCGCCGACGAGACCGAAGGTGAACACCTTCTCGGCGTAGACGCGGCCGTGCAGCAGGGCGATTCCAATCCCCGCCAGCACCGTGAGCAGAGCCGACCAGCGGAACCAGAAGAGCGCCTCCGGGGCGACGAACTTGGTGATCGCCGGCTTCTGTTCAGCCGGGATTTCCGGCATCTTCCGTATCTGGACGAAGTTGAAATAGTACAACAACCCGATCCACAGGATGCCGAAGACCACGTGCATCCAGCGGAACACCGCCTGCCAGAAAAGCTGGTTGAAGCCCTGCCCGCCGACCTGCGAGTAGGCGAAGATCATGATGAGCGCCAGGACGACGCTGAGGATCATGGTGTTGCGGAAATTGAGGAGAAGTCCGGCCACGTTTGGCTCCCCTTTCTTGATGAGAATCCGTCCCCGACGAAGCTTGGCATAGTCCTATTTGCCATCGCCGCAAAGCGACGTGCTCAGACGGCGATGAGGGCGGTGGCGAAGCGGCGGCCTTCCGAGGCGAGGATGTTGTGCAGGCGCGCGGCGGCTTCGGTGGCCATGAACTCGAGCCCGAGGCCGGCGGCCTGGAGTGCTTCGCGCACGGCCCGTGGCGGCAGGGCCTGGACGGAGCCGGTCCCCAGGAGGACGAACTCCGACACCGCCGGGCCCGCGTCGATCACCGGGACGAAATCGATTTGGGTGAGATCTTGCAACCCGGACGGACCCCAGGCGAGAGGTTCATCGTCGAGAATGAGCAGCGAGCCCGGCCGCCACAGCGCCGAAACCCGAAAACCGCCGTCGCCCCAGGCCTCGATCGAAGGCGGCTGGCGCACGGCTCCTCCGCCTATGGCCGGGCCGGTTGGGGAGCGATCGGGCGGGCCGGTTCGTCGTCCCGGCGCACGCCCCACAAAAGGATGATCGGCGAGGCGACGTAGATCGACGAATAGGTGCCGATCACAATGCCGAACAGCAGGACGATGGACAGCGGCCGCAGGGACTCGCCGCCGAAGATCGCCAGCCCGGAGAGAGCCAGGAGGGCCGTCAGGCCGGTGATCACCGTCCGCGACAGAGTTTCGTTGACCGACAGATCGATCAGCTGGCGCAACGGCATACGCTTGTATTTGCGCCGGTTTTCCCGAAGCCGGTCGAAAACCACGACCGTATCGTTCATCGAATAACCAATGATGGTGAGCAGGGCGGCAATCAGGTTGAGGCTGAATTCCAGGCGCAGCAGCAGGATGAGGCCGAACGAAAGGGTGAGGTCATGAAAGAGGGCGACCACGGCGCCCAGGCCGAACTGCAACTCGAAGCGGAACCAGATGTAGATCAACATCAGGCCGACTGCGGTCAGCAGGGCCTCGATGCCCTTGATCTCCAACTCTCCGGAAACTTCCGGCCCGACCACGTCCGTGCGCAGGAAGCTCACCTGACCAAGCGCCTTGGAGACCGCCGTTTTGACCCGCGTGGCCACGGCGCCCGGATCGGCCCCGGCGGGAGTCTGGAACCGGACCACCGCGTCGTCATCGGCGCCGAACCGCTGGACCTGAACATCGCCCAGCGCCAGCTCGCTGACCGCCGAGCGGACCTTGGCCAGATCCACCGGCCGCGGCCCCGTGTTGAGCTCGACCACGGTGCCGCCTTTGAAGTCGATACCGAGATTGAGGCCGGGCTTGAACACGCCCACGGCGGTGGCGATCACCGCCAGGATCGACAGGGTGGCGAACAGGCGCGCCAAGGAGACGAACGGGAAGTTCGTCTTCTGGGGCAGGATCTTGATCAGGGGCCACATGGGATTGTTCAGATCCTCTAGGTAATCGGCAGCTTCTTGGGCCGTAGGGCGCGGAACCACCAGCCGATCAGCACCTGGGTAATCAGGATGGCCGTGAAGACGCTGCTCAGCACCCCGATCAGCAAGGTCAAGGCGAAGCCCTTCACAGGCCCGGCCCCCAGATTGAACATGATCACCGCCGCCACTACGGTGGTGACGTTTGCGTCGATAATGGTGGTGAGGGCGCGCCTGAACCCGGCGTCGGCCGCGCTCATCGGCGGTCGCCCGGACCTGACCTCGTCGCGCATCCGCTCATAGATCAGCACGTTGGCGTCCACAGCCACCGCCAGGGTGAGGACCAGGCCGGCGATGCCCGGCAAGGTCAGGGTGGCATGAAAAAGGCTCATGATGCCGACAATCATGAGGCCATTGATGGCCAGGGCGATGGCCGCGAAGCCGCCGAACAGTCCGTAGGCGAGCAGAATGAAGACAAAGATCGCCGTCGCGCCGACCAGCACCGATATCTGCCCGGCCTTGACCGCGTCGGCCCCCAGTTCCGCCCCGACGGTGTGCTGCTCGATCATGTTCAAAGGCGCTGGCAGGGCCCCCGATTTCAGGATCAGGGCGGTGTCGTGCGCCTGCTCCTCGGTGAAGCTGCCGGTGATCTCGCCGCTGCCGCCCGGGATCGCCCCCCGGATCACCGGCGCGCTCTGCACCCGCTTGTCGATCACGATGGCGAAGGGCTTGCCGACGTTTTCCGCCGTGGCCTGGCCGAAGCGCTGGGCGCCCTGGCCGTTGAAGGCGAAGGCGATGTCCGGCTGGCTGTTCTCGTCATGGCTGGCGGATGCGTTGGTCAACATCTCGCCGCTGACCATGGCCCGCCGTTTGACCACATAGGCTTCCTGATACTTGTCGTCGCTCGGCAGGATCTCGTCTTCCGGGGGAATGCGCCCGGCCTTGAGATCGTCGGGCGAAAGGTTGGTGTCGACAAGCTGAAAGGTCAGCTTGGCGGTCTTGCCGATCACGGCCTTGAGCCGTTCGGGATCGCTTTCGCCGGGGGCCTCGATGACGATCCGGTTGGCGCCCTGCCGGGTGATCGAGGGGTTGGTGGCGCCGAGCGCGTCGATGCGCTTGCGGATTTTCTCGATTGATTGTGTCACGGCATCCTCGGCCGCCGCCCTGGCCGCCTGCGGCACGAAGGAGATCTGGATATGCTGATCGGGCGCGCCGGCCACCTGCACATCGCGGCCGACGCCGGGGATGATCTCGCCGAGCTGGTTGGAGAGGGCTTTCAGCGCCGCCGCGACCTGGCTGGCATCGGTGATCCGCACATTGATCACCTGGTCGGCCAGCGCGAGGTCGGAGAAGCCGATCTGGGCCACCTGCAGTTTGGTGCGCACATCCTCGGTGAGGTTGGTCAGGCGTTCCCTGTTGAGGGCCTTGGTGTCCACCTCCATGAGGAGGTAGGAGCCGCCGCGCAGATCTAGACCGAGGCTCAGCTTGTCATGCGGCAGCCAGCCCGGCATCGCCTCGAGCGCCGAGGGCGGCAGCAAATTGGGCAGGGTGAAGAGCAGTCCGAAAATGGCCGAGGCCAGGACCAGGATGATCTTCCAGCGCGAAAGAGCGAGCATGCGGCGGGCTTCCCTTGGGCGGCCTCGCCGTCAGGACTTGGAGTCGTTGGCCGCGGCCGGTTCGCCGCGCGAGCGGACCTCGGCGAGCATCGACTTGACCACCTTGACGGTGACGTTCTGGGCGATCTCCACCCCGACTTCGGATTCCTCGACCCGCACCACCTTGCCGATCATGCCGTTTGACATCACCACGGTGTCGCCGCGCTTGACCGCGCCAACCTTGGCGGCGTGATCCTTCTGCCGGCGCTGCTGGGGCATGAGGATCATCACGTAAAACAGCACCATGATCCCCACGAGGGGCAGGAACTGACCCGGTCCGGCCAGAAAGCCGCCGAGGCCTCCCGCGGGCGCCGCGGCCGCGACGGCCAGGAAGAGAGGGAAATGGGCGGTCATAAGGGGTTCCGAATGGTGGGCGAGCGCGGCGTTCGTCTCGCCCGTTGCTCGAAGCGGCCGGAAGCTATGCGTTCGCCCTGGCTTTTGCAATCGGGGCCGGACGGTTAAGGCATGAGCCATGGACGAGACCCTGACCGCCGCCCTGCAGCGCATCGCCGGAGCGCTCGAACGCGCCGCCCCGCCAGCGCCGGCCGCACCCGACTTCTCCGTCGCCCGTCTTTTCCGCCACGACCGCGGCGCCGGCGCCTTCCATCCAGCCTCCGACTATGGCCTCGCCCTCGATCTCCTGGTCGGAATCGAGCGGCAGAAGGCGCTGGTCGTCGAGACCCTCGCCCGATTCGCGTCCGGATTGCCGGTGAACCACGTACTCTTGTGGGGCGTGCGCGGGGCCGGCAAAAGCTCCCTGGTCAAGGCCGCTTTCATGTTCGTGGCCGTCGAGGCCCCCGCGCTCAAGTTGGTCGAAGTCGACCGCGATGAGGTCGCCGCCCTGCCCGAACTCTTCGAACAGCTGCGTGGTCGCCCCGAGCGGTTCTTGGTGCTCTGCGACGATCTCTCTTTCGAAGAAGGCGCGGCCGCCGCCAAGGCTCTCAAATCGGCCCTCGAAGGCGGGGTCGCGGGCCCGGCTGAAAACACGCTCTTCATCGCCACCTCTAACCGCCGTCACCTGATGCCGCGCGATCATGAGGAGGGCCGCAGCGCGATCGCTTCGGCCGAGGATGCCGAGGAAGAGGTCAGCGTCTCCGACCGATTCGGCGTCTCGATCGGCTTCCCGCCGATGGACCAGGCGACCTTCCTCACTGCCGTGAGGACCTACGCTGACCGGTTCGGCCTCACGACCGGCGACATCGAAGAGCGGGCGCTGCGCTGGTCCGCCCTGCGCGGCGCCCGATCGGGCCGCATCGCGTGGCAGTTCGTCCGCGATCTCGCCGGCGAACTTCGCAAGCCCATTCCCTGACCGCGACGGGCGATCCTACTTGGGCAGAACGAGCAGGGGGTCGAGGGCCGTGGCCTTTTCAGACGGTGTGGCGGCGTAGCGGATCTCGAAGTGGAGTTGCGGCGCGCTCACTCCGCCGGTGATGCCCACCGTACCCACGGGTTCGCCTTGATAGACCATCTGCCGCATCTTCACGCTCACCGTGCCGAGATGGGCGTAGGCGCTGACCCAACCCGAGGCGTGCTTGATGAGAACCAAGTTCCCGAACCCCGGCACCTGGTCGCCGGCGTAGACCACCTCGCCAGTGGCCGCGGCCGACACGGTGGCGCCCGCCACAGCTCCGATGTCGACGCCGTCGTTTCGCCGGCCAACGCCGGTCACGCCGAAACTCGATAGGATCTGACCCCGCACCGGCCAGACGAAACGCCCCATCCCAGCGCTGACCATGGCGGCCTGGTTGGCGACCGGCGGCTGGAGGGCCCGCGAGGGCGGCGGCGGCGAGGCGTAGGTTGGCGTGGGTTGGACGCCGCGTGCTCGGGCCGCGGCCGCCGCCGCCAGGGCGTACTGGCTGGGCACATAGCCGTTGGAAGCGGGGGGCAGGGGCGCAGTCGCGGGACGCGAGACCGGCGGGGCGGTTCGATAGGCCGCCCGGGGCCGGGGAGCGGCGTAGGCTTCCTCGGTGACGCGCTGGGGACCGTGGTCCTCGAAAGCATCGGGCAGGGCGACGAACATGCCCGGAGTCAGGCGCCCGCGCTCGGGCAGGTCGTTGAGGCTGGCGAGCTCGGGAAGGCCTACGCCAAAACGCTTGGCGACGCCGGAGAGGGTGTCGCCGCTGACGGCGACATAGGCCTTAGCCACCGGCACCTTGAGATGCCGGCCAGGCCTGATGGCGTAGGACTCCCCCAGGCGGTTTGCCGCGACGAGCTCCCTGCGCGTGGTGTGAAGGTCGCGGGCGATGGCGTCGAGGTGATCGCCTTTCTGAACCACATAGTCGCGATACATGCCTCGCGCGGCCACGACCTTGCCGTCGGTGACATAGCGGACCACCGTGGTGGGCCGGCGTGGCGCGGCGCTGGCGACAGGCGGCGTATAAGGCGGCGGCGTCGCGGCCGGGGTGGCTTGCTGAGGCGCCGGGCGCGGTGTCGGCGCGGAGGAGTTCGCCGGCGGCGGCGAAGCGGCGGGACCGGCGGCATTGCTCGGCTGGTCGGCCGGGGCGGGCGAGGGCTCGGTGGAGATGGGCGAGAGGTCTGAGCTTTGCACCGTTGCCGGGCCAGGCGCAGCCGACACCGGCGGCGGCGGATCGTCGGCCGGTGGCGCGGCGGGGCGCCCGGCAGGCTCCGGCTGAGCCTGCACGGTCGGGGCCGCCGCGGCGCGATTGGAATACTTCGGGGCGATCGGCGGGGGCGGGACGTAGCCCTGACTCACCGGATATTGTGGCGTGGCGCAGGCGCTGAGCGCCGCGGCTAGCGCCGCCATTGAGAGACTCGTCAGCAGTATTCGCTTCATCGCCCTTCCCTGAGGCCGCGCCAGGCGCGTACGCGGGCCCGTTCCTTTATCCCGGCCTCGCCCTCGTGGTTCATCAAAGCTCACGCGCCACGCCTTCGAGCAGGGGCACGAAGCGCACTTCGCAGAGGATGTCCATGGTGAAGCCGCCGGCGCCATCCCCGGCATATCGGCAAAGCTTCTGTACCGGACCCTTGCCCACCGGCGCGACCAGCACCCCAGACGGTTTGAGTTGTTCGAGCAGCACGGTGGGGACTTCCTGGGTCGCGGCCGTGACCAGAATACGGTCAAACGGCGCCTGTTCTGGCCAGCCGAGACCGCCATCGCCGAATTTTGTGATGATGTTGGTGAGCTGGAGGGCGGCGAACCGCGCCTCCGCCTCTCGAAGCAGGGTCCGATAGCGTTCGATGGTGTAAACGAGCCGCGAGAGCCTCGCCAGCACCGCCGTCTGGTAGCCGGAGCCGGTTCCGATCTCCAGCACGCGGGCCCGCGGCTCCAGGGTCAGGGCCTGCGTCATCAGTCCGACGATGAACGGCTGGCTGATCGTCTGGCCGCAGGCGATCGGCAGGGCCGAATCCTCCCACGAGCGCTCCTTGAAGAGTTCCGGGGTGAACAGGTCGCGCGGCGTACGTTCCATCGCGGCCAGAACCGCCGGATCGGTCACGCCCTGAGTGCGAAGAGCCAGGACGAGGCGGGCGACCCGAGTGTCCTTCTCGGCCGGCTCCTTGGGTCGGCGGGTCATGCCACGGCTCGGAAACGCGGCGGCGGGCCATTTAGCACGGGGGCCAAGGCGGAGAGCGCGGCGCCGTGGGTGAGATCGATATGAAGGGGAGTCACCGAGATTCGCCCCTCGTCGGCGGCTCGCAAGTCGGTTCCCTCCGCGGGCGCCTGGACCTCGGTGCGATACCCGAGCCAGTAATAGTCGCGGCCGCGCAGATCGGTTCGGCGCTCGGCATATCGGGTCCTGACGTCTCGAAAGCCCTGACGGGTGACTTCCACAGCCTGGATCTCCTTCACCGGCCTGGCCGGGAAGTTGATGTTCAGAATCACTTCGTTCCGCCAGCCTATTTCTACCAGCTTCGCGACGAGGCCGGCGCCGAACCGCCGCGCCGGCTCGAACGGGGCGACGTGGTCGGCGGGACCATAGGTCATCCGCTGCGACAGGGCGATCGCCGGCACGCCCAGCGCCATGGCCTCGATCGCCCCGGCCACGGTGCCCGACATGGTGACATCCTCTGCGGCGTTCATGCCGCGGTTGACGCCGGAGAGGACGAGATCGGGCCGCCGATCGCCCATCAGATCCTGAATCGCCAGCATCACGCAGTCGGTGGGCGTGCCCAGAACCGCGAAGCGCCGCTGATCGATCTGGCGGACCCTGAGAGGCTCGGCGAGAGTGAGGGAGCGCGAAGCGCCCGATCGCTCGGTTTCAGGAGCGCAGACCCACACCTCATCGCAGAGCTGTCTGGCGATCTCCTCCAGCACCGCCAGACCTTCGGCGTGGATGCCGTCGTCGTTCGTCACCAGGATGCGCATCACCGGGCGCCCCCGATGTGGGTCAGGCCGCGCATGTACGGATGCAGGGCTTGGGGAATGGCGATGCGCCCGCCCTCGTCCTGATAGGTCTCCATCAACGCCACCAGGGTGCGGCCGACCGCCAAGGCGGAGCCGTTCAGAGTGTGCACGAACTCAGTCCCCTTCTCCGCCCCACGGCGGAATCGGGCGTCCATTCGCCGAGCCTGGAAATCACCACAGTTGGAGCAGGAGCTGATCTCTCGCCAGGTCTCCTGGGAGGGCATCCAGACCTCGAGGTCGTAGGTCTTGCGGGCGGAAAAGCCCATGTCGCCGGCGCACAGCAGCATGGTGCGGAACGGCAGCTCTAGCCTTTTCAACACCGCCTCGGCGCAGGCCGTCATGCGTTCGTGCTCCTCGGCCGAAGCTTCCGGGAGGGTGATCGAGACCAGTTCGACCTTGTTGAACTGGTGCTGCCGGATCATTCCGCGGGTGTCCTTGCCCGACGCCCCGGCTTCGGACCGGAAACATGGCGTGAGGGCGGCCACGCGCAATGGAAGTTCCGCCTCCGCCAGAATCTGCTCGCGGACGAGATTGGCCAGAGGAACCTCCGAGGTCGGGATCAGCCAGCGTCCGTCTGTGGTGGCGAACAGGTCTTCGGCGAACTTGGGCAGTTGGCCGGATCCGAAAGCCGCCGCCTCGCGGACCAAGAGGGGCGGGGCGACTTCGAGGTAGGCGTGCTCCTGGGTCTGGATATCGAGCATGAATTGGCCCAACGCCCGCTCCAGCCGCGCAAGCTCGCCCTTGAGGACGACGAACCGCGAGCCGGACATCCGCGCCGCCGCCTCGAAATCCATCAGGCCGAGGTTCGCGCCGAGATCGACGTGATCCTTTGGCGAGGACAGGTGGGCCGGCTCGCCCCAGCGACGAATTTCGACGTTGCCGGTCTCATCGTGGCCGGCCGGGACGTCCGAGGCCGGGAGGTTGGGGAGAGCGGTCAAGAGCTGGTCGAGCGCGGCCATCAGACCGGCTTCCTCGTTGGCGTGGACCGAGATGGCGAACTTGCACTCTTCGACCTCGGCCCGCAGCTTCTCGGCGGCCGCGTCATTCTGCGCGGCCTTGGCCTTTCCGATCTCCTTGGAAGCTTCGTTCCGCCGGGCCTGGGCCGCCTGCAATCCTGTCCGGGCCGCCCGCAGTTTCTCGTCGACGGCGAGGATCGCCGCCGTCTGGGAAGGAAGGCCGCGTGCCGCCCAGGCCGCGTCATAGGCTTTGGGGTCTTCGCGAAGGGCGCGGATATCGTGCATGAACCGGACTTGGCGGGCGGGCTGGAGAAAGGACGTTTCCTTAGGGCGCGTCGCCGGGCCCGCCAAGGGCGAAGCTCACGCCGCCTCGGCGGCTTCTTCCCTGCGGCGGCGCAATTCGAGCAGGGCGACGCACCAGATCGAGATCTCGTAAAGCAGGGTGATCGGCAGGGCGAGCGAGATCATGCTGATCGGATCGGGCGGGGTGACCACCGCGGCCACGAAGAACACCCCGACGATTGCATAGCGGCGGCCCTGGCGGAGCAGCTTGCTCGACACCAAGCCCGCCAGCCCCATCAGGGAGAGCACCACTGGCAGTTGGAAGCACAGGCCGAAGGCCAGCAGAAGAGTGGTCACCAGGGACAGATAGTCCGAAACCTTGGGCAGGAGCTGGACCGAGACGTTGCCGGCGTCGACGATCTGCTGGTTGAGCGAGAACCACAGCACGAACGGCAGCATGACGAAGTAGACCAGCGCCGCGCCCGTGGCGAAGAGCACCGGCGAGGCGATGAGGAATGGCAGGAAGGCCCGCCGCTCGCGGCGATAGAGTCCAGGGGCTACGAAGCGGTAGAGTTGCCAGGCGAGGACGGGAAAGGTCACCACCACCGCTCCGAAGACCGCCAGCTTGACTTTGGTGAAGAAGAACTCGAGCGGGGCGGTGAACACGAGCTTGAGTTGGGGAAGACCGGTGGGGGTCGGATAAACCCCAATCAGGGTCAGCAGGAGATCGAAGGGCCCATGGTGGGCGCCGGCCTGCTTCTGCGCCGCCATCAGTCCGGCCCCCACCTCGAAGGGGTGCAGCAGGAAGATGTAGATTTCGCGGGAAAAGGCGAAGCAGGCCAGGAAACCCACCACCAGGGCGGCGGCGCAGACGATCAGGCGGCGGCGCAACTCGACCAGATGATCGAGCAAAGGGGCGCGGGACGCCTCGATCTCGCTTTCGTCGGCGCTCAAGAGGTGGCCTTGGCGGGGGGGTCTTCGTGGAACGGCAGGTCAGGCTGGGTCTCGGCCTGGGTCAGCTCGCCGTGGATGTCGTGGAGCACCGTTCCCGCCTCGGGCCCGACGGCGAGATCGGCGGCGCCTTGCAGGGAAACGCCGGCGCGCATCGCCTCGACCTCGCGCCGCAACTCGTCGAGCTCGGATTGCCTGGCCATCTCATCGAAACTGGCGCGGAATTCCGCCGCCATGCCCCGCATCCGGGCCATGAACTGGCCGACCTTGCGCATCAGGATCGGCAAGTCCTTGGGACCCACCACCATGAGGGCCACCGCGCCGACGATGAGGAACTCGACGATCCGGCCTTCGGGGAACATCGGCGGGCGCGGACCTTTGCCTTAGCGGACGATCGGGTCCTTGTCGGATTCGGCGCGCGGCAGGGGCGGAGCGGGTGTGGTCGGCGGCTCGTCGCCCTTGAGCCCGTCGCGGAAGGCGCGGATGCCCTTGGCGGCGTCGCCCATCAGGCCCGACAGCTTGCCGCGACCGCCGAACAGCAACAGCACCACGGCCGCGATGATGATCCAATGAACGGGGCTAAGACTGCCCATAACGACTTTCTCCTTGAGCGACCCTCATATAGGCTGTTCCCCCCGCCAACGCCAAGGACGGGCGCCGCCGACTTCCTTCCGTCACTCCTCCCCAGCCAGGTAGTCGATGTGAAATTGCGCCGCGCCGCCGTCCTCTATGGGATCTTCCTCGGCGGCGCCGCCGAGCGGCGGAGGAAGTTCGAAATCGGCGGGCAGATCAAGGCTGAGAAGGCCGGCGGCCTTCATCTCGGCGACACCGGGCAGGTCGGCGAGGCTGGCCAAGCCATAGTGTTCGAGAAAGGCGTCGGTAGTGCCGAAGGTCACCGGTCGTCCCGGGCCGCGCCGGCGCCCGCGTATGCGCACCAAGCCCAGCGTCAGAAGCTGGTCCAGCGTGCCGCGGTTGGCCTGCACGCCGCGCACCCCATCGATCTCGGCGCGGGTGATCGGCTGATGGTAGGCGATGATCGCCAGAGTCTCCTTGGCGGCGCGGCCGAGGCGGCGCGGTTCGACCCGCTCGCGTGTCATCAGGAAGGCGAGATCGGCCGCCGTCTGCAGCCGCCAGCGATCGGCGACGCAGACCAGCTCCACTCCACGACCGGCATAGCGCGCCTTCAGGGCCATGAGGCCGGCGGCGATGTCCGAGCCCTCCGGCAGGCGTTCGGCGAGGTCGACGGCGCTCAACGGTTCGGCGGCCGCGTGCAGCAGGGCCTCGATCATCCGCTCGACCGGAGGCTTCACGCCGCCGCCTTGCGCCCCCGCAGCCAGACCTCTTCGAAGGGACGCCGCTGGCGGGCTTCCATTTCTCCCTCGCGGACGAGTTCGAGTCCGGCCGACAGAGTCGAGGCGACGCAGGAGGCGCGGGATGGGCCGCCGTGCTTCGCCGCCGGAGCAACGCCGGAAAGCGGCGTCCAGGCCGCCAGGTCTGGCAGCAGGGAGCGCAGGCGCTCGCGGGCTTCGTCGAGGCGATAGGCCGTCATGGGCGGCGGCGCGTAGCGGCGATCCTGCACCTGTCGGCGGCGGCTGACATAGGCCTCGACCAGACCATAGAGGTCGCCCTCGAACCGCGAGTGGGAGATCACCCTGACAGCTTGCGGATCGCCGCGCGTGAAGACATCGCGCCTCAGGATCGGGCGGGCGTCGAGGGATTCGCCGGCGCTATGCATGGCGTCGAGCTTGGCCAGGCGGAACGCCAGCCGGCCGGCGACCTCCTCGGCGGACAGATCGTCTTGGCCGGCCGCCACCGGCTTGGGCAGCAGCAGGCGGGATTTGAGGTAGGCCAGCCAGGCGGCCATGACGAGGTAGTCGGCCGCTACGGCGAAACATCGCGCCCGGGCCTCGCGCAGGAAGGCGAGATACTGGTCGGCCAGGCGGGTGACGGACAACTTGAGGAGATCGACCTTCTGGGCCCGGGCCAGGATGAGAAGGACATCGAGGGGGCCGTCGAATCCGTCGAGCTCGATGATGAGGGCGTCGCCGTCGAGACTCGCTTCGCCAGCGGCCTCGAATTCGAACGTCGATTGGAAGGCCAGGCTCATGCTGAGGCGAATCTCATCTCGAACGCGGCGTCGAAGCGTCGGGCGCAAGCCTCTTGGTCGAATGATTCGGGCGCCGGCGCCACTCGCGCCAAGGCCGCGGCGGCCCGCGCCGCCGCCCTCCCCTCGAGGGGTCCCGCCGCCGCGGCCACCTCTCTCATCTCGGCCAGATCGCCGTTGCAGTGGAGGACCACGTCGCAGCCCGCCGCCAAAGCCGACGCCGCCCGTTCGGCGATGCTGCCGGTGAGCGCGCGCATGGAAAGATCGTCGCTGACCAGCAGGCCGGAAAAGCCGATCGCGCCGCGCACCACCTCACCGATCACCTTGGCCGAGAGGGTCGCCGGCGCCGCCGCGTCAATGTCGGCGAAGACCACGTGGGCGGTCATGGCGACGGGCATGTCGGCGAGTTCGGCGAAGGGTGCGAAGTCGACGCCTTCCAGGTCGCCGCGCGGGGCGCGGACGATAGGCAAAGCATGATGGCTGTCGCTCATCGCCCGGCCGTGACCGGGAATATGCTTGATCACCGGGAGGACCCCGCCCGCCAACAGGCCCTCGGCGGCCGCCCGGCCGAGCAGCGCAACCACCGCCGAGGTCTCGCCGAAGGCCCGATCGCCGACGACATCGTGGGCCCCGGCGGCGGGAACATCGAGCACCGGTGCGCAGTCGACGCTTATCCCCAGTGCGCGAAGATCGTGGGCGATCAGGCGGGCGCCCAGCCAGGCCATCTCGCACCCCAACCCCGGATCGCGGGCGGCGAGCCCGGCATAGGCCCGGGCCGGGGGATAGCGCCGCCAATGAGGGGGGCCAAGCCGGGCCACGCGGCCGCCTTCCTGGTCGATCAGCACAGGAGCGTCAGCCCGTCCGACGCAGTTTCTCAGCTCGTCAACGAGGGCTCGGACCTGAGGAGGGGCGGTGACGTTGCGGCCGAAAAGGATGAAGCCCCAGGGGTCGGCCCGCCGAAAGAAGGCGGCTTCGTCGGCGCTGAGCGTCGGGCCGGCGCAGCCGAAGACCGCCGACTTGCTCACCGAACGAAGCAGGTTCTCCCGGCGGCGGCCAGCTTCGCGCACAGGGCCTGGGCGTCTTCGCGGCTGTCGAAACCGGTGATCGCGGTCCGGTAAAGCGT
>DASZKO010000166.1:0-17783 GCA_035605655.1 Caulobacteraceae bacterium | reverse complement strand
AGGGTGATCCTCGCGTCGGATCACTCCCGGGCCTATGAGATCAACTACAAGGCGACCGGCTCGGTTGAGACTCCCGTCGCGGGCGGGACCTTGAAGATCAACGCCTCCCTGCTGATCGATCCCTATCGGTCGGTGGTGCGCGACAGCCTGATCCCGCAGCCGGGCGAGGATTTCGAGCCCTATTTCCAGCGCGCCGACACCGCCGAGTTCGGCATCCGCTACGCCCGCCCCCTGGGGGCGCGGGCGAGCGTGGAGACCTATGTCCTCCAGCAACTCGGCCGCCAGGTCGTCATCGACAATTTCATGAGCGATCCGGTGACCGCCGCCATCACCGGAGACGACGTCAGCGACCTTTTCACCCTGCACAAGAAGACCAGCGAGAGCATCGTCCGCACGACGGTCAAGTACGCCGCCGCCAAGAACCTTTCCCTCGAGGCCGGGGCGGAGGGCGACTACAACTGGCTGCAAAGCCGCACGAGCTTCATCGAGAACGGCGGGCCGGTGGCCCTGCCCGCCGCCAACGTCACCGTCGCCGAGGCGCGCGGCGAGGCCTTTCTCACCGCGGTATGGCGGCCGAGGTCCAACATCACCGTGGAGGGGGGCCTCAAGGGCGAGGCCTCGCACATCGCCTCCTCCGGCCAGGTGGTCAGCGCCCGCAGCCTCTATTTCGCCAAGCCGCGCCTGCTGGTGGGGTGGTCGCCGGACGGGGCCGACCAGCTGCGCGTGCGCGTCGAGCGCGAGGTCGGCCAGCTCAATTTCGACGACTTCACCGCGGTATCGGCGGGGATCAACACCGGCACGGTCCACGCCGGCAACCCGGCCCTCGATCCGGAGCAGGACTGGGTGTTCGAAGCGGCCTGGGACCGGAGGTTCTGGGGCGGCGGCGACGCCACGGTGACCCTGCGCCACTACAAGTACAGCCAGATCGAGGACCGGATCGGGGTTGTCGATCCCACGACCGGGATCGTCTTTGACGCCCCCGGCAATATCGGGGCCGGGACCAAGGACGAGGCGGCCTTCACTCTGACGCTCCCCACCGACAAGATCGGCCTGGCGCATGGCCAGCTGACCGGCCAGGCGATTTTCCGCCGCTCGCGGGTGATCGATCCGACCACCGGGGCGCCCAGGGCCATCTCCGGCCTGCACGGCAGCGACTGGGAAGCCCACTACAGCCAGGGCATTCCGCGCCTCAAGGCGACCTGGGGATTCGACGTCATCGGCCAGTGGGGCCAGACGTTCTACCGTTTCGACGAGGTCGACACCGCCAAGCTGAAGACCTACGTGCAGGTGTTCGCCGAATACAAGCCGAAGCCCGACCTGACGTTCAAGATCGAGGTCCTCAACGTCACCGCCCGCCACTTCGAGAACGTCCGCCAGATCTTCGACGGACCGCGCAGCCCCGAGACCCTGGCCTTCATCGACCAGCGCAACCTCGGGGTCGGCCGCTTCGTGCGAATCTCGATGGTGAAATCGTTCGGGTAGGTCCGTTCATCCGCCGAGCCGAAAGGCAATCCGCGGATGACGCCGATTTACGCAGATAAGGGGAAGTGAGGGCCCCTTCGAGGCGTTGCGCCGGCGCCAGGAGCGGGCCGCGAAGCGGCGACCTTCCTGATCTGCGCCCATCTGCGTCATCTGCGGATTGTCTGTCGTTTGCCGCCCTACTCGGCGGGCGCGGGGATGGCTTCGCCCGCCGGGAGGGGGTCGTTGACGCCGTGGGCCCAGCGGCGGACGAAGGGCGAGAGGATGAGGAACACCGCCCCGCAGGCCACCCCGGCCCAGCCGATCGCCTGGAAGACGGCGAGGGAGGCGCGCAGGGCGGCGGCCGGATCGAGGACCTGGCCGCCGGCGGTAGTGGTTCCGGCCAGGCGGGCGATGGCCGAGCCGATGAACTCCGCCGCCGAGACGGCCAGGAACCACATCGACATCATGGTCGAGAAGAGGGTGGCCGGCGCCAGCTTGGTGATCTCCGAGAGGCCGACGGGGCTGAGGCACAGCTCGCCGGTGGTGTGGAGCAGGTAGGCGAAGGCCAGGACCAGCAGGGGGACGCGCAGGTGGGCGTCGGCGAGCCCGGCGCTCCACACGATGACGAGGAATCCCAAGCCGACCTGGGCGAGGCCGAGGCCGAACTTGATCATCGGGTCGGGATCGCGCCCCCGCTTGCCCAGCCACGCCCACAGGGCGGCGAAGATCGGGGCGAAGAGGAGGATGAAGCCGGCGTTGAAGGACTGGGTCTGGGCGGCGCTAAGGCCCATGTCGACCCACACCGTCCCCGCCGCCGGGTGCGCCGCCTGCCACATGGCCCGCGAGCCGAAGAAGACCTGGCGTCCGAAGAGGCCGAGGCTCGCCGGGGCGTGGATGAGATCGAGCTGGGTGTTGCGTTCGGCGAAGAGGTTGAGCGAGGTCGCCGCCTGCTCGAAGAGGGTGAAGAAGACGATCGAGCCGACCATCAGGAGAAAGGAGAGGGCGACGCGCTCCATCTCCACCCGGCCGAAGTTCTTGACGAGGACCCAGACGACGTAGCCGATCCCCAGGACCCAGCCGAGGCCGAGGCTCCAGCCGACGATCTGGTTGTGCTGGACGAGCAGCCAGATCGCCGCCACCGCGGCGAGGCCGCCGAGATAGGTCAGCCACTCGAGGTTGAGCGGGCCGACGAGCCGCCTGGCGAGCCTCGCCGGATCGGGCGGTTCGCCGCGGCCCTGCAGCAGGGGCCGGCCGAGCTGGAAGGTCAGGTAGCCGGCCAGCATGCCCACGCCGGCGGCCCCGAATCCCCAGCTCCAGCCGAAATTCTCGCCGAGATAACCACACAGCACGGCGGCCCAGAACGCCCCGAGGTTGACCCCGTAATAGTAGAGGGTGAAGCCCGGATCGCGCCTCGGATCGCGCTCGACATAGAGCTGGCCGACGATGGCCGAGATGTTCGATTTGAGGAACCCGACCCCCATGATGATCAGGGCCAGCGCCAGATAGAAGAGGTCGACGTAGCCCTTGTCGCGGCCGCTCACCGACAGCTGGAAGGTCCCCTTGGGCAGGGCCGAGGGAAGCGGCGAGCCGGGCGGCAGGCCGGTGATGGTGAAGGCCCCGTCGGCGCTCTGGCCGAAAGCGTAGGGCCGGCCGGCGACCAGGACCTTGGCTTCTCGGGCGGCGCCGAGACCGTTCACCTGGAAGCCGTAGTGCGCCCCGTGCCAGGTGAGGACCTGGCGGGCCGGCGTTCCCTCGATGGCCATTGTGGTGTGGCCGGCGACGAGCAGCAGGGCGCCGAAGGCCACCGCCTTGCGCGCGCCCAGGAACCGGTCGGCGACCACCCCGCCGACCAGGGGGATGAGATAGACCAGGGTGGCGTAGGAGCCGTAGGTGCTGGCCGCGAAGGCGTCGCCGAAAAGGAAGTGCTGGGTGAGGTAGAAGACCAGCAGGCCGCGCATGCCGTAGTAGGAAAACCGCTCCCACATCTCGGCGAAGAAGAGGACGAACAGGCCGCGCGGGTGCTGCCGGAAGATCTGCACCATCACGGGGGCGCCGGTGGCTATCGTCAGCACGATCCCGGCGAGAATGACGATGCTGTTCATGCTTGCCCCGGCGCTTCTTGGCGAGCGTCGCGGACGAGACAATCACGCCGAGGGGAAGATCACAAGGCGGGGCGGCGCGAACCCCACCCTCCTTCCCCTTGATGGGGAAGGTGGCTGGCGAAGCCAGACGGATGGGGTGGCGGCGCGAACCCCACCCGTCTCGCACTTCGTGCGATCCACCCTCCCCTCCTTCCCCTTGATGGGGAAGGTGGCGCGAAGCACCGGATGGGGTGGCGGCGCGAACCCCACCCGTCTCGCACTTCGTGCGATCCACGCTCCCCATGAGAAGGGGAGGGAGGGAGGGAGGTCAGTGCGGGGCGGCGGAGAGCAGGGGCTGGAGGGGGGGATCCTTGACAGTCACCCCGCCGTGGCCGTCGGAGGCGACGGTGAAGGTCGAGGCGAGATAGTTTCCCAGCAGGGTGATCTTGGCCGTCTGGGTTCCGTTGCTGACCCTCAGCACCCCCGACGTGGTCGTGCCGCTGTAGGTCGCCTTGGCGCCCGACAGGGTGAAGCCAAGGAGGTCGAGAGAATTGGCGCCGGTGGTCGAAAGACCCCTGACCTTGCCCGTGAACGCCGCCCAATCGGCGAGCTGAAGGACCCCGGTCGAACCGGTCTGGAACGTCACCGTCTCGGCGAATTTGCCGGCGACATCGAGCACCCCGGCCCTGATGTCGGCCACGCCGGCGCCGCTGACCGCTCCATCGAGGACAAGGGTGCCGGTGGAGGCCAGGAACTTGCCGGTGTTGTTCACCGCACTCTTGACGATCACCCGGCCGCTTCCGAGCGATTCGATCGCCCCGGCGTTGACGATGGAATTGGCGCCTGTGTCGATGGTCAGGGTCACGGAGCTCGTGCCGGCGATCACCCCGGCCGCCTCGTTGACAAGGGCCATGCTCCCGCCGCCGATCCGCCCGGCTCCGGCGATGCGGTTGTCGACGTTGGTGAGCAGGGCGCTGGCGGTGGACCCTAGCAAGGCGTTGTCGGCGTGGGCGGCGAGCTTGACCTGGCCGCCGCCGGTGAGCGAGGCGCCATCGGAGGCGACGATGAACTTGCTCACCGCCGTGGATCCCTTGGTGTCGAGGGCGCCGGCATTGTGGATCGTCCCCTCGAGGGTCAGGGCGATGCCGTTCAACACCTCGAGAACACCGCTCACGTACACCGCCCCGGCGCCGCCAGTCGCCCCATCGAGCACCCCGCCGCTGACGTTGGCCCTGAGGACGCCGGTCCCGGACTGGCTCAGGGTCCCGCCCTCCACGACCACGTCGGCGAGGTCGACGACGCCGCCGCTGAGCGCGGCGATGGTCCCCGAGTTCGGCAACTGCTGGATGAGCCCCTTCTCGAGCATGAGGGTGGCCCCAGACGCCGCCGCCAGCACGCCGCCATTGACCAGGAAGCCAGCGCCGGTCTGGATCGACAGCGACCCGCCGATCGCCTCGATTGTCCCGCCGATGTGATTGACGAGAACGAGACCGTTCCCGCCGACCGAGCCACGGCCGTTGATCAGGTGGTAGTTGTCGAGCTCGGCGGTCGCCGACAGGCCGACGATCCGGCTTTTGGGCGCGAACAAGGTGATCGTGCCGCTGTTGTCCAGGGTGGCGCCGGCGCCGATTCGCACGTCGGTGAAGCTCGTCGTGCTTTCCAGGGCGATGATGCCGTCATTGGAGAGCAGGGAATCGTCGGCCACGACGGCGCCGTCGTGGACCTCCAGGACCGAGGTCGAGGCGATGTCGAAAGTCCCCTGGTCGGTCAGGCTGTCGCCATAGCCGAGCACGTTGTCGGAGCCGGCCAGGGTCCAGCTGCCGCCTGCGTCGAACTGATAGATTGTGAAATCGACGAACTGACCGCTGATCGAGCCGCTGACCGTGGCGGTCGAGCCCAGGTTGCTGATCGTCGTCCCGCCCCCGACAAGCTCCAGAGCTCCGCCATCGCCGTAGGCCTCGCCGCTGAAGGACGATCCCTGTTCGGCGATGATCCGGCCGCCCCCGCTCATCATCAGCACCGAGAAGTGCTCGCCGATGATGTCTCCGAAATTTTTGACGGTGAGCGGGCCGTTGAATGCCTGGATGCCGTTGCCGCTATTGCCGCCGTCGATGTCGGCGAAGGCGTCGGTGGCCGAACCGTTGGTGATCACCCCGCCGCCGTTGATCATCACCCCGGACGGATAGAGGGTGGCGGCATGGCCTTCGCCGCCGGCGCTGATGCGCCCGAGGTTGGTGATGGCGCCGCCGGCGCGCAGATAGACGCCGACGCCGCCCTGGCCATCGCTGCCGGAATAGGAGCCGCCGGAGGCGCCCAGCTGACCGACACCGCCCTGGATCACCCCGCTGTTGATCACCGTCCCCTTGGCGTCGAGGTCGGCGCCGTCGCCGCCGAAGCCCCCCTCGCCGCCGCGCTGGCCGCCGTAGTGGGCGTAGCCGCCGGGGCCGCCATAGATGGCGTTGGTGTTGACCAGCCGGCCGCCGCTTTCGAGAACCACGGCTACCCCGCCGCCGCCGCCCGCCCCGCCGGTCGAGTTGCTGAAAACGCCGTTTCCGCCAGCCCCGCCGACGATGGCGCCCTCGTTGTGAGCGGTTCCGGCATCGGGGAGGTCGAGACCAACCCCGCCCATCGTGCCGTCGAGGACTCTGTAAGTCCCGGCCGCGCCGATCACCTTGCCCGTGGGCTTGACCCACACGCCGCTGTAGGCGCCCGAAAGGGTGTAGCCGGAGCTGTAGGTTCCGGTGAGAATCTTGGTTGTCATGGCCGCCTCGCGCCCAGCCGCCCCCCGTGGGGCCGAAAGTTACACCCCCCCGGTCCATCGCCGTCAAGGATCGTGCTAGGATGGGGATACGGGGGAAAACGCGAAGGAGGCCGCTGCGATGGATGTCGTCAAGGTTCCCGGGGCCGCCCACCCGATCACGATCGACGGCCACGCGGGCCGCATGCTGGCTGTTTTCAAGGGCCATGTGATCGCCGACAGCGGCGACGTGCTGATCCTGAAAGAGGCCAGCTACAAGCCGGTGGCCTATTTCCCGCGCGCCGACGTGGACATGGCCTTCATGGCCCGCACCGAGCTCGACACCTACTGCCCCTACAAGGGCCACGCGGCCTACTACACGCTCAGCATGGACGGGGACATCGCCGAGAACGCGGTGTGGACCTACGAGAACCCCCACCCGGCCATGGAATTGATCCGCGGCCGCCTGGCCTTCTATCCGAACGTGGTCGAGGTCCGCGAGGGCCATAGCCACCACGCCGATCCGGGGGAGGCCGTGCGCCACACCGATTCGGGGTCCGGCGCCTCGCAGGGGGAACACTGGGCGCCGACGGCGACAAATCCACCGGTATAGACCCCTCCGGAGGCCGGCCGGTTTCCTTGCGGCCTGGGACTACTTCCGACGCGGCGGTTCGAGATCGCGGCCGGCCTGCAGCAGGGCGCCGGAATGGTTGGCGTGTGCCGCCTCGGCCAGAGTGAGCGCGGCGTTCCGCACCTCGTCCCGCACGGCGTGGTCGGCGTCGAGTTCGTCATGTCCCGTGGCGTAGGGCTTCCAGTAGCCGATGTAGCGGTCGAGCTCGGCGTTAACCCCGGCCGGGACCAGGTCCATGAAGCGCAGCCAGTCGGAGAGGCTGCGGCGGACGTTCTCGGCGCCCTCCACGTCGCCATGCACGACCACCGAGAACACGCGCCCGGCGAGGTGCTTGGGGTAGTCCCAGCCGTTCATCTCGATCGCCTTGGCCTCGTCGGCGTGCTTGCCGTGGGTGAGGCTCGGGTCCGGATTGCCGCCGTCGGCGCAGACCAGGCGGTCCATCATCAGCTTCACCGGCGAGGTCACCTGATACCAGTTCACCGGGGTGATGATCATCACTCCATGGGCCTCGACCCACAGGGGGTAGATCTCGTTCATCCAGTCGTTGACCTGGCCCAGGGAGAAGTTCGGGTAACAGGAACAGGGCCAGTGGCAGAGCGCCGGGGCGGTCGAGAAACAGCCCTTGCAGGGATGGATCTCGCGCCCGAACTCCGAAGCCAGGCGCGAGAGGTCGAGCACCTCGACGGCCACCTTCTGATCGACGAGAGCGGCGCGGGCGATCTCCGCCAGCCGCCAGCTCTTCGACATTTCGCCAGGACAGCTATGCTCGGTGCGCGGCGAGCCGTTGATCAGCAGCGCCCGGCAGGGGCCGCTGGCATCGTCATGGCGGGCCTGGGCGGCGTCCACCGCGGCCTTGGCGGCGATCCAGTCCTCGGCCAGTTCATAGGTCGGGTCGGCATAGCCGGGCCCGGCGAGCTTCGTCCTCGGCGACTTGCGCGCGTGGTCGTAGGCGTCCCAGGCGGCCGCGGCGATATGGTCGAGCTCGCCGCGAAGTCCGTCGAACGCCGGATCGGGAAAGCGGCTCAGGAAGCGCCGGCGAAAAGTCGCCTCGTCGAGGCGGGGGCTCGGCATCCCCCTGCGGATAGCCGGCGCGGGCTCGCTCATCTGCAACCTCCAGTCCAGGCCGCTCAAGTAAAGCCCCACGCTGACGCCAGTTCCGGCGGCCGAGGGCGAGGGGAACATTCCGCGAGCTGGCGAATTGCCCGGCTGGACGTCCCAAAGAACCAAGGGAGAGAGAGATGGCGGACGATGCGGGCAAGGTTGCGAGCGACTCCACCTCCACGGCGGCCCCCTTCGAGGATCCCCGCGCCAAACATCCCAAGCCGCCGTTCCAACGGCAGTCGCAGCCCTGGCCGGGTCTGGCCCGCGACATGCAGCCGCGGCCCGATCACGGGGAGGAGAGCTACCGCGGCGCCGGGCGGCTGTCGGGCCGCAAGGCGCTGATCACCGGCGGCGATTCCGGCATGGGGCGGGCCGCGGCGATCGCCTTCGCGCGCGAAGGCGCGGACGTAGCGATCAATCACCTTCCGGCCGAACAACCCGACGCCGACGCCGTCGTGAAGCTGATCGAGTCCGCCGGCCGCACGGGCGTGAGTCTGGCCGGCGACCTGCGCGAGGAGGCCTTCTGCCGTCAGCTGGTCGACGACGCCGTGCGGTCTCTGGGCGGCCTGGACATTCTGGTCTGCAACGCCGGGCGCCAGCAAAGCCGGGAGTCGATCCTCGACATGACGACCGAGGACTTCGACGCGACCATGAAGACCAACATCTATGCGCCGTTCTGGATCATCAAGGCGGCCCTGCCACACCTGAAGCCGGGCTCGACGATCATCGCGACGGCCTCGGAACAGGCCTATGATCCCTCGCCGGACCTCTACGACTACGCCCAGACCAAGGCGGCCACGATGAACTATGTGAAGTCGCTGGCAAAGCAGCTGGCGTCCAAAGGCATCCGGGTGAACGGCGTGGCCCCGGGCCCCATCTGGACGCCGCTGCAGGTGAGCGGCGGCACGAGCATGGAAAAGCTGGAACGGTTCGGCGGCCAGGCGCCGATGGGAAGGCCGGGGCAGCCGGCGGAGCTGGCATCGGTCTATGTGCAACTCGCCGCGGCCGATGCGAGCTATGCGACGGGCCAGATCTACGGCTCGTCCGGCGGCGGCGGACAGCCCTGACTGCGGCGGCGGTCGGCGGGGCCGCCCTCGTTCCTTTCGCGATAAGCCGGTTGGCTAGGGATCAGTACGCGCAATCCTCGAACACCGGCGACACATCGCCCCTCCAGGGGCCGTGGTAGAGAGCAAGGAGGCGTTCGGCGGCGGTGACGCCCGATTCGGCGATTTCCTCGACCTCGGCGAGATAGCCGGTCTCGTCGACCATGCCGGCGGAGAGCTGGTCGCGGCGCCTCAGGCCCTCGTGGGCGATGGCCAGCATGTCCTTGGCGAGATCCTGGGCGGTGCGCCCGCCGACCTGGGCCTTGAGGCCCACCCTGGCGGCGTCGCCCCTCAGGGCGGCGCGCTCTTCGGCCGTCCAGCCTCGGCACAGCTCCCAGGCGGCGGCGAGGCAATCGGGACAATAGAGCAGGCCGGCCCACAGGGCGGGCAGGGCGCACAGGCGGCTCCACGAACCGGCGTCGGCGCCGCGCATCTCGAGGTACTGCTTGAGGCGGACCTCCGGGAAGATGGTGCTGGTGTGGTCGATCCAGTCCGCCATCGTCGGCCGCTCGCCCGGCAGCTCCGGGAGATTCCCGTCCATGAAATCGCGGAACGAGCGGCCGGCGACGTCGATGTAGCGGCCGTCGCGCTTGACGAAATACATCGGCACGCCGAGCGCATAGCGGGCGTAGCGCTCGAAGCCGAAGCCGTCCTCGAAGACGAAGTCCAGCAGGCCGGTGCGGGCATTGTCCGTATCCGTCCACACACTGGCGCGGCCGGAGAGGAAACCGTTCGGCTTGCCTTCCGTGAACGGAGAGTTGGCGAAGAGGGCGGTGGCGATCGGCTGCAGGGCGAGGCTGACGCGGAACTTGGCGACCATGTCGGCCTCGTCGGCGAAGTCGAGATTGGCCTGGACCGTGCAGGTGCGGAACATCATGTCCAGGCCCATCGACCCGACCTTGGGCATGTAGCGGCGCATGATCTCGTAGCGGCCCTTGGGCATCATCGGGACCTGGTCGCGCCGCCACTGGGGGGTGAAACCGAGGCCCAGGAATCCCAGGCCGAGCTCGGCGGCCACCGCTCTCACCTCCTCGAGGTGCTGGCCGGTCTCCTCGCAGATATCGTGCATGGAGCCGAGCGGGGCGCCGGAGAGCTCGAACTGTCCGCCGGGTTCTAGGCTGACGTTGGCCGCGCCGCGGGAGAGACCGATCAGGGTCTCGCCGCCGGCGGCGTTCTTTTCGGTGGTCGGGGCCCAGCCGAACCGCATGAGCCCTTCCATGAGGGCGCGAATGCCGTTGTCGCCCTCGTAAGGCACGGGGGCGTGATCGGCGAGGCGGAAGACGAACTTCTCATGTTCGGCGCCGACCCGGAAGCGGGCCGGGTCCTTGCCGCCTTGCGCGAACCAGGCGGCGAGATCGGCGAAGGCGAGTGGTCGATCGTCGCAGAGCGTCTCGGCCATCCATTCCCCCGATCCGGCGCGCCGCCCGCGCGCGTGGTTCTTGAGCAAGTGGGCGCGGGGGGGCGCAAGCTCAAGCCCCCCGCCAATCGCCGAGCGCCGCTTGCCAGAGGCTCAAGGCGGCGATGGCGGCGGTGTCGGCCCGCAGGACGCGGGGTCCCAGCGAGACCGGCAGGGCGCCGGGGACGGCGCGGGCGGTGGCCCGCTCGGCGCTCGTGAAGCCGCCCTCCGGTCCGATCAGGATCGCCCAGGAACCGGGCGTCGCGTCCTCCAGCGCGGCGAGGATCGGCGGGGCGTCACCGGCCTCGTCGCAGAACATCAGCCGCCGATCGGCCGGCCAGGCGGCGAGGACGGCGGCGAGGCGCTCGGGCGGCGCGACCCGCGGCACGTCGAGCCGGCCGGTCTGCTCGGCGGCTTCCACCGCGATGGCGGCGAGGCGGGCGAGATTGGCGGCGGGAACGTTGGTCCGCTCGGTGAGGAGCGGGCGCAGCCGCCGGACGCCCAGCTCGGCGGCCTTCTCGGCGATAGTCTCCAGGCGCGGCCGCTTTACCAGGGCGACGAGGAGGTCGAGATCGGGGCCGGCCGCCTGGGTCCGGACCTGGCGCACCGCCTCCAGGCGCGCCTCATGGCGGGAAATCGCCGCGACCCGGGTGAGCCATTCGCCGTCCCGGCCGTTGAAGGTCAAAATCTCCTCGCCGGCCCGCACCCGCATGACGTGGGCCAGATAGTGAATCTGCTCGGGCCGCGGCGCTGCTTCGGCGCCGCGGACGAGATCAACGGACACAAAAAGGCGGATCACAGTTCGTCCCCGATCGAATAGGCTGAAACTCATGGTCAAGACCCGCGACTATAACCACGACCTGCGCGAGTTGCAGATCGGCCTGGTGCGCTACCAGGAATGGGCGATGAAGTCGGGGGCCAAGGCCCTGGTCATCTTCGAGGGGCGCGACGGGGCCGGCAAGGACGGCACCATCGCGCGGATCACCGCCCATCTCGCCCCCCGCAATACCCGCATCGTTTCCCTGCCCAAGCCGTCCGACCGCCAGCGCTCGCAATGGTATTTCCAGCGCTACATCACCCATCTGCCGGCGGCCGGCGAATTCGTGCTCTTCAACCGCTCCTGGTACAACCGGGCCGGGGTCGAGCCGGTGATGGGGTTCTGCACCCCTGAAGAGCACGACGAGTTCCTGCGCGAGGCCCCCTCGATGGAACGGATGCTGGAGCGGGCCAATATCCACCTCGTCAAGTTCTGGCTCGACATCTCGCGCCAGGAGCAGGCGCAGCGCCTCGACGCCCGCGCCGAGGACCCGCTCAAGCACCTCAAGATCAGCGACCTCGACCGCTTCGCTCAGAAAAGGTGGAAGGCCTACTCGGGGGCCCGCGACGAGATGCTCCGCCGCACCCACACCGGCTTCGCCCCCTGGGTGTGCGTCAAGGCCGACCACAAGAAGGCGCTGCGACTCAACGTCATCCGCTATCTGCTGCACACGCTGGCGCCGGACGAGATCGGCAAGGATTTCGACCACCCCGACCCGGACGTCCTCTTCCAATTCGAGGAAGCGGCGATCGGCGACGGGCGCCTGGCCAAGTAAGCTGAAAGAAAGGTTCTAAGATGGAGTTCGTCCGGCTCGGCCATACCGGCCTGAAGGTTTCTCGTCTGTGCCTGGGATGCATGACCTACGGCTCGTCGAAATGGCGCCCGTGGGTGCTCGACGAAAAGGAGGCTTTGCCCTTCTTCAAGGCGGCCATCGAGGCGGGGGTCAATTTCTTCGACACCGCCGATGTCTATTCGGCCGGCGAAAGCGAGAAGGTGACCGGCAAGGCCCTGAAGGAATACGCCAAGCGCCACGAGGTGGTGATCGCCACCAAGGTCCACGGCCAGATGGGGGCCGACGTCAACAACCGCGGCCTCTCGCGCAAGCACATCTTCGACGCCATCGATCGCAGCCTGACGAGGCTCGGAGTCGACTACGTGGACCTCTACCAGATCCACCGCTTCGATCCGGAGACCCCCATCGAGGAGACGCTGGAGGCGCTGAACGACGTCGTCCGGGCCGGCAAGGCGCGCTACATCGGCGCCTCGTCGATGTACGCTTGGCAGTTCGCCGACATGCTGGCCGTCTCGGCGGCCCGCGGCTGGACGCCGTTCGTGTGCATGCAGCCTCAATACAACCTCGTCTATCGCGAGGAGGAGCGCGAAATGCTGCCCCTGTGCCGCGCCAAGGGGATCGGGGTGATCCCGTGGTCGCCCCTGGCCCGCGGCTTCCTGGCCGGCGGTCGCGCGGCGCCCGGCGAGGGCAATACCGAACGGGCCCGCACCGACGAATTCGCGCCCCGCCTCTACTACCGCGAGCCGGACCATGCCGTGGTCGACCAGGTCACCGAGGTGGCCAAGGCCCGCGGCGTTTCCAACATGCAGGTGGCGCTCGCCTGGGTGCTGAAAAACCCGGTGGTCACCGCGCCAATCATCGGTACCTCCAAGGCGCATCACCTGGCCGACGCCGTGGCCGCCCTGGAGTTCAAGCTCAGCGACGACGAGATCGCCGCCCTGGAAAAGCCCTACAAGCCCAAGCCGGTGCTCGATCACCTGTAGAGAAGAAATCCTCCTGCCTTCCTGGCTCCGATTGCCTCGCGGGCGGTCCTCGTCCTACGGTGATCGGCGATAAGGAAAAACGCCCGTGAGGAGGACGCCGTGAAGTTCACCTGGTTCAACCTGATGCCCTGGCCCTACCTGCCGGACGATTTCCGCGAGAAGAACCGTTCGGTGTGGGTGGACATCGACCAGCGCCTCTTCGATCCGGTGAAAAGCCACCAGGTCTACAACGGCTACATGGATCTCCTGGAATACGCCGATACCCTGGGCTTCGACGGGGTGGGGGTGAACGAGCACCACCAGAACGGCTACGGCATCATGCCCTCGCCCAACCTCATCGCCGCGGGTCTGGCCCGGCGGACCAAGAACGCCGCCATCGTGGTGCTGGGCAACTCAATCGCCCTCTACAATCCGCCGGTGAGGGTCGCCGAAGAGTTCGCCATGCTCGACTGCATCAGCGGCGGTCGGCTCGTCGCCGGCTTCCCGGTCGGCACCTCGATGGACACCAATTACTGCTACGGCCAGATCCCGGCGCTGACCCGGGAGAAATACGCCGAGGCCCACGACCTGATCATCAAGGCGTGGACGACGCGCGAGCCCTTCGCCTTCAACGGCCGCTACAACAAGCTGCGCCATGTCAACATTTGGCCGCGGCCCATCCAGCAGCCCCATCCGCCGGTCCACATCCCCGGCGGCGGCTCGATCGAGACCTATGACTTCTGCATCGACAACACCTATTCCTATTCCTATCTCAGCTTCACCGGCTACATCCGCGCCAAGGCCCTGCTGCAGGGCTACTGGGATCGGGTCGCGGCGCGCAATGCGCCGGACGCCTCGCCCTATCGGGCCGGCTTCGCCCAGACGATCTGCGTCGCCGAGACCGACGAGGAAGCCGAGCGGCTCTATGCCGAGCACATCCATTACTTCTACAACCGCTGCCTGCACGTCTATCCCGGGTACGCCGACGCGCCGGGCTATCGGACCATCAAGACGATCCAGACCGGGGCCCTCTCGCAATACGCCCCGCCCAAGGGCTTCGGCGAGCTGACCTGGAAGGACCTCACCGAAGGCGGCCACGTCATCGCCGGCTCGCCGGAAACCGTCCGCCAACGGATGGAGGAGCTGATCAAGGGGCTCAACGTCGGCCACATCTTCTGCCTGATGCACGTCGGCGACATGCCGGCCGACAAGTGCATGTATTCCTCGCGCCTCTTCGCCGAGAAGGTGATGCCGAAGCTGAGGGACGTGCTGCCGGAGTGCGAGGGCGACACCCGGTTCTGGTGCAAGCCGCTGGAGACGCGCGCCACGCCCGGCTCGCTGCCGGCCGAGCACCAGCCCTCCCGCGTCTCCGAGACGGTCTGAGGCCATGGAAAGCAAGACCGTAAAGACCCGCCGCGCGCAGGTGCGCTACCTCGAGGGCGGGGCCGGCGAGCCGCTCGTCTATCTGCACGGGGCCGGGGGCATGACCCCGCAGGATCCCCTGTTGGCGGCGCTGGCCGAGCGCTGGCATGTCCACGCCCCGTTCCTGCCGGGCTATGGCGAGACCGACGAATGCGGCGAGTTGCGCGACATGCTGGACTTCACCCTCCACACCGCCGATGTCGTCGAGGCGCTGGGGCTGAAGGACCCGGTCCTGGTGGGCCATTCCATGGGCGGGATGATCGCCGCCGAAATGGCCGCGATCGCCCCCAACGATGTCTCGCGCCTGGCCCTCATCGCGCCGGCCGGGCTGTGGCTGGCCGATCATCCGATCCCGGACATGTTCACCCTCCTGCCCTACGAGATGCCGGGGTATCTGTTCCATGACCCGGCGGCGGGGGCCAAGCTGATGACCGCCGGGCTCGATCTCGACGATCCGGAATTCCTCAAGGCCTATCTCGTCCGCAACGCCCGCCAGCTCGGCATGGCGGGCAAGATCCTCTTTCCCATTCCCGAGCGCGGCCTTTCCGAGCGGCTTTACCGGGTCAAGGCGAAGACGGTGATCGTCTGGGGCGAGAGCGACAAGCTGATCCCGCCGACCTACGGCCTGGCCTTCGCGGCCGGGATTGCCGGGGCCCGGCTGGTCAATATCCCCGAGGCCGGCCACATGGTGAGCCTGGAGAAACCGGCCGAGGTGGCGAAGGCGGTGGCGAGTTTGCATTGAATCTCGGTCCTCCTTCCCCTTGATGGGGAAGCTGGCTGGCGAAGCTAGACGGATGGGGTGGGGCGGCATGAATATCACCCGGCGGGCGTGGATGGGCGTCACCGCGGCGGCGGTCGCCGCGCCAGCCTTCGCCTCGGCACAAACGGCCCCGCGTTTTGCGATCACCTCACCGGGCAAAGGCGTCCACGACTACGGCCCGGCCCTCGCGGCATTGGCGGAGTACGCTCGCGCCGAGCTGGCCGCCCAAGGGCTGCCCGGCATGACGCTCAGCGTCACCGACGCCGACGGCTTCACCGCCGTCTTGGCCCTCGGCTGGGCCGACATGGCGCGGCGCGAGCCGATGAGTCCGGACCGGCTCTTCCAGATCGGCTCGATCAGCAAGTCCTTCCTGGCCCTGACCCTCCTCTCGCTCGCCGACGAGGGGCGGATCGACCTCGACGCCCCGCTGGCCCGCTATCTGCCGGAGGCGGCCTGGCCGAGCGCCCCGATCACCGGGCGCCAGGTGCTGAGCCACACCAGCGGCCTACCGGACGGCGCGCCGCTCTTCCCGCGCACCCCGGAGGGCCGGCTGTGGACGGGCTTTTCGGCCGGATCGCGGTTCTCCTACAGCAACACCGGCTTCGATCTCTTGGGCGCGGTGGTCGAGCGAATCACCGGCCTCTCCCACGAGGAGGCGATCCTTCGCCGCGTGCGCGTCCCCTTGGGCGTGGCCGACATCGCCGGCCAGATCAGCGCGGCCAATCGCGCCCGCTTCCCCGTCGCCTACCTCCCGCACGACCAATCCGTGGCCGCCGAGCTACCGGGCGCGGCCATGGACGAGGCCCCGTGGGATCCGGAGGACACGGCGGCGGGATGCATCGGCGCCACCTCGGAGATGATGGCCCGCTATCTGCGCGGCCTGCTGGCCATAGGGGCGGGCAAGGGCGCGCCGGTGCTGTCGGACACCTCGGCCAAGGCTTTCGCCACGCCGGTGATCGCCAGCGACGCCGATTTCGGTCCCGGCTCCCACTATTGTCTGGGTGTCGCGCTACAGCCGGTCGACGGCGCCCCTTGCCTGCACCACACCGGCGGGATGGTGGCCTTCTCCTCATCCTTCCATGCCGATCCGGCGGCGGGGGTGGCGTGCTTCGCCAGCGTCAACGCCCGCCTGGGCGGCTACCGGCCCCGCCAGACCACCGCCTACGCCATCCGCCTAATGCGGGCGGTCCGCGCCGGGGCGCCCCTGCCCAGCCCGCCCGATCCCCTGGGGCCCCTGCGCGTGAAGGAGCCGGGGCCTCTGATGGGACACTTCATCGCCGCCGACGGGCGCAGCTTCACGCTCGCGCCCGGCGAGGACTTTCCGCATCTCGCCGCGGCCGGCGCGGCGGCCCCGGCCTATCGCCAGGGCGGGCGCCTCGCCACCTCGCATCCGGCCTTCGCCGCCCATCTCCTCGAGCCGGTGAGCGAGGGCGCGGCGGTGACCGGCTACTGGTGGGGCGAAACCCTTTTCGGCCGCGACGCGCCGGCCGCCCAGCCCGCCGTTCCCGAGCGCCTCAGAGCCTTCACGGGGGTCTATCTCAACCGCAGTCCGTGGGTCGGCTACGGCACGGTCCTGGCGCGTGGCGACGACCTGGTCCTCGAAGGCGCCGGGCGCCTGATCGAGCGCGGCGGCTGGTGGTCCCTGGAGCCGGATGTCGGCGGCGTCGAGCGCTTCCGCTTCGAGGCGCCCCTCAATGGCAAGGCGACCCGCCTCAGCTTCTCGGGAACCGACCTCGACCGATTGGGGGCTTGACCCCTAACTGCCGCTCCACCGCCGCACCGGCCCCACGTCCACGTGGACGAAATTGGAGACGGGATAGAAGCCCACGCCGCCGGCCTTCAGGCTGAGCGCCGCCTCGTGCAGGCGGGCGAGCGGCACGCCCTCGATGCGGATGTCGCTGGCCTTTCCGAGCATGTGCTGGCTGTGGCTGGCCACCTGGCCGCTCTCGGCGTGCAGCATGGCGTTGGTCTGGGCCGAACGGTAGCCGGAGATCAGCTGGAAGGGCGAGCGCGAGCCTAGCTTGGCGCCCAGGCCATGGAGGACGTCGAAAAGGCGCGGGTCCATGACGTGCTCGGCGCCGTTGCGCCAGTCGCGCATCACCCGCATGGCCTCGGCGAGCGCCTGGGGCACATAGCGGCCATCCTCGAAATAGACCGTGTCGAGCTGATCGCCGGTGTGCAGGTTGTGGAGGAAGGCGCGCCGCACATCGGTGGCCACGGGCCACGACTTCGGTGAGCTGATGATCGCCGGGGCGGCCGGCGCGATAGGCGGCAGCGAGGCGGGCGCGGCGGCCCCGGTCAGGGACCGCGTGGCCAGCACGCCCAGCGCGCTCGCCGCACCGGCGGCCGCCGTCGCTCCCAGGCCAAGCTTCAGGAAATCCCGCCGAGCGGGAGCCGTCACCACCGTCGAACTCATACGCAAGCCACTCCACGCCGGCCCGCGTCGACGCAGGCTCGCCCATTCGCCCAACCCTTCTGAAGAAGGTGTCAGATGCTGGTTTGTTGAGTGATTATCAAGC
>DASZKO010000142.1:0-7843 GCA_035605655.1 Caulobacteraceae bacterium | reverse complement strand
CGCGGCGGGGCTCAGCATCACCGGCGCTGGAAAGCGGCGGGCAAGCCCGATGCCCTGCCGGCCTGCGCCGTGATCGGGGCCGATCCGGGGACCATCCTGGCGGCGGTCACGCCGGTGCCCGACACCCTTTCGGAATATCAGTTCGCCGGCCTGCTGCGCGGCGCCAGCGTCGAACTGGTCGCGGCCAAAACCCAGCCGTTGATGGTGCCGGCCCAGGCCGAGATCGTCATCGAAGGCCAGGTGAAGCTGAGCGAATACGCCGACGAGGGCCCCTACGGCGACCACACCGGCTATTACAACAGCGTCGAGCCCTTCCCGATCTTCCAGGTCACCGCCATCACCATGCGGCGGGACCCGATCTACCTCACCACTCACACCGGCCGGCCGCCGGACGAACCCTCCATTCTGGGCGAAGCGCTCAACGAGGTGTTCATTCCCCTCCTCCAGGCCCAGTTCCCCGAGATCGTCGACTTCTGGCTGCCACCCGAAGGCTGCAGCTACCGCATCGCCGTGGTGTCGATCCGCAAAGCCTACGCCGGCCACGCCAAGCGGGTGATGATGGGGGTGTGGTCGTATCTGCGCCAGTTCATGTACGCCAAGTGGGTGATCGTCGTGGACGACGACATCGACGCCCGCGACTGGAAGGACGTCATGTGGGCCATCGCCACCCGGATGGATCCGGCCCGCGACCTCACCGTCATCGAAAACACCCCGATCGACTACCTCGATTTCGCCTCGCCGGTCAGCGGCCTGGGCGGCAAGATCGGCCTGGACGCCACCAGCAAGTGGCCGGGTGAAACCACCCGCGAATGGGGCCGCCCGATCCGCATGAACCAGTCCGTGATCGACGCCGTCACGAACATGTGGCCGACCCTCGGCCTTCCCGGCGGGGGAAAGTCGACATGGAAGTGAAACGGCGGTGGATGCTTCCTGGGCTCGCGCTCCTCTTCTTGGTCATCCTGGGAGTGGCTACGGCCAAGGGCGGCGATGCCCGGCTCTATCCTCCCGGACCCCGCGGCGCGGTCGCCATCTTTGTCATCGACAACGGCTTCCATTCAGACTTGGCGCTGCCGGCGGCGACTCTGGTCAAGGGCGATGATCCGGTGGCGGTCATGGCTCGGCGGACAAGCCGGCGACCGTGGATCATGTTCGGCTGGGGCGATGAGCGCTTCTACACCGAGGAGGGGTTCTCCGCGGCCCGCGCGGGCGACGGGCTGCGCGCCCTTTTCATGCCGAACAATCCTTCGGTCGTGCGTGTCGAGGGCCTTGCCACCGCGCCGGACAAGCTGTTCGCGCCCAGCGCCGAACACCGTGTCTGGATTTCGCCGGCGGGCCTCGCTGCCATGCGCCGACGGATCGATGCCGCCATGGCTCTCTCGGCGACCGGCGCTCCGCAACCGCTCGGTCTCAAAATGGCCGACGATCCCGATGCCGTTTTCTACCGCGGCAACGAACATTTCAGCATCCTGCACCTGTGCAATCACTGGACTGGCGACGTGCTCAACGCCGGCGGCTTGCCGGTGACGCCATTGCTCGACACTCTTCCGGCCGGATTGAAGCTGGATCTGCGCCTGCGGGCCCGCACGTGACGTCGGGCAGCGAGCGCAGCGAAGCTACCCGGGACCCAGAGGGTTACAGGCGCTGTGCGAGCGCCCTGGGTCCCGCATCTGCGGCCGCCTGCGGCGTCCTCCGTGCGGGATGACGTGAAGGCACGGCGAGCTTGACTGGCGCGGGCCAAGGCGGTTCATCAGCATGGCGGAGTTTACGAGGAGAAGGCGATGTTTCCGAGAGCGATGATCGTCAGCGCGGCGGCGCTGGCCCTGGCGGCCGGTGGCGCGATGGCCGCCACGCCTTGTCCGACCGGTCTGCCGCCCGGCGTGGCTTGCGGCGCGCCCGACCTCGCCGGGGCCCCGGCGGGGACCTACAACGTCGATCCGAACCACGCGGCAATAGTCGCCAAGGTCTCGCACATCGGCTACTCGTACAGCGTCTTCCGGTTCGGCAAGGTCACCGGCAGCCTGGCCTGGGATCCGGTCTCGCCCGGCAAATCCAAGCTCACCGCGGCCGTCGACACCGCCTCCATCGCCACCCCGGTGCCCGGCTTTCCCGCCGAGCTCAGCGGCCCGAAATACCTCAACTCCGCCGGCTTCCCGCAGGCGACCTTCACCTCCACCACCTTCCGGCGCATCGATCCGACCCACGGCAAGGTCGATGGCCAGTTCACCTTCCTGGGCGTCACCAGGCCGATGACCTTCGATGTCACCCTGATCGGGGCCGGCAAGGGCTTCGGCGCGCCGCGCATGGGGGTGGAGGCTGTCGCCACCCTCGATCCCAAGGCCTACGGCATGTCGCCGTTCTTCGTCGCGCCCATCGAGCTCGTCATCGACGCCGAGTTCGTCAAGGCGGCGTGAAGCTGGACATCCGCCGCGCGCGGCCATAAGAAGCGCGCCCTTCCGCCCGGCGGGTCCGAATCCCTGGCGGCGCAGCACCCGGTTTCGCCATGTCCCGCCCCAAGACTCCGGGCCGCCGTCCCAAGACGGGCCCCACCCAGCGTCAGCTTCGCGCCGGCGAGCTGGTCCGCCACGCCCTGGTCGACATCCTGCGTGAGGAGGATCTGGCCGATCCGGCCCTCACCGGCGTGTCGATCACCATCAGCCAGGTGAAGGTCAGCCCCGACCTCAAGCACGCGGTCTGCTTCGTCGAGCCCCTGGGCGGCGAGAACGCCGCAGCCGTGGTGGCCGGCCTCAACCGCGCCGCCGGCCTGCTGCGCGGCAAGCTCGGCCATGTGATCGAAATGCGCTTCACCCCGTCCCTCAAATTCGTCCACGACGACAGTTTCGAAGCCGCCGCCCACATGAACCGGTTGCTCGACGACCCGCGCGTCCGGCGCGATCTGGAAGCCGGCCGCGAGGGCGAAGACAGCTGATGGCCCGTCGCCGCAAGGGCGAGGCGGTCTCCGGCTGGCTCAACCTCGACAAGCCGATCAACCTCGGCTCGACCCAGGCGGTGGGCGCCGTCAGGCGGGCCTTCAACGCCCAGAAGGCCGGCCACGCCGGCACGCTCGATCCCCTGGCCACCGGCATCCTCCCCATCGCGCTTGGCGAAGCGACCAAGACCGTCCCGTTCCTGGTGGAGGCGGACAAGGCCTATCGCTTCACGGTCGTCTGGGGCGTGGAGACCGCGACCTTCGACCGCGAAGGGCCGGTGACCGCCCAGTCGAATGCCCGCCCGGGACCGGCCGCGATCGCCGCGGCGCTCGGCGAGTTCATCGGCGAAATCCTCCAGGTTCCGCCGGCCTATTCGGCGGTCAAGGTGGCCGGCGAACGGGCCTACGACCTCTCCCGGGCCGGCGTGGCGGTGGACCTCGAGCCGCGCAAGGTCGTCGTCCACGACGCCCGCCTGACCGCGACCCCCGACCCCGACCACGCCGTCGTCGAGATCGAATGCGGCAAGGGAACCTACGTCCGGGCCCTGGTCCGCGACCTCGCCGAGCGGCTGGGCGTCCACGCCCACGTCGGCGAACTGCGCCGCACGAGGGTCGGACCGTTCACCGAGGCCGGGGCGATTACACTGGAAAGCCTGCAACTTTTGTGCGATAGGGGCGCGCCTCTGGAGGCTCTGCTTCCGGTCGAGACCGCCCTGGACGACATCCCGGAGCTGGCCGTGACCGACGAAGACGCCTTCAGGCTGACGCAGGGACGATCGATCGTTCTGCTTCCCCGGCAGGTCGAAACCTTGAGGGCGCGCCTTGGCGCCTCCCGCACGGTTTCCACCCGTCACGGAACGAGGATCGTGGCGCTCTGCGAGATGCGGGCGGGACGGCTCAATCCCACCCGTGTCTTTCACCTCACCTGAGCGGAAAGCCCCGATGTCGATAACCGCTGAACGCAAGCACGAACTGATCACCACCCATGCCCGCTCGACGGGGGACACCGGGTCGGCCGAAGTCCAGGTGGCCATCCTCTCCGAGCGGATCGCCAACCTCACCGGTCACTTCCGGACCCACAAGAAGGACAACCATTCCCGTCGGGGACTCCTGAAGCTGGTTTCGCAGCGCCGGTCGCTGCTCGATCATCTCAAGTCTTCCGACGAGGCCCGCTACCAGGCTCTGATCGGCACGCTCGGTTTGCGCCGCTAGACCTCGAGTTTCCCGGCGCGCGAGAGTTCGCGCGCCGATTACCGCCGCCCGCCATCGACAGGCATGGGGGGCGCCGGCACTTCGCTCCTTCGCTCCAAGTGGCTTGGAGGGGCATTCACGCCGAGGGTTCAAAAGCGATCCTCACCCCGCCTGTCGAACTGGAGAGGATGCACCTTGGCTCACGAGCCCACCGCCCCTGTCCGCACCCACGGGAATCCGCCCTTGGGAAACGAAAGAAAGCAGAAAACGACATGTTCGATATTCGACGCAAATCCATCGAGTGGGGTGGCCGCAAGCTGACCCTCGAAACCGGCCGCATCGCCCGTCAGGCCGACGGCGCGGTGCTCGCCACCTACGGAGAGACCACGGTCCTGGCGGCGGTGGTGTTCGACAAGGCCCCCAAGCCGGGCCTCGATTTCTTCCCCCTGACCGTCAACTACCAGGAGAAGACCTTCGCCGCGGGCAAGATCCCCGGCGGCTTCTTCAAGCGCGAGGGCCGTCCCTCGGAGAAGGAGACCCTGGTCTCCCGCCTCATCGACCGGCCGATCCGCCCCCTGTTCGTCAAGGGCTTCAAGCACGAGACGCAGGTGATCATCACCGTGCTCTCGCACGATCTGGAAAATGATCCCGATATCGTCGCCATGGTGGCGGCGTCCGCGGCCCTGACGCTGTCGGGCGTGCCCTTCATGGGCCCCATCGGGGCCGCCCGGGTCGGCTACATCGACGGCCAGTACGTCCTCAATCCCACTCTCGAGCAGGTCAAGGATCCGGCCAACCGCCTCGATCTCGTCGTGGCCGGCACCGAAGATGCGGTGATGATGGTCGAATCGGAGATCGAAGAGCTCGACGAGGAGCAGGTCCTGCGCGGGGTGATGTTCGCCCACGCCGGCTTCCAGCCGGTCATCGCCGCGATCATCGATCTGGCCGAACACTCGGCCAAGGAGCCGTTCGACTTCACCCCCGAAGACCAGGATGCCCTGGCCGCACAAGTCGCCGCCCTGGTCGGCGCCGACATCAAGGCCGCCTACGCCATCACCGCCAAGGGGGCGCGCCACGACGCGGTCGGCGCCGCCAAGGCCAAGGCGGTCAAGGCCCTGGCGAGGTCCGAGGAGAATCCGGACGGCGTCGAGCCGACCAAGCTCGGCCCGGTGTTCAAGGAATGCGAGGCGAACGTCGTTCGCCGCTCGATCCTCGATACTGGCAAGCGGATCGACGGTCGCACCGTCGACACCGTCCGACCGATCGTCTCGGAGGTGTCGGTCCTGCCGCGCACCCACGGCTCGGCCCTGTTCACCCGCGGCGAAACCCAGGCCCTGGTCGTCGCCACGCTCGGCACCGGCGATGACGAGCAGTTCATCGACGCCCTGGAAGGCACCTACAAGGAAGCCTTCCTCCTGCACTACAACTTCCCGCCCTATTCGGTGGGCGAGACCGGCCGGATGAATGCGCCCGGTCGCCGCGAGATCGGCCACGGCAAGCTCGCCTGGCGGGCGATCCGGCCGATGCTGCCGGCCAAGGAGGACTTCCCCTACACCGTCCGCCTGGTCAGCGAGATCACCGAATCCAACGGCTCGTCGTCCATGGCCAGCGTCTGCGGGGCTTCCCTCGCCCTCATGGATGCCGGGGTCCCCCTGAAGAAGCCGGTCAGCGGCATCGCCATGGGCCTCATCCTGGAAAAGGACGGCTTCGCGGTCCTCTCCGACATCCTCGGCGACGAGGATCACCTGGGTGACATGGACTTCAAGGTCGCCGGCACCGCCGACGGGATCACCTCCCTGCAGATGGACATCAAGATCCCCGGCATCACCGAGGCGATCATGAAACAGGCCCTGGCCCAGGCCAGGGACGGCCGCCTGCACATCCTCGGCGAAATGGCCAAGGCCATCGACGGCGCCCGCCCGGACGTCGGCGAATACGCGCCCAAGATCGAGACCATCAACATCCCGGTGGACAAGATCCGCGAAGTGATCGGAACCGGCGGCAAGGTGATCCGCGAGATCGTCGCCACCACCGGCGCCAAGGTCGACGTCAACGACGACGGCGTGGTCAAGGTCGCGGCCAGCGACGGGGCCAAGATCAAGGCGGCGGTGGACTGGATCCGCTCCATCACCTCCGAGCCGGAGGTCGGCCAGATCTATGACGGCAAGGTGGTCAAGATCGTCGACTTCGGGGCCTTCGTGAACTTCTTCGGAGCCAAGGACGGCCTCGTGCACGTCAGCCAGATCGCCAATGACCGGGTCAACAAGGTCTCGGACGTGCTGACCGAAGGCCAGGCCGTGAAGGTCAAGCTCGTCGGCTTCGACGATCGCGGCAAGACCCGGCTTTCCATGAAGGTCGTCGACCAAGTCACCGGCGAAGACCTCACCGCGAGGCAACCCGCCGAAGCCGAGGCCTGAGTTCTGACTTTGAGTCCTCCTCCCCCTCGATGGGGGAGGTGGCCTCGCGAAGCGAGGTCTGAGGGGGTGGGGTGGCGTCCCCCACCCGTCTCGACCTGCGGTCGATCCACCCTCCCCATGAAGGGGAGGGAGGAAGAGAGCGCTCTTACTTCCGCTTCCAGAACACTCCCGACCTCGCCACGTGGCGGGCGGGGAGGTCCTTGCGGCCGGCTTCGACATAGCCCAGCGACGTCATCAGCTCGGCGGTGAGGGCCTCGGCGGTGGGGACGGCCGCCGGGTTGAGCCGATAGGCCTCGCCAAGGGCCTCGTGCATCAGAATGTCGATCCCGGCCATGGCCGGCAAGCCATCGAGCGTGGCTTCGATCGCGGCGGAGCGGGCTTCCGGAGAGGCGGCGAGCGCGCGCATGCGCGCCGCCAGGTCGTCGTCGGCCGCCAGGGGTTCGGGCTCGGCGTACGGCAGGCCCAGCCGCTCGATCGCCCGGGCCAGGTGATTGCCCTCGGCCGAATGCAAGGCGCGGGCCCGCTTCCACACCGCGTAGCGTTCGCTCTGGCTACGCTCGCGCAGCCGGGTCCGGGTCCAGCCGCCGATGAACACCTCTTCCTTCATGGCGGTCCTGATTAAGGCGCCCCCGCCGCTTTGCTCAAGGGGCGCGAGGCGGCTACCTTCGCCGCCATGGCTCATTTCCAATCCGACGGCCTGACGCTGCCCTATGACGATATCGCCCCGGCCGGCGAGGCGGCGGGGACGATGGTGCTGGTCCACGGCTTCGCCACCAACCGCGAGGAGAACTGGCGCCGCCTGGGCTGGCTGGGGGCCTTCGAGCGCAAGGGCTGGCGATGCGTCGCCCTCGACCTGCGCGGCCATGGCGAAAGCGACAAGCCCCACGATAGCGCCGCCTACGCCCGCGACGCCATGGCGGGCGACGTCCTCGCCCTGATGGACCACCTCGGCCTCTCGCGTGCCGACCTGATGGGCTATTCCATGGGCTCCCACCTCGCCCTCGGCCTGGCGCTCAGCGATCCGAACCGGGTCGGCCACCTGATCCTCGGCGGCATCGGCGAGCGGGTTCTGAAGGGCGGCGGTCCGATCAGCGGGGCGGGCATGACGATGGCGCAGGCCCTGCGCGCCCCCGACGCCTCGGCCATCACCGATCCTACCCTCAAGGGGTTTCGCCAGTTCGCCGAGAACCAGGGCGAGGACCTCCTGGCCCTGGCCGCCTGCAGCGAGGGATCGGGCCGGCCGGTGGGCGACGACGATCTGGCCCGCATCGCCTCACCGACCCTGGTCGTCGCCGGCTCGCTGGATACG
>DASZKO010000090.1:0-8645 GCA_035605655.1 Caulobacteraceae bacterium | reverse complement strand
CGCGGGTGCTGTTCACCCTCGCCGCCCGAGGCGATGCGCCGGCCGCCCTGGTCAAGCTCAACGCCCGCAAGGTGCCGGTCCGCGCGATCCTCTTCGCCACCGCCTTCGCCATCGTCGCCGGGGCCGCCTCGGTGGTCGAGCCGACCCATGTCTGGGCCTTCCTGCTCGACGCCTCGGGAGCCCTGATGCTGCTGGTGTACGGCATCGTCGCCCTGGCCCAGATCCGCCTGCGGCGGCGTCTGGAGGCCGAGGCGCCCGAACGACTGGTGGTGCGGATGTGGCTTTATCCGGCCGCCAGCTGGTTCACAGTGGCGGCGATCGTGGCGATCCTGGCGGCCATGGCTTTCACCCCTTCGCTGCGCACCCAGCTCGGGGCCAGTCTGTTGGTGCTGGGGATCGCTCTGGCGGCCTTCTTCGCATTGCGGCGCCGTCAGCCCGCATAGAGCCGGTCCGGCGAGAAGGGGGTCAGGAGCGCTGGCGCTTCGCCGGTGAGGGCCAGGGCGGCGACCGCCTCGCCGATCGCCGCCGAGTGTTTGAAGCTGTGGCCGGAGCAGGCCGAAACCACGATCACCCGCTCGCGATTGGGATCGGGGCCGATGATGAACCGGCTACCCGGGGCGGTGGTGTAGACGCAGGCGGCGGAGCGGAGCCAGGCCGGCGGCAGGCCATCGATGCGCCCGGTCACGTGGCGGGCGTGAACGCCCAGCGCCTCGGCCTCGCTGACACCCCGGTCGAGACTGTCCGGATCGGGGGTCACGGCGGCGAACTGCTCGGAGGCGATCTTCACCCCGCCGAGAACCGGATCGCGGGGGAAGCCGTAGAACCACTCCCCTTCCCCCGGTCCGTGCATCCAGATGAAGACCGGGAAGCGCTCCGGCGCGAACGCGGCCGGATCGGCCGGCTCGAACCAGTGCTGGGCCTGGCGGTGGAGCTGCAGCGCGCCGGCGTAGGGACTTCCCAGCAGTCCCGCCGCCCACGCTCCGGCGGCGACCACCGCCCTGGCCGCCTCATAGGTCGCCTGGGCGGTGACGATCCGCACGCCGCCGGCCAACGGTTCGATCGCCAGGACCGCCTCGCCGGTGCGCACCTCCGCCCCGCGGCGCCTGGCGAGGTCCAGCTGGGCGGCGATGCACCGCTCGGGATAGAGCAGGCCCGCGCCGGGCTCGAAATAGGCCACTTCATGGTCGGCGAGCCGAAGCCGCGGGTAGCGGGCGCGGACCTCGGCCGGCGATAGGACCTCGTGGGGAATGGCGAAGGCGCGCGCGGCGGCGAGGGTCTGCTCCAGGAAGTCGGGCTTGCCGTGATGGACGGCGCCCAGGGCACGGGCGCTGACGAGCAGCGCCCCTACCTGGCGCATGAGGGTCTCGCCGCTCTGCGCCTCGATCTCGCGCCACAGCTCATGGGCGCGGAGCGCCAGGGGCACATAGTCCAGCCCCTCGCCGATCGCCTGGCGGGTGATGCGTGTCTCGCCGTGGCTGGATCCCTGGTCGTGGGGCGGATGATGGCGGTCGAGGCCGAGCACCCGCGCGCCGCCCGCGGCGGCCTGGAAAAGGGTTGCGGCGCCGGCCGCGCCGAGGCCGACGACGACGAGATCGAGGGGGCCCGGCCTCACGCCTCCAGGCTCAGCAGGCTGGCGTTGCCGCCGGCCGAAGTGGTGTCCACGGTCCACGTCCGCTCGACGCAGAACCTCGGCAGGTAGTGCGGCCCGCCGGCCTTGGGCCCGGTGCCCGACAGGCCCTCGCCGCCGAACGGCTGGACCCCGACCACCGCCCCGATCATCGAGCGGTTGACGTAGAGATTGCCGACCCGGGCCCGGGCCCGCACGGCGGTGGCCGCCGAGCCGATACGGCTGTGCACGCCGAGCGTCAGGCCGAAGCCGGACGCCATGATCGCGTCGAGGGCCTCGTTCATCGCCCCCGCCTTGAAGGTCGTCACGTGCAGGATCGGGCCGAACACCTCTGTCTGGAGATCGGCGATGCTGTCCAGGCCGATGAGGGTCGGCGCGACGAACGTCCCGCCCTCGTTACCGCCGGGGACCGGCCTCTGGTGAAGGATCGAAGACCTCCAGTGCTCGATATGGGCCTCGATCCGCTCGCGCGCCGCGCTGTCGATGACCGGCCCGACGTCGGTCGCCGGATCGGCCGGATCACCGACGACCAGCTCGTCCATGGCGCCCTTCAGCATCTCGAGGATGGCCGGGGCGACGTCCTCGTGCAGGATCAGCAGGCGCAGGGCCGAGCAGCGCTGGCCGGCGCTCAGGAAGGCCGAGGTGATCACGTCGGCGGTCACCTGTTCGGCGAGGGCGGTGGAATCGACCAGCATGGCGTTGAGGCCGCCGGTTTCGGCGATCAGGGGCACCAGCGGACGCGTCTCGTCTTCGAGCAGAGCGCGGGCGATGCGCCGGGCGCTGGCGGTCGAGCCGGTGAAGGCGACGCCGGCGACGCGGGGATCCTCGACCAGGGCCGCACCGACCTCGGCGCCGCCCGGAACGAGCTGCAGCGCCTCGCCAGGAACGCCCGCCTCCAGGGCGAGGCGTATGGCGTGAGCGGCGATGAGCGGGGTCTGGGGGGCCGGCTTGGCGACCACCGTGTCGCCCGCCGCCAGGGCGGCGGTCACTTGGCCGAGGAAGATGGCCAAGGGGAAATTCCACGGACTGATGCAGGCGAAGACGCCGCGGCCGGCCAGGGACAGCTCGTTCACCTCGCCGGTGGGGCCGGGCAGGCGCAGCGGCGCGGCGTATTTGCGCGCCTGGACGGCGTAGTAGCGGCAGAAATCCACCGCCTCGCGAACCTCGCCCACGGCGTCGGCCAGGGTCTTGCCCGCTTCCCGCACGGCCAGCGCCATCAGCGGCGCGCGGTCGCGTTCGAGAAGGTCGGCCAGGCGTTCTAGGATGGCGGCCCGTTCCTCGGCCGGGCGGGCATTCCAGGCCCCTTGCGCCCGGGCGGCGATGTCGACGGCGCGGGCGACATCGGCCGGCCCGGCCTCGATCGCGGTCCCGGCTGACCGCCGATGATCGGCCGGATCGCTTACTTGGCGCGGGGCGCCGCCGGCGGTGCGACCGCCGATCAATGGACCGGCGGCGGGCGGCGCGGCCCAGGCCTTTTTCATGTCGGCCAGGAGGGCGGCGACGACGCCATCGTCGGAAAGATCCACCCCCGCCGAATTGCGCCGCTCGGGGCAGAAGAGGTCGGCCGGAGCCGGGATCGCCGGATGGGGTGTGAAGCCGGTCGCCGCCGCCTCCTCCACCGGGTCGGCGAGCAACTCGTCGTCGCTGACGTCGGCCGCCCCGACCTGATGGACGAAGCTGGTGTTGGCGCCGTTCTCCAGCAGGCGGCGCACGAGATAGGCGAGGAGGTCGCGGTAGCCGCCCACCGGGGCGTAGATCCGCACCGCCACGCCCTTGCCCATCAGGTCGTCATAGAGCCCCTCCCCCATGCCGTGCAGGCGCTGGAACTCGAAATCGCGGCGCTCGCCGGCCCATTCCATCACCGTGGCCACGGTGACGGCGTTGTGGGTGGCGAAGGCCGGAAACAGCCGCTCGCTGGTCAGCAGGGCCTTGGCGCAGGCCATGTAGCTGACGTCGGTGGCGCTCTTGCGGGTGAAGACCGGATAGTCGGCCAGACCCCGCTCCTGCGACCGCTTGATCTCGGTGTCCCAGTAGGCGCCCTTGACGAGGCGAACCATCAGGCGCCGGCCGGTGGCCGCGGCCAGTTCGTCGGCCCAGTCGATGACGGCGGCGGCGCGGCGCTGATAGGCCTGGACCGCCATGCCGAGACCGTCCCACCCGGCCAGGGACGGATCGCGCGAGGCCCCTTCGATGATGGAGAGAGACATCTCCAGGCGCTCCGCCTCCTCGGCGTCCACCGTCAGGCCGACCCCGCCGTCCCTGGCCAGGCGGGCCAGTTCGATGAGGGCGCCGGTCAGTTCCGGGATCGCGCGGCGGCCCTGGAGGGGCTCGTAGCGTGGGTGGAGGGCGGAGAGTTTCACCGACACGCTGTCGCGGCTGAAGACGTCGCCGGCGCGTCCGGCGTCGGCCCCGACGGCCCGGATGGCCCCACGGTAGGCCTCAAGATAGGTCGCCGCATCGGCCGCGGTCCTGGCGCCTTCTCCCAACATATCAAAGGAATAGCGGAAGGCGCGGTTGGCTCTTCGGTCGGCTCTCCGCAGGGCTTCGGCGATGTCGCGGCCGAGCACGAAGGCCTCGCCCATCCGCTGCATGGCCCCGGCCACGCCGACGCGGATGGCCGGCTCGCCCAGGCGGGCGACGAGGCCGCGCAGGGTCGCCCCGCCGGCCGAGGCCTCGGCCAGCGATTGCGCGAGGATCAGCCCCAGGGTGGCGCTGTTGACCAGGGCGGAATCGGCGGCGCCCAGGTGCGCGCGCCAGTCGCCCAGCCCCAGCTTGTCGCGGATCAGGGCGTCGGCGGTGGCGGAATCGGGGACCCGCAGATAGGCCTCGGCGAGACCCAGGAGGGCGGCGCCCTCCTCGCTCGACAGGCTGTATTCACGGAGAAACTGATCGACCCAACCGGCCCGTTCGCCTCTGAGCTGGCTCAGGATAAGCCCGGCATGGGTCCGAATAGGCCCGCGTTCGGCCTGGGCTGGCCGGGCACGCTCGGAAAGGGCCGTCAGCAGCGGCGTTTCGGGTGTCCGGTAGAGCGGAGCGATCGCCGCGCGGGCGTCCGCCAGGGTCTGATGAGACATGGCGCCGGCAAATAGGATAGTGTGCGGCCGGACGCAATTTCGCCGCGAGCACGGCGCAGCTTGCCGCTTCGCGATCGCAACGGAACTCGCCATGAAGAGCCGCCTGGCCGCCGCCCTCGTCCTCAGCCTCGCCGCGGCCGGCGCCGCCCGGGCCCAGGAAGCCATCCCCACCGCCGCCGACGCCACCGACGGCGGCGCGCCGCAGGTCGCCACCGGCGGCGCCCCGACCATGATCTCCAACCGCCACCGGCGCGACGACCGCGGCCCGGTGCGCATCGGGCCGTGCGGAGCGCCCTACCGCAGCGTCGACGGCGGCCCGCCCAAGCCGGACAAGAGCCCGCACGGCGAAGTCTTCGCCGGGGCCGGCACCCACGGCTATCGCGAGGCCGGCGGCGCGGTGTGCATCCCGATCGGCGAGAACGCCGCCGTCACCCTGGCGGTCGACGCCGGGCGCTGGGGCCGGCGCTAGACCTAGCTGGCGCTCGCCAGGGTCGTCAGCGCCGCCGCCGGCGTGGCGACGAAGCCGACGTCCGTGCCGCCCCCGCCATTGCTCGCCGCCGCGAAATTGGCGGCGCTGTATTGGCCGATGAGGGCGATCTTCACCATCTGAGCGCCGTTGCTCACGGTGAGCGTCCCCTTGTTCGCCGAACCGGCGTAGGTGATCGTCAAGCCCGACCCGAACGGCATGCCGCGCAGGTCGAAGGTGTCGCCGGCCGCGAACCCGGCGACGCGCCCCGCGAAGGCGGCGCCGCCCAGCAACTCCAGCACGGCGCCGGTCTCGGCGAAGGTCACCCTTTGCCCGCTCGCCACCGCTCCGGCGAACTCCAGGGTGGCGCCGGCCTCGATCCGCATGGCCCCCACGCCGTCCACCGCCCCGGCGAATTCCAGCGTTCCGCTCGCCGCCACGACCTCCCCGGTATTGGTCACCGGGCCGAGGATGTGGCTGAGGCCGGCGCCGGCGGATTTCTCCACCATGCCGGCGTTGACCACGGTCGTGCCCGTGGCGCCGCTCACCAGGCCGATCCCCGTGTCGCCGGTGAAGAACAGGCTGGCCCCGGCGGCGTTGTCGATCTCGGCCCCGGTGTTCAGCTGCAGCAGGGCGCCGGCCAGGATCCGCCCCTCGTTGGTGAGCGTCCCGTCGTCGACGACCGCCGCGGCGTTGCGCAGCGTGGTTCCGGACGCGATCGTGTTCGTCCCCTCGAAGCGCCAGGCCGCCCCGGCGTCCACCGTGATCATCCTGAAGCCGCCGATCTCGCCGCCCAGGCCGCCGATCGTGCCGGGGCCGGCGGCGGCCGCCAGCTCCAGCGTCCCGCCGCCGCCGACGACCGTGCCGATCAGGGTTCCCGAACCCTCCTCGACCAGCCGGTCGGTCGCCGAGCCGAAGAGGACCGCCGTCCCATATTTCCCGCCGTAGGCGTCGATGGTCGCATAGTTGATGACCCGTCCCGCACCCCCCGAGACGCCGATCCCGGCCTCGATGACGGCTGTCGAGTCGGTGGCCGATCCGTTGGTGATCCGGCCCCCTGCCGCCAGCGAAATCGAATAGCCCTCGGTGCGGGTGGTCTTGGGCCGCCCGCCGTAGCCCTGGAAAACTTTCACCCAATAGGTCTGGCCGACGGCTCCGTCGTTGACGACCATTCCGGCGCCGCCCGAGATGGCGATCGCCCCGATGGCGGCCCCGGTTCCATTGATGACCACACCGCCGTCGACCAGGGAGGCGGCGGGATCGACCTCCTTCTTGGTGGTGATGTCGTAGACGTTCGAGGATTCGTAGCTGTAGCCCGATCCCACGATCGTGCCGTGGTTGACCACGGTCCCGACCCCGCCGCTGATCGTCACGCCCGAGCCGAGCGCGGCGGTCGTGTCCCTGGCCGAACCATTGACGACCCTGCCGCCGGCCAGGAGGGTCACGGCGGCCCCGCGCCCCCGGCGGACGCGATAATCGAAATCCTTGTACGAGGTGGCGAGGGTGTAGAGGCCGCCGATGCTGCCGCTGTTGACCACCGTCCCCGCGGCGCCTGAAATCTCGACGCCATTCTCGATGACCGCGCTGTAGGCGTGGTGCGCGCCGTTCACCACCCCGCCCCCGCCGCCGAGCGCCACCGAGTAGCCGTAGGTGTTGTTCTGCGTCGGGAACGTATTCTGCTTGTAATAGAGCGACTGGGCCCCGCCGATGTCGCCTTCGTTCACCACCACGCCCGAGCCGCCGGCGATGTCGACGCCATCGGCGATCCGCCCGCTCGCCTTGTTGACGACCTGGCCGCCGGCGGCGAACACCACGCTGGCCCCGCGGCTGGAGAAGTAGCCGTTCACGACGGCGGTCGAGACGATCGATCCGCGATTGACGAGCGAGCCGAAGCCCGAACTGACGCTGACCGGCGCCACCGCCCTGATGAGGGCCGTCGTCACGGCCGCCGAGCCGTTGTTGATCCGGCCGCCCGCCGCGAGGGAGACGCCGCTCTGATCGGCTTTCACCGTGCCCAGGTTGTTGATTGTCGAGGGCGCGGCGGTCGAGGTCGTCACGCCGAGCCCGCCGACATTGGCGGTCGCGCTCAAGTCCAGGGTCTGGAAAGCCGGGTCGAGGTAATAGCCGCTCGGATAGGCGCCGGTGATCGTCCTGGTGGCCATCGCCTCTTTTCCCGGCTCCGGCGGTTTGACGGAGACACAATTGATACCGTCGCGCGAGGGGCGGCGTAAGCCCCCTGCCGCTTTCCAACGCGGCGGGCTTGACTCCACAACCGCAAAGGTTGATGGAACAAAGCGTGAACAACCAGCACAGGGGAAACCACCATGATTTTTCGTTTCAGCGTGATCGCGATTTCGGCCCTGGCCCTGATGGCCGCCGGCGCTGAGGCGCGCGGCACGCCCAAGCCCAAGGTCAACGACGTGTGCCAGGCCGACTTCCACAAGTTCTGTCCCAGCCAGGAGCCGGGCCGCGGCGTGGTCATCCGCTGCGCCCGGGCCCACATCGACGCCGTCTCGGCCGACTGCAAGTCGGCGGTGGATATCGCCAATGCGTCCAACGCCGCCAAGCGCGCCACCAAGGCGTCGAAGCGGGCGTCGGCCAAGAAGACCAGCGCCACCGCCGCCGAGCCGGCCGCGAGCTGAGCATCGGCGGCGGCGGCGGCGGCGAGGGAGGGGTGGGCCGCCCGGCTTACCCCTCCAGGCTGGCGAGCAGCAGTTCCAGGGCGCGGGCCGCGAAAGCAGTCATGTTCGCGGCCCGATCGGCCTGGCCGGTCTCCAGGGTGAGCGCCATCTCCACCGGGCCGCTGACCGCAATGCAGGTGTGGCCGGCGGCGTCGCCGTAGGGATTGCCGGTCGGCCCGGCCGCGCCGGTTTCCGAGAGCCCCCAGTCGGCGGCGAAATTGCTTCGCGCCGTGCGGGCGAGGATGAGGGCGTAGGGCTCGCTGGCCGAGCGCACGCCGGCCACCGCCTCGCGGGTGAGGCCCAGAAGGCTCATCCGCGCCTTTCCGGTGTAGACCACCGCCCCGCCCAGGAAGTAGGCGCTGGCCCCGGGGACGGCCAGCAGGGCGGCGCTGATCAGCCCGCCGGACGAGGACTCGGCCACCGCGACCGTCTGCTTGCGGGCCTTCAGGACCTCCGCGATTTCCAGGGCGGCGTCGATCAGGGCGCTTTGCACGGGCGTCTCTCTCCTTAACCGTGGCGTCGGGCGCCGGGGCGCCTTAGGCGTTAAACCCGATGCGCCGCCGTTTGTCTCGCCTGGTCGTGTTTCCGCTTCTGGCCGCGGCGCTGGCGGGTTGCCAGCAGCAGGCGTCGCGGCCACCCTGCCCGGCCGGAAAGGCGTGCCTGGAGTACGGCAACACCACCGATCCGGCCACCCTCGATCCGATCAAGACCACCCTGACCAGCGAAGCGGCGATCGTCCGTGAGCTGATGGAAGGCCTGGCGGCCAATGCGCCGGACGGCTCGCCGATCCCGGGAAT
>DASZKO010000075.1:0-19488 GCA_035605655.1 Caulobacteraceae bacterium | reverse complement strand
GCCCAGGCTCTCGGCGGGATCGCCGGCATAGGCCTCCGTGAAGACGAGGTAGATCACCGCCAGGACGCCGTCGATCCGGGCGGCCAGTTCCTCGCGCGGCGGGGTTCGATAGGGGATGCCGGCGTCGCGGATCTTCGCCTTGGCGCGCACCAGGCGCTGAGCCATGGTTTCGTCGGACACCAGAAAGGCGCGGGCGACGGAGGGTGTCGGCAGGGAACAGACCGTCCGAAGCGTCAACGCCACCTGGGCCTCGCGTCCGAGGGCCGGATGGCAACAGGTGAAGATCAGCCGCAGAAGATCGTCGTCACCGAAGTCGGCGTGGGGCGGATCGATTTGTTCAGGGCATGACTGGCGCTCGACTTCCGCCTCGGCGGCCAGGGCGGGTTGACGAGCGCGGAACGCGATCTTGCGGCGCAGCTGGTCGAGCGCGCGGCGCCGTCCGACGGCGATGAGCCAAGCCCTAGGGTTGGCCGGGGGCGCCGCCGCCCACGCGACATGGGCGGCGGCCAGGGCCTCCTGCAGGCCCTCCTCGGCGAGGTCGAAGTCGCCCATGAGGCGGATGAGCGTAGCCAGCGCCTCGGCTCCGTGCCGGCGATAGGCGTCCTCGACCGGGCGGACCACGCCCTTGCGCCTCACATTTCCCAGATGGGCCGAATTTCGATCGAGCCGTGGCGAGCGGTTGGTATGCGCGCGGCGATTGATGTCGCCTCATCCAGATCGTGGGCCTCGATCATGTAATAGCCGCCCAGCTGTTCGCGGGTCTCGGCGAACGGACCGTCCGTAGCCAAGGTCTTGCCGTCGCGCACTCGGACGGTCGTGGCGGTGGCGACGGGCCTGAGGCGGTCGGCCCCCTTGAAATGGCCGCTCTGGATGATCGACTGGGTGAAGGCGCCATATTCCTCCAGCATGCCTTCCGGCGTGTCCGCCCGCTCGGCGTCATAAATGAGAAGCAGATATTTCATGGCCTGGCTCCGTTGAAAGTCGCGACGCGTGTCGGCCGCGCCCTTTGGTCGAACGGGCTAATCCGAAATCGACACCGGGCGGGAAAAAGTTCGCCGAATTGGCCATTCCAGGACCTGGGAGTACGCCCGCCTGCCGCATGGGCAGGGGGCGCGGCTCGGCGCCTTCGGACTCACGCCGGCTGGGGGACCTTGTCGAGGAAGCCGATGACAGCGGCGATGCGGCCGTCCTGGGTGGTCACCACGTCGCTGCCCTTGATGGGGGGCTCGCCGCCAGAGGGCCCCAGCGACCACGAGAAGCGGACATGATCGCCGTGGCCGCTCGCCTCGCCGAGCAGGGCGAAACGATATTCGGGGAAGCGCTGGTGGATCCCGCCGATATAAGACCCGATCTCGCCCAGGCCCGCGACGCTGGCCAGGGGATCGACATAGGTCGCGCCGTCCGTCCACTGACGGGCCAGCAGCGCCCCGCGGCGGGCGTCGTTGGTCTCATTCCACAAGTCGATGTAGTCGCGGGCGATTGTCTTGGCGTCGGTCACGGCGGGTTCCTTTCGAGGTTCGACAATGAACCCGCCGATTGTCAGGACGTGGCGTCCTGGAGTCGATTACCCGCCAGGTAATCGTCGCCGCAGCGGGGCGAATCATCGCGCTCGGCGAAGAGATTCATTTGGGTCTGGGTGACGAAGGCGACCACGCGCCCGTCACCGGTCTCGATGCGGGTATGGACCACCTGGGTGCGCTTGCCGCGGTGCAGGACATTGGCCACCCCCACCAGGCTGGAGCCGGCCTTGGCGGCGCCGATGAAGTTGGTCTTGCTCTCCACCGTCACGGTGCCCAGGGCGTTCCCGGGCAGGTTGATCGCCGCCGTGGCGCCGCCCAGGCTGTCGCCGAAGGCCATGATCACCCCGCCGTGGACCTTGTGGCCGACCGTGCAATGCTCGGGGCGCACCTGCATCCAGGCGGTGACCTGGTCGGGTTCGGCTTCGAGAAATTCAATGCCCAGGTGCTCAGCCAGGGGCATGGGACTGGCTTGGATCTTGTCAAGCAAGCACATCGGATAGTTCTCCCGTTCAATCTTTATATGGGCATCGAGGCGCCGACCGTCCATTACCTGGCAGGTTATCGAAGGGTCGAAATTTACAGGCTAAGTACGCCCCATGATGACCCTGGCTGCGAACCCTTCCCCTCAGGTCGGCGACCACATCCGCGTCTGGCGCCGGCGACGGCGAATGAGCCAGATGGACCTCGCCCTCGACGCCGAAATCTCCACCCGCCACTTGAGCTTCGTGGAGACCGGCCGCGCCGCCCCCAGCCGGCGGATGATCCTCACCCTGGCCGAGCGGCTGGAGATTCCCAAGCGCGAGCGCAACGTCCTCCTGGTCGCCGGCGGCTACGCCCCGGTTTTTCCCGAAAGGGCCCTCGATGCTCCGGAGATGCAACCCGCCCGCGACGTCATCGACCTCGTGCTGAACGGCCACCTGCCCTACCCCGCCTTCGCCATCGACCGGCAATGGAACATCCTCTCTTCCAACCGCTCGCTGCCCAAGATCTACGAAGGCGTGGCCGAGGAGCTGCTGGCGCCGCCAGTCAACGCCCTGCGCCTGACGCTGCATCCGAAGGGCATGGCCGCGCGCGTGCTCAATCTCGAGGAATGGCGGGCCAATGTGCTGGCCCGGCTTCGCGCCCAGATCGCCTCCACCGCCGACCCCGGTCTCGCCGAACTCTATGCCGAGCTGCGCTCATATAGCGACGACGGGGGGGATGAAGCGGCCGAGCCGCGCGGCGCGCCGCTCATCCCTTTCCGCCTGGCCACCGAGGTGGGTCCGTTGAGCTTCCTCACCACCACCATGGTCTTCGACGCTCCGGTGGACGTGACGCTCTCGGAGCTGATGGTCGAATGCTTCTTCCCCGCCGATCCAGAGACCCGGGAGAGGGTCAAGCTGATGTCGGCCGACGCCTGAGGATCAGCCGAGGGCCGACGCAAGGGCGCCGGCCAAGCCGCCCTTGCCGGTCACACGGACGCCGCCGAGTCCCAGCCAGCCGCTCATCAGCCTCAGTTCGGCGGCCAGGGAGTCGGCGACCGTTTCCCGGGTCGCGCCGGGCTCGAGGTGGGCGGACTGGACTAGCAGGGTCCTCGCCTGCCGATCGGCCTTGAGATCGACGCGGGCGGTGATCGCCTCACCCTGGAGGAAGGGCAGTACATAGTAGCCGTGCTCGCGCTTGTGGGCGGGCGTGTAGATCTCCAGGCGGATGCGGGCCCCGAACAGGCGCTCGGCCCGTTCGCGCCGCCAGATCAGGTTGTCGAAGGGTGAGAGGAGGACTCCCTCCGCCCCCGCCCGCGCTGCCTTGGCTTCTGGCGCCAGCCACGCCGCCTTGCCCCAGCCCTTCACGGTCACCAGCGTCAGTTCACCGGCTTCGGCCAGGGCGGCGAGGGCGGCCTTGGTCTCGGCCACAGGCATGCGGAAATAGTCGCGCAGGTCGCCCTCGGTGGCGACGCCGAGGCGGGCGGCGGCAATGCGCAGGAGCTGGCGATGGGCCTCGGCCTCGCTGGGGGTCGGCAGGTTCAGCACCCTGGCCGGAATCACGCGCTCGGCGAGATCGTACACCCGCTCGAAGCCGCGCCGGGTCTTGGTGGAGATGAGCCCGGACCAGAAGAGCCATTCCAGGGCTCGCTTGCCGTTGCTCCATTCCCACCAGCCGGCCTTGCGCGGGCCGCCGTCGGCGAAGTCGCCGCCGGTGAGCGGACCCTCGGCCTCGATCCGCGCCAGCACCGCGTCGATGTAGTCGCGTCGCTCGCGGGCGAATCTCGCCAGGCCCGTCCAGGTATCGCCTCCCCGCGCCCGCTCCATCCGCCAGCGGAAGAGGGGCTGCAGGGCCATCGGCAGCAGGGAGCACTCGTGGCCCCAGTATTCGAATAGCGAGGGCTTGGCGCCCCAGGCCTCGCGCTCCAGGGCTTCGCGCGGATAGGCCCCCAGACGCGAGAAGGCCGGCAGGTAATGGGTGCGGGTGAGCACGTTGACCGAGTCGATTTGGATCACCGCCAGATCGTCGGCCAGGCGCCGGAACTGGCGCGCGCCGGGTTCGGCATGGCGGCGGGGTCGCGAAAGTCCCTGAGCGTGGAGGGCGATGCGCCGCGCCTGGCGCGCCGAGAGAGTGAGCGGCTTGTCAGCCAACTGCGGCGCTCTGGTCGGGGTGGGTCGCGTACCAGCGCAGCTTGGAAAGAACCTCGCCCCAGGCCGCGCCCATCGCCGGAGTCCACTGCGCGCCCGCCGTGTGCTTGACGACCTCGGCGACGACATCGAAGAAGGCCGGGAAGACGTCGGGCGGCACGCCATAGGCGTCGTGAGTCACCACCTCGCATTGGACCAGATGGCCGGCGTAGCCGCCGCGTCCCACGAGGTCGAGGATCATCTCGAAGACCTTGGCCAGCATCTCGCCCTTCACCGCTCCGGTCGTGTCGCGGACAAAGAGGGCCTCCATGTCCGGGTGCTCGGCGAACAGGCGGGCGTAGACGGCGTCGGTGAGATCCCCGCCACGCTCGGCGGCGATCACCAGGCTGGCGTTGATGGCCTCCGCGTCCATGCGCCGGTTGAACCCCAAGGACCAAGGCGCCGCAAGCCCTCGCTCGCTCCCGGCTTGATCGCCTGGGCCCGGGGGGTCATGGATCGGGCATGAAGCTCCACCGCATCGCCGTGATCGGCCTCGGCCAGAGGATCGCCCATGTCCTGGGGGCCATGGCCGAGGTGGGCTGGAGCCTGGAGGTGGCCGGCTACGTCGATCCCGCTCCGGTCGGGCTGCCGATTCTCGGCGGGTTCGGGATCGATCCCGGCCGGGCATGGGCGGACATTCCCGCCCTTCTCGCCGACGGCCCCTTCGATCTGATGATGATCGGCTCGCCCAATCATCTGCACCTCGAGCACCTGATCGCCGCCTTCGCCGCCCGCTCTCCGATCTTCGTGGAAAAGCCGATCGTTCGTACACGGACGGAGACTCTGGTCCTGGCCCGGGCCCTGGCGGCCGCGCCGCCGATCTACGTCGGCCTGGTGATGCGCTCCATGCCGATCGTCCGTGAGGTGATCGCCCGCCTCGACGCGGGCGGTCTGGGCGAGCTCGTGTCCATCGACGCCACCGAGCATCTTCACCCCGAGCACGGCGCCTACCTCGCCCGCAACTGGCGCCGGCGGGAGACTTGGGGCGGCTCGTTCATGCTCGACAAGGTGTGCCACGACTTCGATATCTTCGCCCGCCTGGCCGGCTCGCGGGCGGCCAGCGTGGCGAGCTTCGGCGGCCGGCGGATCTTCCGCCCTGATCGCGGCGATGTGGCCCGCACCTACAGCGACGGCGAGGCGGCCTACGCCCTCAGGGACGCCGGCTGGGCAGGGGCCAACGACGCCTTCCGTTCCGACATGGATCTCAATGATCATCAGGTGGCCATCGTCCGCTACGCCGGCGGGCCGGTGCTGGCCTTCCACTCCAACAGCCACGTCGCCCTGCAGGAACGGCGCTGGTATCTGGCCGGAACCGGCGGGACGCTGATCGCCGACCTCGTGCGCAACAAGCTGATGGTCCGCTCCGCCATGGAGCGCGGCAAGCCGGAGCGGATCGATTTCGCCGGCCGCACCGACGACCTCCACAACGGCGCCGACCAGGCCATGGCCCTCGATCTTCTGGCGAGCCTCGACTCCCGCCGGCCATTCCCTGTCACCCCATCGGAATCGATGGAGGCCGGTCTCACCGTCATGGCCATCGACGAGGCGGCGGCGAGCGGCGAAGTGGTCGATTGCGCGCCCATGTGGGCGGCCCTCGACGAGGCGGCGCGCGCGGAGGCATGAGCGTGGTCCTCAAGGCCCTGGACTGGCGCGAGCCCTTGGCCGTCGCCGCTGCCTTCGCCGACGAGCCCTGGGCCGTCCTGCTGCTGTCTTCCGGGGCGGGCGCCGGGCGGTGGAGCTATTTCGCCCGCCGGCCCGCGGCAACCGCTCAGGTCGGGCGGGAGGACGGCGATGGCGATTTCGCCCGCCTGCGCGCCATGCTCGGGCCCCGCCGGCCGACGATCGCCGGCGCGCCCCCGTTTCAGGGCGGGGTGATCGGCCTCGCGGCCTATGAGTTCGCCGACCGGCTCGAACCCCCTCGCCTGCCGCGCGACGCCGATTGGCCGGACCTCGTCCTCGCCCGATACGATGCCCTCCTCGCTTTCGACCACGAGACCGGCGCCATCCTGGCGCTAGGCCGCGGCGAGGACGCTCGCGCGGCGAATCACGCCGCCGACGAGGCCGCCGCCTGGCTCGATGCCTCGAAAGGCTACATCGCCGACCCCGACCCGCCGGCCGCCGCTTGCGAGGCCTCCAGTCCCGGCGCCTGCTACGAGGCCGCCGTCGCCGGCGTGAAAATGCGGATCGCCGGCGGCGAGATCTTCCAGGCCAACATCGCCCGGCGTTGGACCGGGACACTTACGCCCGGCGCGGGGCCTTTCGCCGCCTTCGCCCGGCTGGCGCGGGCGAGCCCAGCGCCCTACTGCGCCTGGTGGCGCCTGCCGGGCCTGGCCCTCGTTTCCCATTCGCCGGAGCGGTTCATCGCCGTGGCAGACGGCGCCGTGGAGACCTCGCCCATCAAAGGCACCCGCCCGCGCGGCGCGAACCCCGCCGAAGACAATGCGCTCGCCCGCGAGCTTCTGGCCAGCGAGAAGGACCGGGCCGAGAACCTGATGATCGTCGACCTGATGCGCAACGATCTCTCGCGCGTCTGCGTTCCCGGCTCGGTAAAGACGCCGCGCCTCTTCGACCTGACCAGCTATCCGGCGGTCCATCATCTCGTCTCGACGGTCACCGGTCGCCTCGAGGAGGGCCTGGACGCCGCCGACCTGCTGGCCGCCGCCTTCCCGCCCGGATCGATCACCGGGGCCCCGAAGATCCAGGCGATGAAGGTCATCGCCGCCCTCGAGCCTCCGCGCGGGCCGTGGTGCGGGACCCTGTTCTGGGCCGGGCTCGACGGGGACTTCGACTCCAGTGTCCTCATCCGCACCGCCGCCTTCGTCGAGGAGGCTGGCGGCTGGAGCTTTCGCTTCGACGCCGGGGCCGGCATTGTCGCCGACAGCGACCCGGCCAGCGAACGGGCCGAGACCGAGGTCAAGGCGCTCGCCCTTCGGCGGGCCCTGACCGGGCCATGAGCGTCGAGCCAACCGATCGCGGCCTCCTCCTCGCCGATGGTCTTTTCGAGACTGTGCTCTGGGGGGGCGGCCTCATCGATTTCGCGGCCCACGCCCGGCGGATGCAGGCCGGCTGCGACACGCTCGGCCTGCCGGCTCCGCAGACCCCGGCCCTGGAGGCGGCGGCGCTCGCCGGCGTGCGCGCCGCCGGGCTGGACTCCCGCCGCGCCGCCGTGCGCCTCACCTGGACCGCCGGGCCGGGCGGACGTGGCCTCGATCGCCCGCAGACCTTGTGCCCGACGCTTTTCGCCTCGGCGGCGCCGTCGCCTGCGCCGACCGGCCCGGCGCGCCTGATCACCAGCGAGATCGCCCGCAACGACCGCTCGCCGGCGTCCCGTCTCAAGACCCTCGCCTATCTCGACAATGTCCTGGCCCGCCGGGCGGCGCGGCGGGCGGGCGCCGACGCGGCCCTGATGCTCAACACCGCCGGCGAGATCGCCTGCGCCGACGCCGCCAACCTCTTCTGGTTCGAGGGCGAGGTTCTGGTGACCCCGGCGCTGAATTGCGGAGTGCTTGAAGGGATCGTCCGCGCCGGTGTCATCGACCGGGCCCGCGCGGCCGGCCTCGAGGTTCGCGAGACGCGCGTGGGCCGCGCCGCCCTCGACGGCCCGGCGGGCCTCTTCCTCACCAACAGCCTGATCGGCCTGCGCCGCGTGAGCGCCCTCGACGGCCGCGCCTTGCCGATCGACCCGCGAGTGACGATGCTGTCGCCCGAGGAGACCGCGCCATGGCCGACCTGATCTGCGAGATCGCCGCCGGGGTCGCCACCCTGACGCTGAACCGCCCCGCCGCCCGCAACGCCCTCTCGCGTGCCCTGATGGCCGAGCTGAAGGCGGCGCTGGACCGCTGCGCCGGCGATCCGGCCGTGCGGGTGGTGGTGATCGCCGCCGCCGGCCCGGTTTTCTCTTCCGGTCACGACCTCAAGGAGCTGCGCGGCCTGAACGGCGAGGCCGAGATCGCCACGGTCTTCGACGAGTGCTCGGCGCTGATGCAGAGGATTGTCGGACTGCCGAGGCCGGTGATCGCCAAGGTCCAGGGCCTGGCCACCGCCGCCGGCTGCCAACTCGTCGCCTCCTGCGACTTGGCGATCGCCGCCGACACCGCCCGCTTCGCCACCCCGGGGGTGAAGATAGGACTGTTCTGCTCCACGCCCATGGTCGCCCTCTCGCGGGCGGTGGGGCGAAAGGCCGCGATGGAGATGCTGCTCACCGGCGAAGCGGTCGACGCCGCCGACGCCGCGCGCCTGGGCCTGATCAATCGCGCCGTGGCGGCCGGAGCATTGGACGCCGCGGTCGCCGAGCTGGCCGCCGCCATCGCCGAACGCTCGCCCCTCACCGTGGCGGCCGGCAAGGGCGCCTTCCAGGCCCAGCTCGATATGCCCCTGGTCGAAGCCTACGCCTACGCCGGGGCGGTGATGACCAGGAACTTGATGGCCGAGGATGCGGCCGAAGGCATCGACGCCTTCCTGGAAAAACGTGCGCCGATCTGGCGCGGCTGCTAAAAGGATCGGCGGGGACGGGGGAGGCGATGCGGCGAATACTGGCTCTGGCCTTCATGGCCATGGCGTGGGCGGGCGTCCTGCACGCAGCGCCTCCGCTCGACACCTATGGCAAGTTGCCGGCGATCGATCTCGTCCGGCTCTCACCGTCGGGACAGAAGATCGCCTTCATCGCCGTGGACGGCGAGACCCGGAAGCTCTTCGTGCGCAAGGTCGACGGCGACGCGTTGTTCGTGAACACGGTGGGCACGTCCAAAATTCGCGACATCGAGTGGGCCGGCGACGACTTCGTCATCGTGGTCGCCAGCTACACCTTGAAATCCGGCACAGGCGAAATCGACAAATGGAGCTATTCCACCCGCACCGAACTTGGCGTGGTCCTCGAAGCCAATCTGAAGACCGGCCAGATCGCCCGCCTTCTGGTCCACGACCAGGGCGACACCTTCGGCGGAGCGGCGCTGTACCTCGGATCGCGCAAGATCGATGACAAGTGGTGCGCCTTTCTACTCACCTACAACCTGCGCATGGGGACCTTCATCTACAAGGTCGACCTCGACACTGGCGCGGACTGGCCCATGCCCAAGTTCCAGGGCGCGGACATGGCTTACCTCCTCGACACCGACGGTCAGATCGCGGCTCGCCAGCGCTATGCGGAAACGACCCGTCTCTGGAGCCTGTTGGAAGGCGCCACCGGCCTGGGCGCCGTGGCCGAGCGCCATTCCGATCTCAATCGAGTCTCTCTTGATGGCCTCGGCCGGACACCCGGAACGGCGTTGGTGGAAGAGGACGGTTCCCAGGCCGACACCTACGATGAATATCCTCTCGCGGTGAGCTCGAAGCCGACACGCCTCTTCGAAAACCTTCAGCCCGAATCCTTTCTACATGACCCCGACAGCCACTTGCTGATCGGCGCAATCCTTCCGCGCGATGGCGGTGCGTTCTTCTTCGATCCCAAGCTTCAGCGGCGATTCGACGCCCTCCGCAAGGGATTCGCCGCCTATCATGTCCACCTCGAATCCATGGCGGAGAACCTGGACAAGGCGGTGATCAAGACCGACGGCGGTGACGATCCCGGCACCTATTGGCTGGTCGATCTGGCCACCGGCAAGGCCGAGGACCTGATGTCCGCCTATCCGACAATCGACGCGAAGGACGTCGGTTCAACGCGGATGTTTCCCTACCATGCCTCCGACGGCATGGCCCTGGAGGGCCTGCTGACCCTGCCGCCAGGTTCGGCCGGCAAGAGCCTGCCACTGGTGGTCGTCCCCCACGGGGGCCCTGTCGACGTCTACGACTGGATCGGCTTCGATTTCTGGGCGCAGGCCTTCGCCTCGCGCGGCTACGCCGTGTTTCAGCCCAACTATCGCGGTTCGGGCGGATACGGCGCCGCCTTTCGCGAGGCCGGCATGGGCGCCTGGGGTGGCAAGATGCTGACCGACATCAGCGACGGGGTCTCCGCTCTGGCCCAGGCCGGAATCGTCGATCCCAAGCGCGTGTGCGTCGCCGGGGCCAGCTACGGCGGATATGCCGCCCTGGCCGGCGTGACCCTCCAGCACGGGATCTACCGCTGCGCCGTGGCCATCTCGGCGGTGACTGACGTAGGCAACGTGATGAACACCCGCGGCGACAGCGCCAGCGTGGCCTCCGGTCGCTACAACCAGCGCCTCTTCGGGGCCTCCTTCGCCGGCGCCGATCAGGTCCGGGCTATCTCGCCCCTTCGTTTCGCCCAGGACGCCGACGCCCCGATCCTGCTCATCCACGGAAAGGACGACAGTGTCGTGCCGTTCGTCCACAGCCTGGACATGAACGCGGCCCTGACAACCGCCGGCAAGCCGCACGAATTCATCGCCCTCGAGGGCGAGGACCATTTCTGGTCACACGAGCAGACCCGGCTGCAGATCCTCGAGGCCACGGTGCCCTTCGTCCAGAAATACAACCCAGCCCCCTGAAGTCGACTTCCCCGACGTGAGCGTTCCGCGCCGCGCTGGCCTGGGCTAGGCTCGGTGGCGGAGGATCGATGGCCGATCTCGAGGAGCTGACCGCTGGCCTGGAAGGCCTCGTCCGCCGTCGGCTGGGCGGAAGGGGGATCGCCGGTCTGGCGCGGGTGTCGGCTGGGGCGACCCAGGAGATCTGGCGCTTCCACATGGTCGATGACGGGGCCGAGGTCCCGCTCATCCTGCGCCGCGCACCGGGCGGCGAGCGCGTCTCGCCCACCGCCGTGGGCCTGGAGACCGAGGCGGCCCTCATCGAAGCGGCCGCCGACGCGGGAGTGCCCGTGCCGTCGGTCCGCTGGGTGCTCACGCCGGACGATGGCCTCGGCCGCGGCTTCATCATGGGCTTCGTCGAGGGCGAGACACTGGGGGGCCGGATCGCCCGCGGCGAGGCGTTCGCGCACACCCGCGCCTTCCTCGCCCGCCAGTGCGGCGAGGTTCTGGCCAGACTCCACACCATCGACCCGGCGGGCTTTCCCGGCCTGCGCCGGATGACGCCGGCCGACCAGGTCGCCCAATACGGCGAAATCTACCGCGCCACGGCGTGGCCGAGGCCCGTATTCGAACTCGCCCTGAAATGGCTGGCGGAGCGCTGCCCGCCGCCGCCCGCCGCACCGCGCCTCGTCCACGGCGATTTTCGCAACGGCAACCTGATGATCGGCCCGGAGGGCGTGCGCGCCGTGCTCGACTGGGAGATCGCCCATGTCTCCGACCCCATGGAGGACCTCGGGTGGATCTGCGTCGGCTCCTGGCGGTTCGGGGTCGACGACAAGCCGGTGGGCGGCTTCGGGCTGCGCGAGGATCTGTGGGCCGGCTATGAGGCGGCCGGGGGAGCCCCGGTGCGCCGCGAGCACGCCCTCTGGTGGGAAGTATTCGGCTCCCTGCGGTGGGGGATCATGTGCTCGGGCATGGCCAGCACCTTCCGCACCGTCGATCCCAACGTCGAGCGGGCGGTGATCGCTCGCCGGGCCAGCGAGACCGAAGTCGATCTGATGCGGCTGCTGGCGGCCTAAGCGATGCAGGACGAGCCGCCTCCCGACGAAATCATCGCCGCGGTCGCCCGCTTCCTGCGCGAGGTCGCCGCTCCGGCCACCAGCGGCCATCTGTCGTTCAACCTTCGGGTGTGCGCCAACGCCCTGGAGATGAGCCGCCGCCAGGCGAGTCTCGACCCGCCGGCCGCGGCCGCCGAGACCGAGCGCCTGCGCGCCCTCCTGGCCATGGACGGCGACCTCGCCACGCTCAACGCCGAGCTCGCCCGGCGCCTGGCGGCCGGCAAGATCGATCTGACTACCCCTGGCCTCGCCGAGCACCTGTGGGCCACGACGCTGGCCAAGCTCGCCGTCGATCAGCCCACCTACTGGGGATACCGGGCCGCGGTGGAAGAGCGCGGCGAAACCCCCTCCACCCCTTCGGGGTCCCCCTCCCCCAGCGGGGGAGGAGAAGATCGGCGCTCTCTCCCCCCCTTGGGGGAAGTACCGGCGAAGCCGGGGAGGGGGGCGTCACGCCCCCAAGATTGAGGAAGGAAGCTCAAATGGATTTTGCCCTGCCGCAGGACCTCGTCGATTACCTCGCCGAGCTCGACGCCTTCATCGAGGCCGAGATCAAGCCGCTGGAGCGGGAGAACGACAACATCCGCTTCTTCGACCATCGCCGCGAGCACGCCCGCACCGACTGGGACAACAACGGCCTGCCACGCCACGAATGGGAGCTGCTGCTCGCCGAGGCCCGCCGCCGCGCCGACGCCGCCGGCCACCTGCGCTACGCCTGGCCCAAGGAATGGGGCGGCAAGGGCGGCACGAACCTGGCCATGGCGGTGATCCGCGAGCACCTCGCCGCCAAGGGGCTGGGCCTGCACAACGACCTGCAGACCGAGCATTCCATCGTCGGCAACAACCCGTTCATCATCATGTTCAAGTCGTTCGCCACCAACGCCCAGTATGAGCGCTACGGCGAGGCCCTGCAGAAGGGCCAGATCCGCTCCGGCTTCGGCCTCACCGAGCCGTACCACGGCTCCGACGCCACCTTCATGGAGACCCGCGCGGTGCGCGAAGAGAAGGACGGCGTGGCCGGCTGGCGGATCAATGGCGAGAAGATGTGGACCACCGGCATGCATGTCGCCACCCACATCATGGTTTTCGCCCGGACCAGCGGCGAGGACGGCGACGCGGCCGGGATCACCGTCTTCCTGGTTCCGGCCGACGCTCCGGGGGTGAAGGTCGAGGAGTATCTGTGGACCTTCAACATGCCCACCGATCACCCGCGGGTGAGCCTCAACGACGTCTGGGTCAGCGACGATGCGATCTGGGGAGTCGAGGGCCGCGGCCTGGGGCTGGGGCAGAGCTTCGTGCACCAGAACCGCATCCGCCAGGCCGCCTCATCGCTAGGCGCGGCGGTTTTCTGCATCGAGGAGAGCGTGAAATACGCCCGCGTGCGCAAACCGTTCGGCAAGGCCCTTTCCGAGAACCAGGCCATCCAGTGGCCGATGGTCGAGCTGGCCACCCAGGCCGAGATGCTCCGCCTGCTGATCCGCAAGACCGCCTGGGAGATCGATGGCATGGAGCACAAGGAGGTCGAGCGCCAGATCAGCGACAAGGTCTCGATGTGCAACTACTGGGCCAATCGCCTGGTCTGCGAGGCCGCCGACCGGGCCATGCAGGTGCACGGCGGCATCGGCTATTCCCGCCACAAGCCCTTCGAGCACATCTATCGCCACCACCGCCGCTACCGCATCACCGAAGGCAGCGAGGAGATCCAGATGAGGAAAGTGGCCGCCTTTCTGTTCGGCTACCTGGGGCCGAGACGCAAGGAGATGGAGGCGCTGACCTGGGACGACGTGGATTATCGGAAGACGGGGGTCCCGCCACAGACACGGCCCACGCGATAGGTAAGCTTCTTGCCGAGCCGGATCGCGGTGTCTTTCACTTCCTGGGCGGCGCCGTTGCAAACCGGGCCACGCTCGCTTGCTCGAATTTCGCCGGGACTCATGAAGCTCTCTTTCGGAAGCTTGGCTTATGCCATCCTTGCGTGAAGCGGCCGGTGGCCAATCGCCTCCCCCAAGAGTTCAGGTGGCCGCCGCCGTCCGGCGCATCGCCGCGACCAGGTGACGTCGGCGATCGGCCACTGCACGCCCTCACAACCCCTGCGGATAGGCCTCCTCGCCGTGCAGGGCGGCGTCCAGGCCGGCGACTTCCAGCTCGGCGCCTACCCGGACCGGGGTGATCTTGTCGATGATCCACAGCATGCCGTAGGTGAAGGCAAACGCCCAGGCGCTGGTGATGGCCACGGCCGCGACCTGCTTGCCGAAGAACGCCGAGCCGCCGCGCAGGAGGCCATCGGCGCCGGCGGCGTTCCAGGCCGTGGAGGCGAACACGCCCAGGAGGATCACCCCCACCGAGCCGCCGACGCCGTGGACGCCCCAGACGTCGAGGGCGTCATCCCAGCCGAGGCGGTTCTTCAGGGCCACGGCGTAGTAGCAGGCGAGGCCGGCGACGACGCCGATCACGACGGCGGTGGCGGGCGAGACGAACCCGGCCGCCGGGGTGACCGCCGCCAGGCCGGCGACGATGCCGGTCAAGAAGCCGACGAACTTGGGCTTTTTGGCGTTGGCCCACTCCAGCAGCAGCCAGGTGACCCCGGCGAAGGAGGCGGCCACGTCGGTGTTGAGGAAGGCCGAGGCGGCGACCGGATCGACGCGCAGCTCGGAGCCGGCGTTGAAGCCATACCAGCCGAACCACAGGAGCCCGGTGCCGAGGGCCATGAGGGGCACGTTGTGGGGCTGATTTTCGACCACCGTGCGCTTGCCGACGAAGAGGATGGCGGCCAGGGCGGCGACGCCTGCGGTGGTGTGCACCACCAAGCCGCCGGCGAAGTCGAGGACGCCCCACCTGGCCAGGGCCCCGGCCGGATTCCACACCATGTGGCAGAAGGGGAAGTAGACCAGCACCAGCCAGCCGGTGAGGAAGATGAACCACGCCTTGAAGGTCACCCGGTTGACGAAAGCGCCGGTGATCAGGGCCGGGGTGATGATCGCGAACATCATCTGGTAGGCGACGTGGACGATGAGCGGGATGCGGGCGGTCGAGCCGCCGAGGGTGAACATGCTCGACAGGCCGACGCCGTGCATGAAGGCGTAGTGGGTCGGGTCGCCGACCACCCCGCCGAGGCTCGGGCCGAAACACATGGAGTAGCCGAACGCAAACCACAGCACGGTGGTCCAGCACAGGCTCACGAAGCTCTGGAACATGATAGTCAGCACATTCCTGCGCCCCACCAGGCCGCCGTAGAAGAAGGCCAGCCCCGGGGTCATCAGCATGACCAGGCTGGCGCAGATCAGCATGAAGGCGGTGTTGCCGGTGTCGATCACGGGTGGCTCCTCCTGGCCGGGACTCTGACGTTCCCTAAAGTCAACCGCGGGAAGCTAGAGCGGTGCGCGCCGGGCGGGAAGGGGCGGCGTTAGCCCCTCACCCCGGCGCCTGGAGGAGTTCCACCACGTAGCCGTCGGGGTCCTCGGCCATGCCGATGATCATGTTGTTGAAGTCGGACGCCGGCTCGGGCTCGCGGCTGACGGCGAGGCCGTCGGCGCGGATGCGCTCCATGAGCGCCCGGGCGTCGGGAACGAAGAAGACCAGCTTGACGGGGTTGTTGCGATAGTTGGGGCTGGAGCCGTCCAGCCAGTGCATCAGCACCACGGAGGTGCGGCCCTGGTAGCCGACGACCACCTCCTTCAGGTGCGGCAGATCGATCCGCTGCTGGACCTGCATGCCGAGGATCCGGGTGTAGAAATCCTCGGAGCGGGCCATGTCGCTCACCCCAATGCCCACGGCCGCGAGGTTCTCGGGCGCCCTCGCCGTGCGGACGGGCTTGTCGGCTTGGTCGGTCATCGGGGCTCCAGTCGGGGTTGATAGCGCCGGTGACGCGCCGGCTGCGGGATTCGCAAATCTGGAAAACCGGGGTGCAGGTATGCTGTCGACGCTTTCCTGTCGACGCTTTCCTCTCTTCGACATGGAGGTCGCGGACGCCGTGAGGAATCTTTCGGCGGCGCCGTAACCCCTCACCTTCCCAACTCAGCGCGGCGCGCTTCGTCGGGCCCCTCCCTCTCGCGCCGGGAGAGGGATTTCAAACCTTGTCCAGGCCATAGGCCGCGTGCAGCGCCCGCACGGCGAGTTCGGTGTAGGCGGCTTCGATGAGGACGCTGATCTTGATTTCCGAGGTGGAGATCACCTGGATGTTGACGCCCTTTTCGGCCAGGGCGGCGAACATGGTGCTGGCGACGCCCGCGTGGCTGCGCATGCCGACCCCGATCACCGAGATCTTGGCCACGTCCTCGTCCACCGCCAGGTCCTCGAAGCCGATGGCCGCCTGGGCCCCCCGGACGATCTCCACGGCCCGGGCGCTATCTCGCTTGCCGACCGTGAATTCCATGTTGGCCGCCCCGGCGTGGCGGGCGTGGCTCTGGACGATCATGTCGACATTGACGTTGGCGGCCGACAGCCGGCCGAAGATCTCCGACGAGACGCCGGGATGATCGGGCAGGCCGAACAGGCTGATCTTGGCCTCGTCGCGGCTGAAGGCGACCCCGCTCACGATGCGTTTTTCCACGATCTCCTCCTCGTCGCAGACGGTGGTTCCCGCCCCCTGTCCGGCGGCGCCGGGCTCGGTGAAACTCGACAGCACCCTGACCGGCACGCCATGGGCCATGGCCATCTCCACCGAGCGGGTGTGCAGCACCTTGGCGCCCAGGGAGGCCATCTCCAGCATCTCCTCGTAGGAGATCTGGGCCAGGCGCCGGGCCTTGGCCTCGATGCGCGGGTCGGTGGTGTAGACCCCGTCGACGTCGGTGTAGATGTCGCAGCCGGCCGCGCCGAGGGCCGCGGCGATGGCCACCGCCGTGGTGTCCGAGCCGCCGCGCCCCAGGGTGGAGAGCCGGCCGGCCCGGGTGATGCCCTGGAAACCGGCGATGACCGCCACCTCCCCGGCGTCGAGGGCGGCGGCGAGATTTTCGGCCGGGATCTCCTCGATCCGGGCCCGCCCGTGCGCCCCGTCGGTGATGATCGGCACCTGCCAGCCGAGCCATGAGCGGGCCGCCAGGCCCTGGTTGCGCAAGGTCATGGCCAGGAGGCCGGCGGTGACCTGCTCGCCCGAGGCGACCACCGCGTCGTATTCGTCATCGCCCGCCTGTAGAGCCGGATCGGGCGAGCCGGCCCCATCGGTCCAGGCGACCAGCTCGTTCGTCTTGCCGGCCATGGCCGAGACGATGACCGCCACGCGGCGGCCGAACGCGACCTCGGCCGCAATGAGGGCGGCGACGCGGCGGATGCGCTCGAGATCGGCCACCGAGGTGCCGCCGAATTTCATCACCAGCCGAGACAATCCCCGCCGCCCTTCCCTTCGCGCGAAAGGGCGGGTTCTAACGGCGCGGCGGGAGCGCGACAAGGACGCCCCCTCGGGGCTATGGATGGGCCAGGATGAATGCGCCCAGCAGCATCGCGCCCGCCGAGGTCGCCCGCTTCGCCGCCCTGGCCAGGGACTGGTGGGATCCGGCCGGCGCGTTCGCCCCCCTGCACGCCCTGAACCCGGCTCGCTTGGGCGTGGTGCGGGACGCCTGCCTCGGCCACTTCGCCGCCGATCCCGCCGCCCGCGCGCCCTTCGCCGGCCGGCGCCTGCTGGACATCGGCTGCGGCGGCGGCCTCGTCGCGGAGCCCATGGCTCGGCTGGGCTTTTCCGTCACCGGCCTGGACGCGGCGGACGAGGCGGTGGGCGTCGCGCGCGCCCATGCGGAGGGCCTGGGCCTCGCCATCGACTATCGCCAGGGCGCCGTGGAAGGCCTGGTCGCCGCCGGCGAGCCGCCCTTCGATGTCGTCCTGGCCCTGGAGGTGGTGGAGCACGTGAACGCCCCGGCGGATTTCATCGCCGACGCCGCCCGGCTCGTCGCGCCCGGCGGCCTGATGATCCTTTCCACGCTCAACCGGACGGTGAAATCCCTGGCGCTGGGCAAGATCGCCGCCGAATACCTGCTGCGCTGGGCCCCGGCGGGAACCCACGACTGGAAGAAGTTCATCACCCCGCCCGAACTGGCCGCCCTGCTGGACGCCGCCGGCCTGACGCCCGCCAGTCCGGTGGGCCTCGGCTATGACCCCCTGGCCGGGAGGTGGAAACGCTCCGCCGATTGCGGGGTGAACTTCATGATGGCGGCGGCGAAATAGCTCCGGAAGATCGGCCGCGAGCATCCTCCCCGCGAAGGGGCACGGCCGGGGGATGTGGGCGTCGTCGTTAGTATAAATGAACAATTCGTGGCGTGATTGGACGAATTGGTGTCTTTCACGTCATGGTGAAGCCTAGTTGTTCTCCGAAACTCAAATCATCATCAATCGTTTCGGAGTGTTTCCAAGATGAACATCCAGACTTTATCTTGCCTTTTCATGGCCACGGTTGCGGCGCCATGCCTGGCCCAGGCCCAGGAAATGGTCCCCAGTCCGGAGCGGATCCTGAGCGATCCGACCTTCCTGCCGCTGAAGGGCCAGCTCTATGGCGAGAGCGGCTATGACTATGGCTCGGTGACCGGGACCAGCGACAGCGCCGCCGGGACCGCCTTCCAGCGCGGATGGAGCAACACCTGGCGCCAGGCGCTCGCCTATGGGGTGACCGACCGGATCTCGCTGAACGTGGACATGGACTACGCCACCGACCACAGCCGCGACACGGCGGCGGACGGGACGGTGAGCGGGGCCGGCCGGGGCGGATTCGATAACCCCCGGTTCGGGGCGGCTTGGCGACTGGTGGACCAGACGGACCATCCCTTCACCCTCGACCTCAAGGGCTGGTATGCGCCCGACCTCTTCCCGGCCAAGACGCCGGTGGGGACCAGCGATGGCACGGTCGCGAGCGGCGACGCCCAGGCCGACATCGGCCTGGCGCTGGGCCACGAGACGCGGGCCTTCACCATCCAGGCGAGCGTTTCGGGCCGCTGGCTGGGCGGCGCGGACGAGCGTGACATGGCCAGCGGCGACACCCGGCACACGACCGCCGCGTGGATTCCGACCCTGGGCCTGGCGACCCAGACGCGGATCACGCCGCGCCTGTCGGTGAACGTGGGCGGCGACTTCAACTTTGCCGCCTCGCCCACGGTGAGCAACGAGCAGACCGGCCTGTTCTACCAGGCCAGGCGCGGCGACACCGGCGACCTGGCCGTGGCGGTGAACTATCACCTGATCCCCAACAAGGTGGTGGGATCCCTGGGCTATAAGCATGGCTTTTTCGGCCGGGGCGACAACGTGTTTCCGGCCGACCCGGCGCGCGACGCCGAGATCGACCGCTCGAGCAACACCTTCGGCGGCACGCTGCGCTATGTATTCCGCTGAGCGGCGTGGCGCCCGGGCGGGTGTGACAAAACGCCCCTCGACCGCGCGCTCGGCTCAAGCTTAAACGGCGCCCGGACCGGGGGGCATGGGCGGCGCCCGTCTTGCGAGACGCTGGCGCCGCCTTTCCCGCCCACCGATGGAACTCGTCTCGCCCGGAAGAGTAGATTACGATCCCGAGATGACCATCGCCCTGCCCCGCACCCCTGGCTTCCTGAGCCGCGCCGCCCAGGCGCTGCCGACGCTCGGCACGGAATTCGGCCTGTATTTCCTGGTCAGCGTCTTTGCGCTGGGGGTGGATTTCGGCCTGCTGGTGGCGCTCAAGGAGATCTTCAAGATGAACTATCTGGTCGCCTCGGCGATCAGCTATCTCTCGGGCGCCTGCGTGCACTATGTGCTTTCGACCCGCTTCGTCTTCCACCAGCATCGCATGGCCGACCGGCGTTTCGAATTCGTGGCCTTCGTCACCCTGGGCCTCATCGGC
>DASZKO010000052.1:0-20144 GCA_035605655.1 Caulobacteraceae bacterium | reverse complement strand
TCCGATGCGGTCAAGGCTCTCGATACGAAGCTCGCCGCATCGAAGCTGGACGTCGCCAACGTCCTGACCGGCAGCGTGCGCCGCTCGCCTCGGACGGTGCGGATCAGCGCGCAGCTGGTCGGCGGCAAGGACGGCGTGGTCCGCTGGGAGCAGACCTATGACCGGGCCCCGGACGACGAGATCAGGATCCAGACCGACATCGCCGCCAATGTCGCCCAAGCTCTCAGCATCGCTCTGGGCCAGGCGGGAAAGGCGGCCCTCACACTGGGAGGAACGGCGGACAGCGCGGCGCAGGACCTCTACCTGCGAGCCTCGGCGCTTTACCTGAACGATACCGGTGGAGATGCGCTGCGAGAGGCGGCGCAACTCCTGGACGCCGCGCTCGGGCGGGACCCGGGATATGCGAACGCCTTTCGTCTGAAGGCCGGCACGCTCGAATTGCTGGCCACCTCCTATTCGAAAAACGCCGACGAAATGGCGAAGCGGCTGGACGCGGCGGAATTCGCCGCCAAGCGGGCCATCGCGCTCACGCCCGCGCTCGGCGCCGGCTATGCGCAACTGGCGCTCATCGACGAAGACCGCTTCAATTTCGGAAGTGCATTCCAATCCATTCGCAAGGCGCTCGCGCTTTCGCCCGACGACCCGCTGGTCCTTCCGGCGGCCATGTACATAAGCTGGTACTCGGGTGGCGATCCGCACAAAGCCTTGTCGCTCGCCGACCGTGTGGTCGAACTCGATCCGCTCAAAGCCCTGAACCACTCGCGGCGGGCCGAAGTGCTTGTCGATTTGCGGCAATATCCCGAAGCCATTCGCTCGGCTCAAAAGTCGCTTCAGCTGGCGCCGAAGCGCGAGTGGCCGCACCAGGTCATCGGTGATTCGTTCCTTCTGATGAATCGACCGAATGAAGCCCTGGCGGAATACAGCCACGTGCCCGCCGACGATGTGTACAGACTAAAGAGCGAGGCGATCATTGTCGCGCGTTCCGGCGACATCGGCGCCGTCGAGCGGATCATGTCGCACATGCGCGCGCTTTTCGCGGATGTGGCGACCTACCAGTACGCCCAGGTGTATGCGCAGGCGCGAGAGAACGATCGCGCGTTCGCTGCGCTCGCGAAGGGCTTCGAGGTGAAGGACCCCGGCTTGACCGGGATCAGGACCGACCCCTTCATGGATCCGATCCGAGGCGACCCGCGATACGCAGCGCTCGTCAAGAAGCTCGATTTTCCAACCTCGACCTGACGCCGGCGATCAGCCGCGCAACAACTCGCCGTTCCACGGTCTCGGTGGGGTTTGGCTGGCGGAAAGCGCCGTAGTGGAACCAGTCGTCGCCCATCCCGGCCGCACGCCCGACCGGGTCGGGCCCGAACAGGGGGGTGAAGCGGCTTTGCGCCGCGGTCACAGCGAAACGACGACCTTCTGGGCGGACATCCCCTGCCGCTGGACCGCGAAGCCGGTCTCGATGGCTTCGAGCCCGGCGCCGACCACCAGGGCCGGCGGGGCGGCCGTGTACCGGCCCTCGGCCAGGGCGCGGGGCAGGAAATCGACGTAGATGGCCGGGCCGACTTCGTTGTCGGCCAGGGAGCCGCCGAAGATGAACTTGGCGCCAATGCCGCGCGGGCGGGACTTGAGCCAGTCAGAGAGGTTCGCGGACAGCATCCGCGGCAGCATTCGCAGGACGATCGCCAGGGTCCCGCCGGAACCCAGCTCGGAGAGCGAGATCGGGGCGCCGGCGATGGCGACGAACTTGTCGCCCTTGGCGGCGTGCACGATGTCGAGACAGGCCCCGGTCGACCCGGTGGCGATGGCCAGGGCGCCGGCGAGGGTCTTGCCGGCGAGCGCCGCGACGATGTCGTTGACGACCGTCCCGCCGCGGTAGTCGAAGACGCGGCTGGCCCCCAACGATCTCAGATAATCGAAATTGTGCGGCGAGGCGGTGGTGAAGACCTCATAGCCGGCGGCCGCGGCCAGCTGGATGGCGTTGACCCCGACACTCGTCGCGCCGCCCCAGATCAGCAGCGCCTTGCCGGTGGGCGTGGCCTCGGCCGACGGCAGGTCGAGGGCGAGGAAGTCCTTCTGGAAGAGACCGCAGGCGGCCGTCGAAAGGCCAAGCGGGAGCACCGCGGCGCTTTCGAAGCTGAGATCGCCCGGAATCGGCGAGGCCATCTGGGCGGAGACGACGCAATAGATTTGGAAGGCGCCCTCGGCGGCCCGGTTGCGATTCCGGTTGAGCCCCAGTGCGTGAGCAACGACCCGGTCGCCGGACTTGAAGCGGCTGACGCCTTCGCCGACCTCGGCCACTTCGCCGGCCACATCCTCGCCCAGGACGGTCGGGGGCTTGAGCCACGGAAACATCATGGCGCCGAGGATCGGGATCGCCCAATCGACCGGATTGACGGCGACGGCGCGGACGCGGACGACGATCTCGCCGGCGCCCGGAGCGGTGTAAGGCGCGGGCCCGACCTCGAGCGGGCGGCGCTTGGCGACGAACCAGGCGGCGGTGTTGGCAGGCGTCGGATTCACAGCAGCCGCGTCAGCATCATGATCAGGCCGGCCAGGGAAACGCCGTAGGCGAGGGTCCGCAGCCACGGCACGCCGAGCAGATAGAGCGGCAGGTAGGCGATGCGGGCCGCGAACCACAGCCAGGCCCCGAGCGTCCCCATCCCGCCGGTCCGGGCGGTGACGGCCAGGGCCAGGGCCAGGGCGATGAAGGCCGGGTAGGTCTCCAGGAAGTTGCCCAGCGCGCGATGGGCGCGGCCGGGATATTTCCCCAGCGGCGGCTGGCCCTCGTCGCGCGGGCCGGCGTTCCACGCCGCTCCCCGCAGCGGCAGGGCCAGGGCGCCCTGGGTGGAAATGTAGACGATCAGCAGGATCACGGACCAGGCGAGCAGGCGAATCTCCATGCTCATCGAAGCGCTCCTCTTCGGGTTGTGGCGGCGACACCCAGCTTGGCCCCGCCTCCGGCGGCCGGCAAGAGCGGTTCAACGACCTTGCCGGAATGAACGCCGGCGCCCGGCCCGCTCGCTCTCCGGCTTCGCCGATACTCCCCCCGTGAACGGGGGAACATCGATCTTCACCGCACGAGGGGCAGCCAGACGGCGGTGGCGTGGGTGGGGGAGCGGAGGATGCGGATCGTGGCCGGCTGGTAGTCGGCGGGCTGGGCCAGGAAGATGTTGGCGACCCACTTCTGCGGGTTGCGGTCGTAGAGGGGGAACAGAGTCGACTGTATCTGGACCATGATGCGGTGGCCCGGTTCGAAGACGTGGTTGGCGGTGGGCAGGGCGAAGCGGTACCGCTGCGGCTTGCCGGGCGGAATCGGGCTGGGGTGCTCGAAGCTCGTGCGATAGCGGCCGCGGAAAATGTCCAAAGCGATCGGCAACTCATAGCCGCTCATCTCGGGATGGGAGGGGACGAGGTCGGGGTAGACGTCGATGAGCTTGACCACGAAATCGCCGTCCGTGCCGGTTGTCACGGCCCAGATGTCGGCGATCGGGGCCCCGGAGATGCGCGTGGGGTGATCGAGCGGGGCGGTCTCGTAGACCAGCACATCCGGGCGGGCGGCGGCGGGACGCTGGTCGCTCACCAGCCAGCTCTGCCAGCGCGGGGTGTCGTCGAAGCGCACCGGCGGGGTGAGGTAGGGGACAGGCTTGGCCGGGTCGGAGACGTAGGCGTCGGCGGCGTCGGCGGCGGGGGGCTGGAAGCCGAGACCGAAGCCCGGCTGCAGGTAGAGGGCCGTCAGCGGCGCGGGGCAGCCGCGCTCGCAGGCCGGCGGCCAGGCGGCGAAGCGGTCCCAGTGGTTCTCGCCGGTGTTGTAGATGAAGACGCGCGGCGTATCGGCCCTGGGCGCGCCATCCTTGAGATACTGATCGAAGAAGGGCTTGAGCACGTCGCGCCGCCACTCGAGGGCCGTGTCGCCGGTGAACTCGAGGGGCCCCAGCCGCGTGCCGTCATAGTTGGCTCCGCTGTGCCGCCAGGGGCCCATGACGAGGTAGTTGCTGTCGCCATGGCCGGCGGCGGTGAGGGCGGTCCAGCTGTGGATGGCGCCCCACATGTCCTCCTGGTCCCACAGGCCCTGCTCCCACATCGTCGGCACGGCGCTGGGATGGGCGGCGAGGAGGTGGTCGAGGGCCTGGCCCTGCCAGAAGCCGTCGTAGGCGGCGTGGGCCTCCATGCGCTCGAGCCAGGGGTAAGGCGCGACCCCGTGCGCGCTCGCCCAGCCGTCCACCGAGCCGGCGCGCAGGAAGCCCTGATAGTCGTCGAAGGCGTCGCGCTGGGCGCGCGATCCCTCCCCTTTCTTGGTGGTCTGGCCGGTGATGTAATCGAGGTTGGGCTGGCGGAAGGCGCCGTAGTGGAACCAGTCGTCGCCCATCCACCCGTCGACCATGGGGCTTTCGGGCGCGGCGACCTTGAGGGCCGGGTGCGGATCCAGCAGGGCCATGACCACGGTCCAGCCCTCGTAGGAGGAGCCGATCATGCCCACGCGGCCGTTGGTCTCTGGGACGTTTTTTATCAGCCAGTCGATGGTGTCCCAGGCGTCGGTGGAATCGTCGGTGGCGGTCGGGTTGAGCCGGCCGCGCGGCGGGCGCGTCATCACATAGTCGCCCTCGGAGCCGTACTTGCCGCGGATATCCTGGAAGACGCGGATGTAGCCGTCGGCGGCGAAGAGCTCGTCGCTCTGCGAGAGATTGGCGACCATGGAGGTGGTGGTGTTGCGCTTGACACGGCCGGCGGCGTCGTACGGCGTGCGGGTGAGCAGGATCGGGGCGTGGCTCGCCCCCTTGGGGACGACGATGACGGTGAAGAGCTTCACCCCGTCGCGCATGGGGATCATCACCTCGCGCTGGACGTAGTCGGCGCCCGGCGAGACGGGAGCGTGGGCGACCATGTCGGAAAGGTCCGGGCCCGGCGGCAAGGGTTGGGCGCACGCCGCACCGGCCGCCAAGGCCAGCGCCGCCGCCAGCACAACCCGTTTCACGCGCATCGCCACTCCTCGACGGCTATTCGTATGGTGCTCTAGCGAATCGCGTGGACCCCTAAGCCGCCTTCCGGGCTGCGATCCAGCGGTCGATGACGCCATCGAGGATGTCGAGGGGGACGCGGCCGCAGTTCAGGCCCGCCTCGTGGAAATCCTTGATGTCGTAGCGGGGGCCGAGGGCGGCCACGGCGCGGGCGCGGGCCTTCAGCCACACGGTGTGGCCGATCTTGTAGCTGCACGCCTGGCCGGGGTTGGTGCAGTAACGGTCGACCTCGCGAGTCGCGAACCCGGGGGCGTCGGCGTCGAGGGCCTCGAAATAGGCGACGGCCTTTTCCCGGCTCCAGCCGAGATGATGGATGCCGGTGTCGACGACGCAGCGGCCGGCCCGGAAGAGCTGGAAGCGCAGGTAGCCGATCCGGCTCAGGGGGTCGGCCTCATACATGCCCATCTCGTCGGCCAGCTGCTCGGCGTAGAGGGCCCAGCCCTCGGCGTACCCGGAAAAACCGATCGTCTTGCGGATGAGCGGCAGGGATTTGTTGGAGAGCGCCAGGCCGCCCTCCAGCTGATGGCCGGGAAGGCCCTCGTGGAAGATCACGCTGGAGAGCGACCAGCGGGGCCATTCGGCGGTGTCGCGCAGGTTGATGTAGACGATGCCCGGGCGCGAGCCGTCGATGGCCGGCCCCTGCGAATAGGCCGAGGCGGCGCCGGCCTCGATCTCCGGCGGCACGCGGTGGACCTCGAAAGCGTAGGGCGGCAGGCGCTTGAAGCGGGTGGGCAGGCGCGGGCGGATGGCGGCGAGGCGATCGTTGCAGAAGGCGATAGCGGCGGCCTTGCCGGCGTCGGTATCGGGGAAGAACGAGGCCGGATCCTTGTAGAGGGCGCCGATGCGCTCGCCCACCGTACCCTGGGTGAGGCCGCGCGCCTTGAGGAGTTCATCGATGCGGGCGCTGATTTCCTCCCCCTGGTCCAGGCCGAGGCGGTGGACCTCGTCCGGAGTCATGGTGGTGGTGGTCGAGGCGTGGAGAGCCGCGGCGTAGTAGGCCTCGCCGTTCGGCAAATGGCCGATGCCGGCTTCGTGGCGGGCGCGCGGGCGCAAGGCGTGGGCGGCGGCTATCTGGCGATCGAGAGCCGGGAGGACCTTTTCGGAATAGATCCGGGCGGCATCGTCGCCATAGCGGGCGGCGAGGCCCTTGGCGGCGGCGCGGCGGCGGATGGATTTGACGAGGGTGGATTCCTCGGCCGGCACGCGGGCGGCGGCCATCTGGGAAATGGTGGTGTCCAGGATGAAATCCGGCGGGACGACGCCCAAGGCCGCGTCGTGGTTCATCCGCTGGGTCTCGTCGTCGAGCTGGACGGCGTAGGCGGCGAGGCGGGAGAGATAGGCGTCGGCGTCGGCGGGGCCGGCGATGCGGTGCTTGGTGTCGAGGAAATCGGGGACCGACTGATAGGCGCCGGTGTCCTGGCTGACCACATAGGGGGCGCCGCCGAAGCCGGTGCCGCCATAGCCGAAGGCCATGATCGCGGCGGTCGAGCGGCGGGTGTAGACGACGGTGTCGAAATCGACCTTGCCGGCCTCGCCGAGGGCGGCGCGATTAATGGCGGCGAGGCGGCGGAGCTGATCGGCGTTGAGCGCCCGGTCCTCGGCCAAGCCTTTCAGGGACTGATCGCGCAGCTTGGATCTGAGGTCGGCGTTGGCCCCGGTGTCGAGGCCGAGCTGCGTCGCCCCCTCCGGATTGCGCCGCAGCCCCTCCTGGAAAAGGGCGTCGAAGAGGTGAGAGAGGCGGGCGTCCTCGGAGTCCTGGGCGAAGGCGGCCAGCGGCGCGGCGGCCGCGGCCGCGGCGGTGAGGAGGGTCTGGCGGCGAGTGATTTTCACGATGAGTCTTCCCGTTTCGCTTACCTACGTCCGGCGGCCGGCGCCGTGCAATCGGGGGTGCGCGCGCGAGGTATCCTGTCGAGGCTCGCGCCCACCGCGTCCAGACCACGCGTTGCGATCCCCTCACGGGTGTGTGAGCGTGGTCCAGCGCGATCTTAGGGGGCGGAATGCCATCGTTGGAGCTTGCAATCACCGCCTGCGCCATGGCGTTGGGCGTCTCGGGCGCACAGCTGCCGGCGCCAATCGGCCCGGCATCCGAGGGTAAGCTGCAGTGCTACGCGCCCAATCGTGTCACCAAATCATGCCAATCGTTGGCCGCTTATCAGTCTGGGCCCGGCGGCTCGATCAGCAATCCGGCCACCGTCCTGATCTCGGCCGCGCCACCCATCACGATGAGCATCGTGACGCCGGTGACGATCAAGGCGGAGCGCGTGTGTGGCTTCGTCCGGCCCGAGGATATCGCGGCCGCTGAATTCGCGGTTGGCGGAATGCCGGCGACGGCCTCCCAGACCGCCTTGCTCAGGCAAAGGATGGCGGCGGCGCAAAAGGCGTTCTTCGGCCATTTTCAGGACGGAGGAGAGGCCGTCATGACGCTCGTGACCTCGCGGCAGGCGGGCGCGTCGAAGACGAAACTCAGGCCCTCGCCGAGGAATTGGGGGGCGTTCTGTCGCCACCAGTCGGCGGCGGCGGGGTTGACGGCGGCCAGCAGATCCACCGCCTCCCGGGACCCCACGGCATAGCCGCTGATCGCCGTCCCCCGGCCCATGAGGCGGCCCCAGAGGCGGCCGGCGAAGGTCTTGGGGCCCGTGACGACGCCCTGGCCCGGCCAGGTGCGCGCGCGCTTCAGCGCCGAGGGAAGCCGCAGGCCCACCCAGGCCTGGCGCACCCACAGCGGCGCTTCTCCCTCCGGCGTGCGGACGATGTCGATGTACATGGGGCCATTGTGGCATGGGATCGCGGGCGGGCAAGGAATCGCCGAATGGGTAGGCTGCCCTGGCGCGGGAGGTTCGTCATTTGGCCAACTTCGAGAAGGAGATCGCCGAAGAGATCATCCGGGCGGGCGGCCACTCCGCGGCCACGCTGGGCCTGCGGTTCGACAAGGTGGTGGTCCGGGTGCTCGGGCGCCTGCGGGCCTTTGCCGAGCCCGCGGCGCCGGCGGGGGTGAGCGTGGTCATCACTCTCACCGCGCCAATCCGCCTGCCGGCCCAGACGGTCGGGGAGCTCGAGGGCGAGATCTCCGCCCTGCTCGCCGCGGGCCGGGGCGCGCCGGACGTGAGCGCCGCGGTTTGCGGAAACGGCGCGCGGCTGAGGCGCGTCGATCATTTGCCCGCGCGGGCGCCGAAGCTCATCGGCTTCGTGCACAATCCCGGCGTGGATCCGGCGCGGCTGCTCGATCTGGCCGAACGGTGGCTGAGAGGGCACAGTCAGGCGTAGTCTCGCCTTTTCTCCTCAATCTCGAGAGCGACCATGGAATTCACCCGCGAGCGCAGCGACAACGGCGTGACCGAGCGCCTGTTCGAATTCACCGTGGCCGGCGAGACCGTGCCGGCGGTGGTCTGGGCGCCGGAAGGGGCGAAGGGTCCCCGGCCCCTGGTCTTGATGGGTCACGGCGGCTCGCAGCACAAGAAGATCGGCTCCCTGGCGACCCGCGCCCGGCGCTACGTCCAGCGGCTCGGCTATGCGGTGGCGGCGATCGACGCGCCGGGCCACGGGGCGCGGGTGAGCCGCGAGGAGACGATCCGCCGCGCCCGGGAAATCCAGGAGCGGATCGCCACCGGCCGGGCCATGAGCGCCGACGCCGGCCGGGCGATGGCCGCCCGCGCCGCCCAGGCGGTTCCCGAATGGAGGGCGGCCCTCGACGCCGTGCAGGGGCTGGACTTCGTGGGCGCGGCGGGGCCGGTCGGCTACTGGGGGGTGTCCATGGGGACGGCGATCGGCGTGCCCTTCGTGGCCGCCGAGCCGCGCATCGCCGCCGCCGTCTTCGGCCTGGCGGGCCTGCGCCCCGGCGCGGCGGAGTTCGAGGCCGCGGCCCGGGCGATCACCATTCCGGTGGAGTTCGTCTTCCAGTGGGACGACGAGATCGCCTCGCGCGAGGCCGGGATCGCCCTCTTCAATGCCCTGGGAAGCGGCGAGAAGAGCCTGCACGCCAATCCCGGCGGCCACCTGGCCATACCGGACTTCGAGGGCGCGAGCTGGGAGCGATTCTTCCTGCGCCATCTGGGGGCGGCGCAGGACGCCCAGGCGGCGGCCTGATTGCCGATCGCCGTGGAGCGTCCTCCCAAGGATCAGGCGCCGTTGGATCCGTTGGCGGAGCGCCGACCGGCGCCATCCGTGGCGTCCTCGCTAATGACTCCGTAGTCCGACGACTTGCCGCGGCCGTCGGCGACCACGATCCCTTCGGCCTTGAGACCGCGCTTGAGCAGCTCGCGCACCGCCGCCGCCCGGCTGGGCATGCGTCTTTGGAAGCGCCAATCGTCCAGCGCTTCCAGTTCTTCGTTGGTCAGCATGATCTGCAGCCGCTCTGGCCGGGTCAGTTCGCTCATCGCCTCCTCCCTCATACTGCGGGGCGGTGGAAGAGCGGGGCCCCGCGATTTGAGCAAAATGGACTATTGCTAATATGAAGTCAAGGGGGTCTCTTACTCATTTTACCGGTCGTGCGCTGGTTCCCCTCGCGGCTTACGATGCGCTTAATAAATACTCGGAGGATTTGAGTATTTCTGCTAAACTCAGCAATTGTGTGGGGCACGCCCCAAGTTCTAATTCTCATCATTTCTTCCGATGCACTTGACATCCCCTGGAATTGGGCGATCAGTGGTTGTCCTCAGGAGAATTCATGTTGGATTTCGAAGACAGGCGCGCGGCTGGGCCCTGCTCGCCGATTGACGCGCGCCTGAGCGAGGCTCACCACCGGATCGCCAACAACCTGGCCGTGATCGCCAGCTTCTTGCGGCTGGAGGCTTCGGGTTTGCCCGAGCGCATGCTCTCGGCCGCCGAAGCCCGGGCCATGCTGGCCGCCGTGGAAGCGCGCCTGGAAACCGTGGCCCGACTTCATCGGCTGCTGTCGGCGAACCCCTCCGGGGCACGCGTCGATCTGGGCGATTACGTCGCCTCGACATGCGAGGTCCTTTCGCAGTCCCTGGCGTTCGACGGCGAAACCACTCTCACCTGCCGGGCCGAAGGCTGCGACATCGATGCCGGTCAGGCCGCCCTGGTCGGACTGATCGTCAACGAACTGGTGATCAACGCGGCGAAATACGCCCACCCGGCCGGCGCGCCAGGACGGATCGAGGTCGCTTGCGCCGCGTCGCGGAGCGGCCAGCCGGTGGTCACCGTGCGCGACGACGGCGTGGGCCTGCCCGAGGGATTCAAGCCGGAGGCCGACGGCGGCCTGGGCCTGAAGATCGTGCGGTCATTGCAACGGCAACTGGAAGGCCGGGTCGAATTCGAAAGCTCGCCACTCGGCTTGAACGTCCGCCTCACCCTGCCGCGCGAAAGTCCGCTTCAGGCCGGCTGAACCCCCTTCTCCTTCGTCTCACGCCTCGGCGGCGTCGACATGGATGAGGGTCCAGTTGGGATTGTGGCTCTTGACGTTGCGCTCGAAGGTCCAGACCTCGGCGGTGCGGTGATCGTCGACGGCTTCGCCGGCCGCATCGCGGCTGCGATTGCGAAGCTCGGCCAAGAAGCGGACCGCCGCCCGGGCGATGTCGCCAACCAGGCTGACGCTGTCCAGATCGGCGCGCGGCGGCTGGAGGAATTCGACGCTCTCGCTGCGGCCCTCGCCCTCGCGCCGGGCGATGGCCGCCTCGAAGCTGGCCATGACGGTCGGGGCCAGCAGCGGCCGCAGGACGGCGCGGTCGCCCTCGGCGAAGGCCTTGACGATCTGCTGGTAGGCGGCGCGGGCCCCCTGCAGGAACTGCGACGGATCGAAGCTGGCGTCGCGGGCGCGCAGGGCGGCGACACCGGACAGGGGAGTGGCGTCCTCGGCCAGGGCGAGCGGCGCGCGCGGCGCGGACGTGGGGGCGAGCGGCGCCGGCGCGGCCGCCTCCGGACCGCGGCCGACCTTGCGCCCCAGCACGGCATAGAGCTGGAAGAGGACGACGCCGGCCAGGACCGCCAGGATGATCAGCTCGACAACTTGCAAGGCCACTCCGAAGGCTCGAGGACTCTGAGGATTAATATAGGGCGCATTGCCGACGGCGTAACCGGGGGCGTCCGTCGTTGCCACCATCGGGCGCAAGTGATAGCGAGCCGGCTCGCCTTCAGCGCCGCCGCTCCTCCCTGAAAAACAACGAGCTCCGCCGACATGACCGACGCTCCGCCCGATTTTTCCTTCGCCGGGCCCAACGGACAGGACCAGGCCAACACGCCGGGCATCCGCATCCTGGCGCAATACATCCGCGACCTCAGCTTCGAGAGCCCGCACGTGCCGGAATCCCTGCGCGGCGGGGCCCAGCCGCAGATCGACCTCAATGTCGAACTCAACGCCAAGACCCGTGACGACGGCCTCTACGAGGCCGAGCTGAAGCTCGCCGCGCGGGCGGCGCGCGAGAACGAGACGGTGTTCCACATCGAACTCGTCTACGCCGGACTCTTCCAGATCGTCGGCGTGCCGGCCGCCGACCTCGAGCCGGTGCTGATGGTCGAATGCCCGCGCTATCTGTTCCCCTTCGCGCGGCGGCTGATCGCCGATCTCACCGCCGAGGGCGGCTTCCCGCCTTTCCGCCTCGAGCCGATCGACTTCGGCGGCATCTACGCGGCGCGTCTGGCCCAGCAAGCCGATGGCGGCCAGACCGGCCTGGCCTGAGAGGGAACTCTCAGCACTCGATCGCCGCGACATGGCCGGCCGCGGCCCAGGCGAGGATCCGGCTATCGCGGGTGACGAGGGGCATGGCGAGATGCCGCGCCGTGGCCAGAAGCAGGCGGTCAGCCGGATCGCCGTGCAGGGGTTCTGGCAGGGTGGAGGCGGCGATGGCGATCTCGCCGGTCAGGGCCGCGGTCTTGATAGCCGGCCCGGCCATGAAGCGAGCGAACCATGTGGCCGGGTCGGGAAGGAACCGGACCGGCGCGCGCTCTCCCCTCGGCCGGGCGAGCATGCCGATCTCCCAGGCCGAGACCGGCGAGACGAAGACGCCCTCGGCGAGGGCGGCATGCATGATGGCCGCCAGGGCCTCCTCGCGCAGCGAATCGCCGTTGGCGAGCCAGATCACCGCGCAGGTGTCCAGCAGGACGGCCGGGCTCATTCGTGAAGATGGCCGCGCTCGGCCTCCAGTGGCTGATCGAGAACCGGCGCGGTGAAATCGACATCCTCGGAGGTCACTACCGCGCCGCGCAACAGGCCATGCAGGCCACGAACGGCGGCCTCGTCGCGCTCCGGCGGGGTGACGAGGGCGACCACCTTGCCACGCTTGGTGATCGTCACCAGGCCGATCTTGCGGGCGGCGAGGCGATCGAGGATGTCCAGGCACTTGGCCTTGAACTCGGTGGCGGTATAGGTCTGGGCGGTCAGCATAGGTCACCTGTAGATGACTGGTCTTTTATAGATGACCATGTCGGGGGCCATGTTGCAAGTGGATGAGGCAGGTCGTCACGGACCTGCAAGGCGCCCACTTCGCCCTGATGAGCCCCACGCCTTGACGCGAGGCGGGAGCGGGCCGATAGCGGCGCCGTGGTTCCCGCAAGGGACGAGAAAGGGAATGCGGTGCGGGCGCGTATCAGCCCTATGCCGCGGCTGCCCCCGCAACTGTAAGCGGCGAGCCTGAAGGACGGCGTTTATGGCCACTGGGGCGCGAGCCCTGGGAAGGCCAGTCCCTCGAGGTGACGACCCGCGAGCCAGGAGACCTGCCACGCGTCGTGGTCACGCGCGAACGCGCCGGACGGGGTGAGCCGGAGCGGATGGAGCGGCTGGGCTCGTCAGGGCCGAGGCGCGCTGTCGCTTCGCGGTGACGTGTCACTGCGAGGCTAAAGAAACCAATGCCCAACTTCCTCAGATCCGCCGCCCTGGCGGCTGCTTCGACCGTTGCCCTTTCCGGCGCCGCCGCCGCCCAGGAAACCGAGGTCGCGCCGGTGGTCATCACCGCGACCCTGATCCCCACGCCGATCAACGAGGTGGGAAGCTCGCTGACCCTGATCACCGCCGATCAGATCGAGCAGAGACAGTGGCGGACGCTTCCGGACGCCCTCATCGAGACGCCGGGGCTCAACCTCGTCCAGGAGGGCGGCCCGGGCGGCCAAACCTCGGTGTTCATCCGCGGGGCCAACGCCAACCACACCGAGGTGATCATCGACGGCGTCGAGGCCAACGACCCCAGCCAACTGGGCGCCTACGACTTCGGACAGGGCCTGGCCGCGGGCGTCGAGAAGATCGAGGTGCTGCGCGGCCCGCAGAGCAGCCTCTACGGGGCCGACGCCCTCGGCGGCGTGATTGATATCGTCACCACGGCCGGCGAGGGTCCGCCCCGGGTGACCGCCAGCCTCGAGGGCGGCTCGTTCGCGACCTTCAACCAGACGCTGGGCGTGGCCGGTTCGGAAGGCGGTTTCCATTACGCCCTCGATCTCGCCCATTTCCGCTCGGGTGACACGCCGGTGACGCCGCCGGGCCTCCTGGCGCCCGGCGAAGCGGCTATCGGCGATCCCTATGACAACCTCACCGGCGCCGCCAAGTTCGGCTACGACTTCACCCGCGATCTCTCCGTCGGCCTGGTGCTGCGCTATGTCGACGCCGATTATCGTTCGACCGGCGAGAACTTCGACGTCTTTCCGGCGGTTCCCGATTCGGTGCAGAGCTCCCAGTGGGAGCGGCAGGTCTTCGCCCGCGCCGAGGCCAGGCTCGGCCTGTTCGACGGACGGCTGGAAAACGTCTTCGGCGTCGCCTACGCCCATTTCCACACCTCCATTCAAAGTCCAGACGACGGTTTTGGCCTGCCGGCCGCGGTGATCGACGAGGCCGACCGACTGAAATTCGACTGGCTGGGGACGGTCGTCCTCGATCGCCGCGACACCCTGGTGCTGGGCGTCGACGAAACCACCGACCGCCTGATCGACAGTCCGGTGAGCGTTTCGGAAAGCCGTGTCGGCGGTTTCGCCGAACTGCAGGCGCGGCCGTTCGCCGGGCTGGCCGTGGCGGTCAGCGCCCGCATCGACGCCGACGACCGCTATGGTGACTACGCCACCTGGCGCGTGGCGCCGGCCTACACCCTCGCGGCGACCGGGACGGTGCTGAAGGCCAGCGCCGGGACGGGTTTCAAATCGCCGACCCTGAGCGAGCTTTTCGTGAGCTTTCCGGATTTCGAGTTCTTCGCCAATCCAAACCTCAAGCCGGAGCGCAGCTTCGGCTACGACCTCGGCTTCGAGCAGCCGCTCGGACGGGCGCGCTTCGGCGCCACCTGGTTCCATAACGATATCCGCGACCTGATCGAGGCCGGCCCCGAGCCGGCGGCCGGACCGTTCGCCGAAACCTATCTCAACATCGGCCGGGCGACGACTTACGGGGTAGAAAGCTTCGTCACGTTCAGGCTCACCGAAGGGCTCGATCTGCGCGCCGACTACACCTGGCTCATCGCCCGCGACGACGTCGCCCGCGAGGAACTCCTGCGGCGGCCCAGGAACAAGGCGACCTTCTCGGCCGCGTGGCGGGCGAGCCCGCGCCTCAGGCTCACGGCCAGCCTGCTCTATGTGGGGGCGTGGGTGGACGGCAATCGCGACTTCTCGATCCCGCGCCTGATGGCCAGCCCCTACGCCACCGTGAACCTGGCCGGCGACTACGAGCTCGGCCACGGGCTCACCCTGTTCGCCCGCATCAACAACCTGCTGGATCGCCGCTACGAGGAGCCCGTCGGCTTCGACAAGCCGGGTTTCGGCGCCTACGGCGGGGTGCGGGTGAGCCTGGGGGGAAGCTAGGCGGCCGCCCAGCGCTGGGATTCGAGAACCTGGGGATCGTCCATGGCCATGTCGTCCCAATCGAGGTCGGGCGGCGGACTGGCGGCGGCGGCGATCACCGCCGTGACCTCGGCGGCGGTGGCCGCCCCGACGATGACCGCGGTGGCCTCGGGCCGGGAGAGGGCGAAGGCGAGGGCCGCCTGGAGGGGGTCGCTGCGGCCCTCGGCGATCAGCCGCCGAGCCCGCGAAAGGCGGCTGATCGCCGCCGCGCCGAGGTGGCTGGGGGCCCGGTCCGGGGGGAGGAACAACAGGCCATTGAGGAAGATGGAGCGCAGATGGACCTCAACGCCCATGTCGCGGACGGCGGCGAGGCTGCCGTCGACGAGCAGGCGCTGGTCCAGCAGGCTGGCGGGGGCCTGGATGAGGTCGGGGCCGAAGCGGCGGGCGAGGCCGGCGGGATCATCGGAGGCGTAGGCGCTGATGCCGACCCGCTCGAAGAGGCCGGCCTCGCGCAAGTCGAGCAGGCGCTGCCACATGGCCTTGCCGTAGGGCGCAAAGAGGTCGCCGGCGGCCTGGACCATGATCGCGTCGGCGCGCACCAGGCCCAGGCGGGCCAGGGCGGCGCGGGCCTCCTGCTCGACGAAGTCGGGGCCCTTGTCGCCGCGAGCCGCCTTGACGGTGATCTTGAACGGGGCGGGTCGCGGCATGACCTGACCCAGGATGCTCTCGCCGTGGACGGAGGCCGCGCCGGTGTCCAGCACGCTGACCCCGGCCTTGCCGGCGATGCCGAGAATCTCGCGCACCTCGGCCTCGGGGGCGCGGCCGCGGGTGGGCGCGCCGCTGTCGAGGCCGAACTGGGCGGTCCCGAGGCCGAGCTTCGAAATCAGGGGATGAGGGCGCAAGCAATGGCATCCGGACGAGCGGCGAGAGGGCCATCATGGGCGCCAAGCGTAAATAAGCCGTATCGAGGGTTTTGAGGCTTGGTTAACCTTGTCGCGATGACGCAGACCCTCCCCGACTGGCCGCTCTACGGCTTCGCCGACGACATCCGCCCGGCCCTCGGCGCAATTCTGGCGGCGGGGGCGAGCGCGGCGCTGGGGACCATCGTGGCCCTGGACGGCGGCGGGCCCAGGCCGGCGGGAACCCAGATGGTCATCGGGGCGGGAAAGGCGGCGGGATTCCTCTCCGGCGGCTGCCTGGAAGGCGACATCGCCGCTCATGCGCAGGCGGTGCTGGCCAGCGGCGATCCGGCCCGCCTCGTCTATGGCGAGGGAAGCCCGTGGCCCGACATCCGCCTCCTGTGCGGCTCGCGCGTCGAGGTTCTGCTGGAAGCGGTGAGACCCGATGATCAAGCGGCGGCGAAGCTGCTGGCCCTCGCCAGGGCGCGCATCCCGGCCCTGTGGCTGAGCGACGGGCGGCGGCGGGCATGCGGTCCGGCGAGCGATCCGCCCGCCCCCTGGCCCGGAGCTTGGCCGCGCCTCTACCCGCCGGCGATCCGCCTCGTCGTGGTCGGGGCGGACCCCACGGCTCTGGCCATCGCCAGTCTCGCCGCCCAGGCCGGCCTGGAGACCACCCTGGTGCGGCCGCGGGGACCCATCGAGCCGCCGCCGCTCGCCGGGGTCGCCTATCGCCGCGAGCCGCCCGGCGAGGCCCTGGGCGCCGTCGGTCTGGATCCGTGGACGGCGGTGGCCGTGGCGACCCACGATGCGGCGCTGGACCACGAAGCTTTGATCGCCGCCCTGCCCTCGCCGGCCTTCTATGTCGGCGCGCTCGGGGCGCGGCGGCGAGCGCCCGAACGGGCCGCGGCTCTGGCTGCGGCCGGCCTCGGCGAAGGCGAGATCGGCCGCCTGATCACCCCCATCGGCCTCGACATCGGCGGCAAGGCCCCGTGGGAAGTGGCCGTGGCGGTGCTCGCCCAGATCACCGAAAAGGTGCGGGGCGCCGTAGCGGCAGGTTAGGTCGTCAGATCACCCAGGCGGGGCAGCCTCTCAGCCTCGCCACCGCCATAGCCTGGGTGAGATATTTGAGGTCGAAATCCACCGGCCTGTACTTGGGCGTGGCGCGGATCCAGATGTGGCGGGCGCCGGTCAGGTAGTGGAGGGGCAGCACCGTCTCGCCGCCGTTCTTGTCGTCGATGAAGCCGCGCTCGGGAAAGATGCCGTGGCTCTCGTCCTCGGTGAAGCCGGCGGACACCGGATGCGGCTGGCCGGCGTCGAGGCGGTAGACGGCGTGGGTGGTCTCCACCCCCGATCCCAGCTCGAAGATCACCGACTGGTTGCGCACATGCATGCCATGGCCGAAGAGGGCGCAGGAGAGCTGGCCGGTGAAGGCGTCCTCCGAGATCACGTAGCGCCAGCCGTGCACATAGCCGAAGCGATGGACGACCGGCGCGGCCTTGGGCCTGTGGGCCCCGTGGTGGTGACCCAACAGGGGCAGGGTGAACGCCAAAACTAGGGCCAGCATCTAGATCCCCTCGCGTGAGGTCGCCGTCATAGCCGCGCGAGCGCCAGGACGTCCACTGACTCGCCCGCCGTCACGACTCCAGCGCCCGGCGCGCGGCGCAGAAGGGCGTCGGCCTGGGCGAAGACGGTGATGAGGGAGGAATCCTGATCGGCGAAGGGGTGGGCGATGATCTCGCCCCCGGCCCCGTGCGCCAGGCGGGCGCGCATCCAGTGCTCGCGCGGCCCGTTGGCGGGAAGGGCCGTCCCGGCCTTGGCGGCGAAAATCGGCAAAACCGGATCGGCCCCCAGCAAGGCGGCGATGAGTGGGCGCAGGAAGAGCTCGGCGGTGACGAGCGCCGAAGCCGGATTGCCCGGGAGGCCGAGGACCATGCGACCGTCGCCGAGCACCCCGAACCAGGTCGGCTTGCCGGGCCGCAGCGCAATGCTCTCCACCTCGAGCGCGAGGCCGAGCGTGGCGAGGGCTGGCTTGACGAGGTCGTGGTCGCCCACCGAGGCCCCGCCGATGGTGATCACGAGATCGCCGCCGGCCCCGGCCACGGCCAGCGCGATCGCCTTCGCGTCGTCGCCGGCGATCGGCAGGCTCGCCGCCTCGCCGCCCCACGAGGCGACGAGGGCGGAAAGGGCGCTGGAGCCGGAATTGTAGATCTGGTGCGGACCAGCGGCCGCGCCGGGCTCGACGATCTCCTCGCCGGTGGCCAGGATCGCGACGCGGGGGCGGCGAGCGACGCTTATCTGGGCCCCGCCCGCCGCCGCGGCCAGGGCGAGGCGCCAGGCGTCGAGACGCGAGCCGGCCGTCAGGAGGACATCGCCGGCGCGAAAATCCTGTCCGGCCGGGCGGATGTGACGGCCGGCTTCGGCGGCGCCGACCGATACGGTTTGGCCGGCGCGCTCGGCCTCTTCCTGGATGACCACCGTATCGGCGCCGGCGGGGATGGCGGCGCCGGTGAAGATGCGCACGGCCTCGCCCTTGCCCACCGCTCCGGCGAAGCCATGGCCGGCGGCGCTCTCGCCGGCGATCTCGAGGGTCCCCGGCGTATCGGCGGCGCGCACCGCCCAGCCATCCATGGCCGAGGCGGCGAAGGGCGGCTGGTCGCGCCCGGCGGCGATGTCGGCGGCCAGCGTCCGGCCGAAAGCCTCGGCGAGCGGCGCCGCCTCGATGCCGAGGGGGGCGGCGCGGGCCAGCATCCGCGCCCGGGCCGCCGCCACGCTCATCAGCTTCATGGAGCGCGCCAGTCCCCCGAGGCGCCACCGCGCTTCTCGACGAGGCGCACGGCCTCGACGACCATGCCACGCTCGGCCGCCTTCAACATGTCGTAGATCGTCAGGCAGGCGACGGCGACGGCGGTGAGCGCTTCCATCTCCACGCCGGTGGGGCCGGTCGTTCCGACGACGGCGGTCACGGCCAGGCCCGCCTCGTCGGGCTCGACCCTGACCTCGATACGGCTGAGCGCGAGCGGATGGCAGAGGGGAATGAGATCGGCGGTGCGCTTGGCGGCCATCACCCCGGCGATCTCGGCGGCGGCCCGCACATCGCCCTTGCGCCCTCCTCCGGCGAGGGCCAGCTCCCGGGTCGCCGGGCTCATCCGCACGCGGCCGGCGGCGGTCGCCTCGCGGTGGCTGGCCGGCTTGGCCGAGACATCGACCATCCGGGCCCGGCCCTCATCGTCCAGATGGGTCAGGCGGCTCATCGCTCGCCGAGCCGGGGCATCAGCTCGACCATGTTGCAGGGCCGATGGCGACTGTCGAGCTGGGCGGCGATGACCTTGTCCCAGCCGTCGCGCACCGCGCCGTTGGAGCCCGGCAGGCAGAAGACGAAGACCCCGTCGATGAGGCCGGCCAACGCCCGCGACTGCAGGGTCGAGAGGCCCACCGACTGGTAGCTGACGAGGTGGAAGACCATGGAAAAGCCGTCGATGCGCTTGTCGAGCAGGGGCTCGATGGCCTCGGGCGTGACGTCGCGGCCGGTGAGGCCGGTGCCGCCGGTGGTGACGATGGCGTCGATCTCGCCCGAACCCGTCCACGACTTGATCCGGGTGCGGATGGCCTCGATGTCGTCGGCGACGATGTCCTTGTCGGCGAGGACATGGCCGGCCGCCGTGACCCGTTCGGCGAGGAGATGGCCGGAGGTGTCGCTTTCCTCGTCGCGGGTGTCGGAGACCGTGAGCACGGCCACGCGAACCGGGGTGAAGGCAGCGCCAGCATCGAGCCGCCCGCCCACGTCGAGGCCGCTCATGGCTGCCATCGCCTGGCGTCGGCGAGGTCGCGCTCGGTGGGCTCGACCCACCGCGGGCCGCCGGGGCCATGTTCCTTCTTCCACAACGGCGCGCGCGATTTCAGGTAGTCCATCAGGAAGTCGCAGGCCTCGAAGGCTTCGCGGCGGTGGGCGGCGGCGGTCATGACCAGGACAATCGCCTCGCCGGCGGCCATCTCGCCGACCCGGTGGATCACGGCCACATCGTGCAGGTCGAAACGGCGGGTGGCTTCGGCGGCGATCTTCTCGATCTCGGCGAGGGTGAATTCCGCCCAGGACTCGAGTTCGAGGACCGGTTGCGCCCCGGCCTCGCCGCGCGCCAGGCCCACGAAACTGGCCACCGCGCCCGAGCGGGTGCGGCCGGCGCAAAATGCGGCGAGCTCCGCGCCGGGTTCGAAGGGATCGTCGGTAAGGCGGATCATCCGCCGCTCATCGGGGGCATGAAGGCGACCTCGGCCCCGGCCGCGAGGCGCGGATCGCCGCGAACCACCGCCTTGTCGATGGCCGCCTGGACGCCCGGGCAGGCCAGGGCGTCGCCGAGCCGCGGCCAGCGGCGGGCGAGCTGATCCTTCAGGGCCGAAAGGGTAAGCGGGACCGGTTCGATCGCCTGCTCGCGCCAGCCGGCGAGATCGCTCAGGCGGCCGAAAAGCAGCACGGTGATCATCCGCCGGTGGTCGACATGTGGCGGGCGACCGATGGGGCGGCCCCGCG
>DASZKO010000017.1:0-1797 GCA_035605655.1 Caulobacteraceae bacterium | reverse complement strand
CTGGCCAAGGCCGGGGACCTCGCCGCCATCCTCACCAACCTCGAGCCGCGCGACGTCCTCTTCATCGACGAGATCCACCGCCTGGCCGCCAACGTCGAGGAGATCCTCTACCCGGCCATGGAGGACCACGCCCTCGACCTCATCATCGGCGAGGGGCCCTCGGCGCGGTCGATCCGCATCGACCTGGCCCCCTTCACCCTGGTCGCGGCGACGACCCGGGCCGGGCTCCTGGCGACCCCCCTGCGCGACCGCTTCGGCATTCCCATCCGCCTCGACTTCTACACCCCGGCCGAGCTGGAGCGGATGCTCGCCCAGGTGGCCCGCAAGATGGGCCTGGCGCTCGCCCCCGACGGGGCGGCCGAGATCGCCGGGCGGGCGCGCGGAACGCCGCGGGTGGCGGGGCGCCTGCTGCGCCGGGTGCGCGACTTCGCCGCCGCCGAGGGGGCCGCGACCATCGACCGGCGCGGCGCGGCCAGCGGCTTGGCCCGCCTGGAAGTCGACGCGGCGGGGTTGGACGCGCTGGACCGCCGCTACCTCAAAGCCCTCATCGACAATTACGGCGGCGGCCCGGCCGGGGTCGAGACGCTGGCCTACGCCCTGGCCGAAGCGCGCGATTCGGTGGAGGACGTCGTCGAACCCTTCCTCCTCCAGCAGGGCTTCATCCAGCGCACCCCGCGCGGTCGCCTGGCCTGCGCCAAGGCCTGGCTGCACCTCGGCCTCACCGCCCCCTCCGCCCTCCCCGCCCAGGCGCAGCTCTTCGACGAGGAAGGGTGAGGGCGGCGATGGCCGCTTCCTCCCTCCCCTTCTCATGGGGAGGGTGGATCGCGCGCAGCGCGAGACGGGTGGGGTCCGCGCCGCCACCCCCTCCGACCTCGCTTCGCGAGGCCACCTCCCCCATCCAGGGGGAGGAGGATTTTTGTTTGAACTCAAAGGCGGGACACCTTGCCAGTCCCCCGGGGCGGGCCATAATCAGCTTCCATGGACCGAGCCACCCTCACCGCCGAAGGTCGGCTCAGCCTGTCGGCGGAGGTGCGCCGTCGCCACGGCTTGGTCGATAGGCTGATCTCCAGGGCTCAGGAGATCAGCGCCCGTCTGACGAGCGGCCGCGCGGGCGCCTCGGTGGACGATTTTCTGATCGACCGCTGGCGGTGAACGCCGGCGCGGCCCCTCACCCAATCTCCCCTCGTCTCACGTCCGCCGCGCGGGGGAGGATTTAGTGGACCCCTCCGCCGGGGCGTTCTTCGGCCGCGAGCATCGGCTGGCGGTGCGGGTCTATTACGAGGACACCGACTTCACCGGGGTGGTCTATCACGGGGCCCTGGTGCGGTTCTTCGAGCGCGGGCGCTCGGACGCCCTCAGATGCGCCGGGGTCCACCACGCCGAGCTCCTCGCCGGCCCCGACCCGGCCGCCTTCACGGTGACCCGCCTCGCCGTCGATTTCCTCGCCGCCGCGCGGATCGACGACGCCCTCACCGTGCGCACGAGCTTCGAGGCGATCCGCGGCCCGCGCCTCTTCATCGCCCAGGCCATCACCCGCGACGAGGCGGTCATCGCAAAGGCCGAAGTCGAGGCGGCGTGCATCCGTCCGGGCGGCGCGGCCCGGCGTCCGCCGGCCTTGCTGGCGGCCCGACTCGCGCCTTTTCTCAAGGCCAAGGCGCCATAGTTTAACCAACGGTTAGCGGCATCGCGCGCAGCGTGGCGCAACGCCCCTCACTTGAAGGCCTTCCCCAGAATGAACCCGGCCGGCGCCGTCACGCCCGAGAGCTTTTCCCTGATCCACCAGTTCCTGGCCGCCAG
>DASZKO010000126.1:0-22160 GCA_035605655.1 Caulobacteraceae bacterium | reverse complement strand
CGCGGCGCGATAGAAGCGCTGTTCGGCCTCGCCCGGCGCCCGGGCGATGTCCCAGCGGTCGAGCGCCTCCTTGAAGGTGGCGCTGTGCACGGTGGGGGCCTCGGCATGGATCAGCCCGGCCCGGTCGAGCTCGCCGACGATGGCCATGATCCCGCCGGCCCGGTGGACGTCCTCGAGGTGGACGTCGGCCTTGGACGGGGCGACCTTGCACAGGCACGGGGTGCGCCGCGACAGCCGGTCGATGTCGGCCATGGTGAAATCCACCTCCGCCTCGTGGGCGGCGGCCAGCAGATGCAGGACCGTGTTGGTCGAGCCGCCCATGGCGATATCCACGGTCATGGCGTTTTCGAAGGCGGCGAAGCTGGCGATGGAGCGCGGCAGGGCGCTGGCGTCGTCGTGCTCGTACCACCGGCGGGCCAGGCCGACGATCACCCGCCCGGCCTCCAGGAACAGGGCCTCGCGGTCGGCGTGGGTGGCGAGCGTCGTGCCGTTGCCCGGCAGGGAGAGGCCGAGCGCCTCGGTGAGGCAATTCATCGAATTGGCGGTGAACATCCCCGAGCACGAGCCGCAGGTCGGACAGGCCGAGCGCTCGATGATCTGGACGTCCTCGTCGGAAACCGCCTCGTCGGCGGCGGCGACCATGGCGTCGATGAGGTCGATCTTGCGGCTAGGGGCCCCGGCCAGCTGGACCTTGCCGGCCTCCATCGGCCCGCCGGAGACGAAGACGGCCGGGACATTGAGGCGCAGGGCGGCCATCAGCATCCCAGGGGTGATCTTGTCGCAATTGGAGATGCACACCAGGGCGTCGGCGCAATGGGCGTTGACCATGTATTCGACGCTGTCGGCGATCAGCTCGCGCGAGGGCAGGGAATAGAGCATGCCGTCGTGGCCCATGGCGATGCCGTCGTCCACGGCGATGGTGTCGAACTCCTTGGCGACCCCGCCGGCCCGCTCGATCTCGCGGGCGACCAGCTGGCCGAGGTCCTTCAGGTGGACGTGGCCGGGGACGAACTGGGTGAAGGAATTGGCCACCGCGATGATCGGCTTGCCGAAATCGGAGTCCTTCATGCCGGTGGCGCGCCACAGGCCGCGGGCGCCGGCCATGTTGCGGCCGTGGGTGGTGGTGCGGGAGCGATAGGGAGGCATGGACTGGAGCCTTAAGCGATGAACGCCGCTCACCGCTAGCAGAACGGGGTGGCGCCGCGAAGGCGGGGCCGAGCCGGGGACTGCCTCAGTGTCTAAATCCTAAGGCTTGACGTCGCGCTCGCGTGAGGACCAGGGCTCTTATATGCTTAGCGCAAAGCAGGGAACCCGTTCGGTGCCAGACGGATCGCCGTCCAGAAGAAACCAAATCATCGGCGTTTTCCTGGCGATCGCCATTGGTCTCGCTTTCGCAGCGTTGGGTCGGCGGTCGCATAATTGGATGGGCTTTGAGGTCTACGTCGGCATCTGGGCGACCAGGGTTATCTTCATCCCGCTGTTCAAGATTGGCATAAAGCTTGGCATGGATCGGGTGGAACGGAAAGCGCGATTGGAGTGGCGGCGTCGACACGCCCAAGAGTCCTGACGGTATGAATCGCCCCGCCGACGTCATCGGTCACGCCGTGCACGTCACGAGGTGCTGACGGGGGAGGCTGACGACGCCGCGCCAGACGACGGCAAGGACAAGGCCGCTCACGGAATGCGTCGACGGAATTCGTCGACAGCATAGTGGCGCCCCGAGCCGCAGGGCGGCCATCAGCAGGGCCGTCGGGTAGTGGGGCAGTTTGAATTAGAGCCAGCCATTCGTGATCGCCTTGAACGCGATGGCGCTCACGCGAACGATCAAAAGGATTCCCGCAAGGAATAACGCAAAGAGCGGAAGCCCCAGCAAGATCGCCGCCCATCGCGCCGAGCCGTGGGACCACGAGTGTCCGATCTCCAGCCAGTTCTGCAAGTTCCGCTGAAGGGGCAGAGCTTGATAATCCAGATAGCCGTGGCCCAGGAATGCGAGCGCGGTGACGGGCCATACCGTTAGACGCGCTTGCATATCCTTCGTCATGCCATTTCCCGCTTCTGGTAAGGGCAGCGCGTCGCGGGCGTCCCTTCCGTGGCTTCGAGGACCGCAATCAGGTCCACCATTTCCCAGAGCCGATGAGTCACCCCAGCGGCAATCACCGGCGACACGTGAGCGATAGGTCGACGGCATATCCACTCACCTCCGCAGGAGTGAGTTGGGGGGATTGGCTCTTCGATCAGTGCGAGGCGCGCCGCCTCAGCCCGCCTCCAGTTCGAAGAGGAGTGCATCGACAGTATACGTATACCCCGAGCCGCAGCGCCGCCATCAGCATGCCGAGAGTGAGTTTGTCGCAGCTGCAGTCGAAAGTTTCGGTTGAGCGTCGGTGAGCCCTGAAAGCGAACCCTAGAGCCCCGTCCAGTCATTCGAGATCGGGCCGCCGGGAGCAGAGCCGAACGCTATGCCGTAGTCGCTCAGAATGTCCGCGTAGGTGTCCGGGAGGCTGAAGTCCTTTCGATCACCGCTCAGGTGATACGCGATTAGCAGGGCTGTTCCCTCGAAGCTGCTTGTCAGCTCCGCGCGCCAGGGCCGCCGCCTGATTTTGCTCATGAACTTGCACTGTGCGACTACCGTTTCGGTAAGGCGTCTAAGGCATTGTTCCGGGAACGCCGACGTATCCACGCCGAATCTTTGCAGCTCACGGACTAGGTAGAGCTTGCCGCTGTAACTCACCGGCATCATGAGTCCAAGAAATGCGCCGAGCACGGCCTGGGCAGGCGCCATTGTCGCCCGCCGCGCTTCGTCGCGTTCGTAGAAGCGTTGGTATCTCGCGTCGCCCACGGCTTCCTATACCAGACGCCGAACCTTGCGTAGGCGTCGATTCCTCAGGCCCTATGATCCTATCCCTCCGTCATAAGTGCGGGCTCTTCGGTCGTCGGCGGGTTCATCAAGTCTGCTAGTTCATTCAACAATGCGCGGACCGCTGGCCGGTCATGGCGCCCGAGCTCCCGAGCCACTGGATCGATCGTGTAGGGCCGAGCTCTCAGCTCCCGCGCCGTGTTACGCAGCCCTCGCGCGGTGCTGCTACGCCGCTCCGGGCTGGGCACCGTGGACGCACTCAACGCGCGGATCAGCTCGAGTTTCAGTTGGTCGATCTGCGCATTTTCGGGGAGGGCCAACGCCGCCAGCGCAAGAACCGATTTTTCAAGGGTCGCCCACCCAGTAGCGACTGCCCCGGCTTCCATCCCCCATCGCAGAATCATCTTGCGCGCTGCGTCGGAAACTTCTTCGGCATCCCGCCTTCGGGCGTCCATGGCGGCCTCAAACAGAGAATCGACCACGCGAAAGTTCTCTAGGAACGTCGCCGACTCCTTGTCCCTCGGTAGCCAGGACAAAGTGCAAATCAGGTGTAGCGCATTCTCGCGCAATTTCTCTTTGTCGTGGTCGCGTGCCGCCGGGCCCTTGGCCGTAGCCAGCAGTATCTCGGTCACGCCGACGATCCAGGTGATTATGTCGAAAGTGAAGTGCGACCGCTTCTCCACCGCGAGCAGCAACAGCTCCTTCTGAGTCTCGGCGAGATTCTCCGACCAATTGGCCAAGTTTGAGGTGATATTCTCGCCCGCTGCCCGGTCGACACCGTCCTTGGTAAGCTCGTTGACCAGACCGATGAGACGGGTCCGGAGAGAGCTGTCACTGGTGCTCGAATAGTAAGGCCCGAGGTAAACGCTGTGGGCCGACGCGAATGGTTGATCCGGCACGTTCAAGAACAGCTTCGCGATTAACAATGCGCTCTCACGGACATTGTCGAAGGTGAAGTCCACCCGATGCTGGTCCACCTGGAGAATGTAGAGGGTAATCATCGCTAGCTGGTCCATCGCGGTTTGGGTGACCGGGCGTAGCTTCTCTTGGGCGATCCCCACGCATCCCAGCACGCCGATCCTGTCGATAAGGCCGACTGCATCGATCGGGTTTGACCGGCATATGAACGCGATGGCCTCGGTTCCCATGATCCGGACGCCTTCCATCACGACGTCCGGCATGTCCTTAGCAACGACCGATTGCACCGCGTCGCTGAGGTAGAAAGCAGCAATCAGGGCATGGGTCTTCGACCGGCCCATGCCAGCGTAGTCGATTCCCAAGTAGGTGCTGCAAAGGGCGGCGAACGTCCGCAGGTTCTCCTCGACCTGCTGATGGTCATCACGCGACAAGGCGATCCGGACGTTCTGGTTGATCTGTTCCAGACTGTTGTTGATCACTCCGTCCGTGACCAGAGGGCTTTCTATCAACGGAGTATTCGCGAAGAAGGTTCGTCCTTTGGCCCGCACATAGAGGAGGTTGAGATTCACGATGGTCTGGAGCGCGGCCCCGCTCACCTCGTGGTCGCCCTGCTGGGCGTAATACCGCGAGTATGCCGTCGCGTAGCGGATGCCACGCGTGACCGACTGGTTCCAGGCAGGGTTGCCCTGAAAGAACGTCATGCGCGCCAAGTCTGGCCGATCCTTTGGCGATTCGGACTCCACCTCCTCAGGGAGCTTGATGAGCACGGCCGCACGCACTGCTCTGCGCTCCCAGCGGCTGATGTCAGCCTGCGCGTCGGAAAGAATGATCTGGAGCTGCTCGATTGGGGCAATCAGCCTGAGCGCGCGCCGGTAAGCATAAGCAAACAATACGAGCGTCAGGGCGATCGCCTCGAAGCTGCCGATGAGCAGCGCGGCCGCGTAGCTCGCATCCGAGCTAAGCGAGGCCGCGGCGACCGCTACCGCAATCGCGAATGTGCCTATGAAGGCCAACAGGAGCCGCCAGTCCGAACTCAAGCGGCGGAAGAGGCCTTGCGGCATCCGCGTCACGTTCACTTGCATGGCGAACAGCACGAACGACAAAGCGATTGCGGTCGCGCCGATGAGCGCTCCACCGACGGTGAGCATGAAGTTTCTCAGCACCCCGAACCGCGCGTCGGTCGAGAAGTAGGGGCCGACGATCTTTTGGCAGATCGGCAGCGACGCCTGCAACGCGACGGCGACCAGGAATAGGAGTCCGAACGCCAGCCAACCCCCTTGCCGACGAAACTTGTTTCCGAACCAAGAAGCGACGCGATGATAGCCGAAGACCACGTGCGCGACTAAGATATCCCACCGTCTGTTCATCGGCCGCAAGAACTTGCGTGACGTTTGGAGCAGCTGCGATGGAGGCGGCTTTGCGCCCGATGTCGCTTCGTTATCGCTCAGTCTAATTTGCCTTCAGTTCCGCGGAGTTCATACGGCCTCCGCGATGAGGGTCATATCAGATTCCAACGACTTGCGCGCTTGAGGACGGGGTATTCCGTTGGATACCGGAACTTGGATATCGACCCGCCGTCGTGACATCCTGAGGAATGCCGTGAAGCTCATCATCGCCCCTGCCGCCCTCGCCCCGCTCCTGGCCTGCAACATGCTAAAGGTCGACAGGCGATGAAGATCGAGGACCTGCCGGATTTCGCGGCGATACGACAGATCGTCGACGCCCTATGGCGGCGGCGAGCGACGGTGTTCGTCGGCGCCGGCTTCAGCCTCAACGCGGTGTTGGCGTCGCCCCACACGGCGCCCCCACCGCTCTGGCGCGACCTGGCGAAGACGATGCTGGCCAAGCTCTACGGCGCCGACCACAAACTCGCGCCGGCCGATCCGTTGAAGCTGGCCGAGGAATACAGGGCTCTGTTCGGTCAGGCCGCACTCGACGACTTCGTGCGCGACCAGATACTCGACACCGCCTGGACCCCGGGCGCCGCTCACCTACAACTCTTGGAGCTGCCTTGGTCGGACGTGCTCACGACCAACTATGACACCCTGCTGGAGCGCGCCGGGCAGGAGATCAACGAATTCAGCTACGAAGCGGTCAACCTGGAGTCCGACCTGACCCACGCTCGTGCGCCCCGCATCGTCAAGCTGCATGGTTCGATTGGGACTTCGGACCACTTCGTCATCGCGGAGGAAGACTACAGGGCATACCCGGCCCAGCATGCCGCCTTCGTGAATTTCGCCCGGCAGTCGTTCGTAGAAAACGAGCTTTGCCTTCTTGGATTCTCCGGCGACGATCCGAACTTCCTGCAATGGTCGGGATGGGTGCGGGACCATCTGGGATCGAGCACGCGGCGCATCTATCTCATCGGCCTCCTGAAACTGAGCGCTGCCAAGCGCAAATACCTTGAGGTCCGCAACATCGCGCCGATCGACCTTGCTCCGCTGGTCGCTGATCTAGAATTGGGCCTTCAGCAAGGTAACGCGACCGATAGATTCTTGGACTATCTACACAACGCCAAGCCCAAGCCTGTCTGGGACTGGGCGCCGGCGAGCCCGCCTCGTCCTGAGGAATCCGCTGACGATCCGTTTCGCACCCAGCGGGATCCAAGCGCCGCCGCAATAGTCTATCGATCAGAGGTCGTCAGGTGGCGCAAGGAACGTGAAACCTATCCTGGGTGGTTGATCTGCCCTCAAGACCTGTGGAGACCTCTGAGCCAGCATCACGCGCCGGATTGGCCCACAGCCGCCAATCTCAAGGCACTTTCCGAAGAGGAGCGCGCCGCGGTGCTCTTCGAGTACGTTTGGCGCAAGCACACCAGCCTTCGCCGGCTGGACCCAGAAGTCGCCAAACTCGCAGCGCCATTCGCTGACCCTGGAATCATCTGCGGATTGTCAAAAACTGAACAACTGGCTCTAGCCGTCATTCTAGCGTCCCACGCCCGGTTCGACGACGACGATTCTGCGTTCGACCGTTGGATCTCGGTGATTGAAACGCACGCGCCGGAAGGCGGTGAAGAACGGGCCGAAGCCGCCTACCAACGGGCACTTCAGGCGCGTGATCGACGCGACCTCGCCACCGTCGACAAGCTGGTTAATGCGATCCGAGGCCGCGATCCCGCGTGGGGCCTCCGTCGCGCGTCTCTGCGCGTCTCCGCCGGCGACGTGGAGCGGGCACAAGCCGACGTCGCCGAAACTCTTGCCGAGCTGCGCCGACGTCAACGCCAGGATCGAGAGTCCGTCTGGATAATGTCGCGACGCGCGTGGGCGGCATGGCTGGCCAGGGTGCTCGAACGGAACCAGTTGAGCAGCTTTACTCCGTGGACTGAGGAATTCCGCATCTCACACTGCGATCCCTGGGAATTGTGCAAGGGAATCGCGGACGATCTGCGTGAGGCCGTCGAGAAGCAACGTCTGGCGAAGGTGCGAAGGCCACGGTTCGAGCCGGGAAACTATGACGACCCGTCGCGTACCGTGCACATGGTGTCCGACATGACGGGCCCGGAGCACACGTTTCGGCGCTTGGTGGAAGATGCCGGCGTGCCAATCCATCTCGAACTTGTCGACGTCCTGGGGGATCAGGCCAAGGACATCGCCGCCTTGACCGACCGGGCCAAGACCTACGATTGGTTGCGTCTTGTCAGCATGCTGCGCGGACGATCTGATCCCATTGTTGAGAGCGCCTTTGGCCGCGTTGCAGTAGCGGCAGCGCCGGCTGGCATAAGGGTCGAAGTTGTCGCCGCCCTCTACCGGGAAATCGCATTTTGGCGTGGTCGCCTTGGGGCCAATCAGGTGCGCTGGTCATCAGTGCAAAGGCTAGGCCTGCTCATCGAGTTGCTCGCTCGGTTCAGCCTCTGCGCTGACAGTGGGACCGCAGAAATTGCCTACGTTCGCACTCGAGATTGGGTCGGACCGTGCCTGCCGGCATCACTGGTTATCGGGATCAGTGGCCAATCTAGCGAAGTTCAGTTGGGAGGCCATGGCCTCCAACAGGCGCGGAGACTGGATCGCCCGAACGCTCGACTTTCCGACGCCAGCCGAAGCGGGGTTTCAGGAAGGATTGCCCTTCCCACGGCCCTCGGAGTGGCTTCGACGAGTGAAACTGGGCAAGCCTCGTCCTCTTGAGGCTTGGGATGGGGCCATCTCGCGACTGCTAAGAAAAGCCGAGGGTGGGCCCGATCGGTCGGAGGCGAAACTCCGGCTCGGAATTCTGGCACAACAGGACCTACTCTCTGGGCCGGAATCGGAACGGCTGGGCAGACTGTTTTGGCCGCAGTCAATCGACGGCGAGCTGCCCGTTCCCGATCCTGAACCGTTCTACGCCAGTGCCCTTCTGTGGCTTCCGCGCCCCGAAGGGGTCGACGTCGAGCAACATCTTTCCGAGGCGTGCTTCGAGGTTCCCGAAACTCGGGTGGATCTTGCGGGTGTGGAGGCAATTTGGGCCTTCACTGGATCGAAGATGTTTCCGACACCAGCGCAAGCGGTTGGGCTTTTCGATCACTTGGTCGGTTGGCGCGCTAGAGAATTCGACAGTCCGATAACAAAAGCGCTCGTGGGAATCGACGAGGAGCGAAAGGCTCGGGCTATCGCTGGCGCGCTCAGCAATCTCATCACACCTTCGCTCGCGCCGGCCGATCTCACCGACGATCGGGCAACGGCGGTCATGGCGTTCCTCGACGAGGTCCGCGACCCCATGGCGCTGAAGGCCTTGATTTGCTTCGTGGACATGCTGCCCGAGCGCCGGACCGAGATTGCCGAGCGCCTGCGGCAGGGGTTGTTCGCCGACAAGGCGGAATATGTGCAGGGAGCCGCGCAGGCACTGATCGCTTGGATCAAACTGTCCACCAGAACCATACCAGCGATTATGGCCGAGCGACTACTGATCGCCGTCGAAGCTCGGCAGTGGACCGGTCTCTATGCGGTACTCCAAGCGCTCCGCGCATTCGTGGTGGCAGGACTTCTCAGCGGCGACCAGCTCGACCGCCTCAATGGCCTCCTGAACGAGCTAGTCGAGGAGACCTCTTACGTTCGGATTGACCCCGCCAGTATCGAGGCTGGAGTAGTGTCTGTCGTACGTCTGCAGTGTGTACGCTTGGCGAGAGCCCTGGTCGATGCCGGCGCGGGTGGGCTGGGGGCGGACTCTTGGCTGGCTCTCGCGCCCAAGGACCCGTTGCCTGAGGTTCGGCACGCGCTCGAAGAAGAAGAAAACTAGCCCAACTGGAGCCCCGTCAGGCATGCCGGAGGCGGCCGTTCCCCAACTTCGTCTTTGGTTGGATTCCACTCTGGGCCTGGACCGCCGAGGGCGTCGCCAACATTGTTCTTGCCCGCGTCAGGACGGCGTATCTAAGGTTCGTGCGGCGGCCGTGGGTGGCGATCTTCCTAGGGTAGCTCGCCTTCAGATGGGGGACAACCAAGGGAGGTAAACCGACTGCGTCCCCGGCACTAGCCCAGTCACCGACTGATGTTGAACTATTAGCGATTTTCTCCATATTAGCGAGTTGGTAGTTGAGAGGCGCCCCATGGACGCGACCACGCGCGTGACCGCGAGCGAGTTTCAGAACGCTTTTGGCCTGCTGAGCGACAAAGCTCGGCGCCAGCCCGTCGTGATCACGAAGCACGGACACGACAGCCTGGTCGTCCTTCCGGTCGAAGAGTGGGAGCGACTTAAGCGTCGCGATCGGCATGTCGGCCTCACGGCGCAGGCTTCCGACGAGTGGATCGAGGCGGTCCGGTCTCCCCCCTCTCCCCCCGAGTACACGGCGGGCGACGTCGATCGCAAGTGAGGCAGGGTGGCGTTTCCTGAGCCGGTCCCCGGCCTCGTCATCCGCTACAGCTATCTTTGGCGCCGCGAGCACCTGGAAGGCCGGGAGGAAGGCCAGAAGAACCGACCGTGCGCGTGGCACACCCCCACCCAGGGAGCACTCCGTGGCCTATGAGCGATACGGCCGCGGCCGCCCAGGCCTGGTTCACTGACGACGCCGTGGACCTCGGCTCCCTGGCCAAGAACCAGCCGCTCGGCGCCGCCATGGCCCGTTTCACGCGTAGCGGCGCCGGCGACAATCGGGAAACGTGGCCAGCACCGACGCGCCTGACGCCGGTCCTGGTGCGGGCAGCCTAACTGGGCGCGCCGTGCGGAAGGGGCGCGGGAACGGAGATCCGGCGTGCGCCCTTCCCGGCCTTCGGCAGTACTCACCTCGCTCGCGGGGGAGATCCAGGCCTCGGAAAAAATGGCTTTGGCCCGGTGATCGCGGGACTGAGCGCGCGGCGGAAACCCTGGCCCCAAACCCCTCCCATCCGCACACGAAGGGTGGCCCGCCGCCGCATTGCGGACATTTTTTCCAGTGGGTGCTATGGAGGATTACTCCATTGAGAAACGACGGGAGAACTTATGCCCCAGTGGGTGATCGAGCGGGAAATGCCGGGGGCGGGCCAGCTCAGTCCGGAAGACCTGAAGCAGGCCTCGCAGACGTCATGTTCCGTGCTGCGTGACCTTGGACCTCAGATCCAGTGGATTCACAGCTACGTGACCGACAACAAGCTCTATTGTGTCTATCGCGCGCCGGACGAAGAGGCGATCCGCGAGCATGCCCAGCGAGGCGGCTTTCCGGTGAACAGAATCTCGCGCGTGAGGTCCATGATCGATCCGACGACGGCCGAATAGCGCCGCTGCGCCTTTTAGTAGGCCGTCGTCATGGCGCACATCTTCATCTCCTATGCGCGGCCAGACGAGCCGCTCGCGGTGATGATCGCAGACCGCCTTCGGGCTGCTGGCTTCGAGATCTGGCGCGATGACCAGCTTCCGGCGCATCGGCCCTATGCCGAAGTGATCGAGGAGCGGATCAACGGCGCCGCGGCCGTCGTGGTCCTGTGGTCCGCCGAGGCGGCAAAATCGCAATGGGTGAGAGCCGAAGCGGACATCGCGAGAAACGCCCGGACGCTCGTCCAGGCCAGCGTCGACGGAACCCTGCCGCCGATGCCCTTCGGCCAGATCCAATGCGCAGACCTCAAGGACTGGGATGGCCAGGGAAGTTCTTCGGGTTGGAACAAGCTGGCTGACAGCGTCGCCGAGCTCGCGGGCTCGGTGCAACCGGCCGGGGAAGTCGAACGGACGCGTGCGCGAGACCTGTCGATATGCGTCCTTCCCTTCCAGAACATGAGCGGCGACGCCGAGCAGGAATATTTCAGCGACGGCATCAGCGAAGATATCACCACCGACCTGTCGAAGGTCTCGGCGCTCGAAGTGATCGCCCGAAACACGGCCTTCACGTTCAAAGGCCAATCGGTGAACGTCCGCGAAGTCGCCCGAAAACTCGGCGTCAGCCACGTCCTTGAAGGCAGCGTTCGCAAGGCCGGCAACCAGGTGAGGATCACGGCGCAGCTCGTCAACGGCAAGACCGGCGGACACCTTTGGGCCGACCGGTTCGACCGCGATCTGACAGACATCTTCTCGATCCAGGACGAGATTTCCAAGGCGATCGTTTTTGCCCTGAGGCTTAAGCTGCTGCCCGAGGAGAAGAAGGCGATCGAGCAGCGCGGCACGGCCAGCGCGGAGGCCTACAACCTCTATCTCCTCGCACGCCAATATTGGGTCACCGGCAATATTGGCGATCTTCGCCGGGAAGAGCGTGTGATGCGGATATGCGGACGGGCGGTCGAGATCGATCCCTATTACGCGGCCGCCTGGACCTTGCTCGCCATGGCTCAATCCAATCTGAAGTACGTCTTCCGGTGTCAGGTGGACGATGGCTACGCCGCGGCGCACGCGGCGCTGACGATTGATCCGCAAATCGCCGAAGCCCACCTGCCAACGGTTCGCAGACTGGAGGACCGGCGGCGACTTTCAGAGGCCGACGCCGAAATGGAGACGGCGCTGAGGCTCGACCCGGACTCGTGGGAGGTCAACAAGGAGGCGGCGCGTGTCGCCATGCGCCAAAGGCGATGGGAGGCTGCCGTCGCCCACCTCGAGAAGGCCGTGGAGCAGATGGGATCCGACGGCCACGCCTGGGGGCGCCTAGTCAGCCTCCATCATGCCCTGAAGAATCCCGCAGCGGAAAAGGTCGCCGCCGAAAGAACGGTCGCGGAAGCCGAAAAGGTGGTCGCCCAGGACCCGAGCAATGGCGCCGCGATGAGTTTTGGGGCGATTGGTTGCGCAGCGCTGGGTCAGTCGGGTCGCGCCCAAGAATGGATCGAGCGTGCGCTCCTGGTCGACCCCGACAATCTCAGCATGAGGTACAACTTCGCTTGCGCGCTCGGAACCTATCTCGGCGAAGTGGATGGCGCCTTGAAGCATCTCGAACGATCGCTCGAGAGTTCAGGCGCGTTCCACTTGGGACTCATCGAGGTTGATCCCGATCTTGACCCCTTGCGCGAGACCCCTCGTTTCAAAATGATGATTGAAAAGACGAAGAAAAGACTCGGGATCGAGGACGCGTCGGAGCACTAGCGAAGCCCAACCGGCCTGAGAGCCGAAACGCCCGAATTCAGGCGCGCTTGGCGTGGCCCTGGCGCTCAGGATCGCCGCCGAGCAGAACGGAGGGACGGGCGCCCTTGACAAGGCGGCGGCCCTTGCCGGTATCTGAACGACGCCAACCTGGCGAGTGAGACGGGCGAACGCGAGAGCGCCGGTCGAATTGGGGAGCTAGATTTTCATGCCGAGAATGCAGACCACGCTGATCGAACTGAACGCGGCTTTCCGCGAGACGAACGTCGAGGGCCTCGTCGCCCGGGGTCCGATCTTCGCGCCCGGCGAGTCCATGGCCGACGCTTTGGCCGGCCTCGCGGCCGCGTCCGGAACCGTCGAGCACCGGGCGTTCCGTAACTACCTGGCCCAGCTGCCCGGCGCCATCAGCGAGGCGATGCGGGCGACCATCCACCATGCGCTCAGCACCACCCCGCCGACGCTGATCACCTTCGCCTGGGCGCCCAGCTACGACTATGAGCTGACCATGTGGCAGGCTCCGGATACGGCCGAAACCAAGGGTGGGATCACCATACTCGTCAAGAGCCGCTATCCCTCCGACAGGCACCCGCTGGCCGCGGGCTGAAGCCTTCTCCTAACCCTCCTTCCCCTTGATGGGGAAGGTGGCTGGCGAAGCCAGATGGATGGGGTGGCGGCCCGAACCCCACCCGTCTCGGCCTCCGGCCGATCCACCCTCCCCATAAAGGGGAGGGAGGAAGAGCGGCTTCGTGGTCCCCTTCTTGAATCCCCTCCGCAAAGCGCGGGCGGGGGACAGAGCGCCAGCGCCCTTCCCACGCCCCGCTAGGATCAGAGTTTCGGCATCATCCCGGCGAGGCGGTAGGCTTCGCGCAGGTGGTCGAGGTGGGCGGGGTCGGCGTAGGGCGCGCGCATGGGGCGTTGGGGGGAGCGGCGGGTGTGGCTGGCCTGCTCGAAGGCCTCCGCGGCCTCCTCGAGTTCGCCAAGCCGGGCCAGCGCCGCGGCGAGGACCGAGGATCCGGCCCCGCCGACCCGGCCGGCGATGCGGGCGTGGCGGGCGGCGCCGGCGTAGTCGCCGTTCTGGTAATGGGCGAGCGCCAGGGTCTCCAGCATGGGGCCGACCTGCGGATCGTAGGGGCTGAGGCGCAGGCTGCGCTCGATGGGGGCGATGGCCAGGTCCGGCGAGCCGGCGAAGATCAGCACCTGGCCGAGGCGATACTGGGCGTAGGCGAAGCTCGGATTGAGCGCGATGGCCCGCTTGGCGTCGCTCAGCGCCCCGGCGTGATCGCCGAGATAGAGGCTGGCGCCGGCCGCCGCGAAATAGCCATAGGCGTCGCGGGAATCGAGCCTGATCGCCTGGCGGGCGGCGGCCAGCGAGGCGCCGAGCTCGTCCATCGGCGCCGAGGCCGCGCCATAGATCGCCCGCCCGTAGAGGACCCGGGCGATGCCGCTGTGGCCGAGCGCGAGATCGGGATCGAGGCGAACCGCCTCGCGAAAGAGGCCGAGCGCCTCCTCGTCCATTTCCGAGGTCATCCGGTTGAGACGCGACATGCCGCGGTAGAGACAGTCCAGGGCGCTGAAGTCGGCGGCCGGGGCGCGGGCCGTGCGCACCCCCTCCATTTCGATGATCGCCGGCTCGATCGAGGCGGCGACCTGTTCGGTGATCTCGTCGTCGAGGGCGAGGAGGCCGGCGAGGTCGCGGTCGTAGCGGTCGGCCCACAGGTTGACGCCGTCGACGGCGTCGGTGAGCCGGACATTGACCCGGATCCGCTCGCCGATCGTCCGCACACTGCCGGTAAGCAGATAGCGCACGCCGAGCTCATTGCCGATGCGGGCGGCCTCGACCGCCTGGTCCTTGTAGGTGAAGCTCGAATGGCGGGCGATGACGAAGAACCATCGCCATTGCGCGAGGGCGGTGACGATGTCCTCGGTGATGGCGTCGGCGAGATATTCCTTGTCCGGATCGCCCGAGACGTTCTTGAACGGCAGCACGGCGATCGACGGCTTGGCGGGGATGGCCAGGGTCGGCCGCCGGCCGGGCGCGGCGATGGGGCCGGTGGGAAGGGCGAGGGGGGCGTCCTCGGGGGCGAAATCGCCGGCCCTCCCGCCGGCGCCGGCGGCGACCAGGCGATAGCCGACCTTGGTGATCGTCTCGACACGGAACGCCCCGGCTCCGACCCCTTCACTCAGGCGCCTCAGGCGGCCGATCGTCCGGTTGAGGGCGTCCTCGCCGACCACCACCCCGCCCCAGCACGACATCGCCAGCTCGTCGCGGGTGACGATCTCGCCGCCGGCCCGCACGAGGGCGACGAGCACCTGCATGACGCGGGGCTCGAGGAGCTCTTCGCGGCCGTCGTCGTGGATCAGGCGGCGGTGGGCGGGCTGGACGGCGAGCGCGCCGAGCCGCGAAGGCGCTTCGCGGGCGATGTTGACGGGGGCCATGCGGTCGGACGCGTTCGCGCCCCGGCCGTCGACTTCCCTCCCCCCGGTGGTGGTCATCTGGGCTCCCGTCGCGCCAGCGGCCGTGACGAGCGAGCGCCGGGCGCTCGGATCGTCGGGCCAGCCTAAGCGATTCGCCGTGAATACGGTCGAAGTCCAGCCACAATCGCCGCCAAGGCGGCAATTGCCGAGGGAGAGCGCAAAGGGGAGGCGCCCGGCCGCCTGCGACTTCGTGTCCTTCGTGCGCTTCGTGGTGAGAGCCGAGCCGTCGTTTCGACCACGAAGCGCACGAAGGACACGAAGACATCGTCGCCGGCCGGGGTGGCGCGAGAGATGAAAAGGAGGCGCCCGGCGCGACCCTTGCGGGGATCGGCCGGGCGCCTGGGCAGGCCACACGAGGAGGCTATCGACTGGCGAGAAAAGTCGCCAGGTCGCGGTGGCCGCCGTTCAGGGCGGCGACGATCGGGTTACCGAGGGATTGGACGGCCCGGTCGACGGTGGCCTTCATGCAGGCCTGGTGGGCGCGATCCAGCTCCATGGGAGAGCGCGCCTCGCCGCAGATGATCGTGGCGGCGCCGGTGATCCGGCGCAGGGCGATCGCGCCGCCGGCGTGGCTTTCCATGTCGAGACCGGCGAGGGACACCTTCACCGAGACGGTGTCGGGATCGCTCGCCGGCCCCGCATGGCTGCCGACCGCATAAGCCAGGGACCCCATGACGGCGATGGTTGTGACGATGATCTTGAGAGACATTGTATTCATCCTTCGAGGTTCGAGCCCGTTGCGCAATTGCCTCGGGCCGGACCTGAAGAAACTCTCCATCGGCATGATCAGGAAGGACGGCGAACCGATCTTTTCCCGATGAATAGACGATGATCGCCGGGCGATTTCCCGGACGCCTCGTGAGAAGTCGCCGCTCATGCGAGGCGCGCGCCGCGGGCGAAATCGCCGGCGGGTTCCGGAATCGCACGGCGGCGCCCTCCGCGCGGAGGGCGCGCGCTTTGCGGTGGGGGAGGGGCGGGGCGGTCGCCCGCCGCCGCCTCAGCAGGGCGAGGCGAGGCCATGGCGCGACCGCGCATGGAAATCATCGTCGGGCAGATAGGCGGCGATGAGGTCGTGGATGCGTTTCTCGTTTGCGATCTCCGCCTCGAGGAACGAGGTGAGCGACGGGTTGCGGCGGATCGCCTCGGCATAGCCGGCGATGGCCCGCAGGGCCTTGCGCTTGCGCACCCTGAGGGTGTCCCATTCGCGGCTGGCCATGGGAGCGGCTTCTTCGAGAGACGCCGGCGCATCGATGGCGTCGGGGAAGACCGGCCACGGGCGTTCGGAAAGCTCGATCCGCGCCTCGCGGGCGTGATCCCTGGCCTCGGGCGACGTGACGCCGAGGTAGCGCAGGACCGAGTTGATGGAAGATTTCGTCTTGGCGGGCATCGCCGCGTCCTTTCATGGTCAGGTCTCAGCGCCTCCTGCGCCGGACACCCCTGAAAAGACCTCGCCACGCTTTTGCCCGACAGGACGTCAAACCGATATTTAGCCGATGATTTGCCGATGAAGCCGGTCACCTCGTTCGCGGCGGAGCTTTCGCCGCCCTGGCGGCTTAAGGCCTTCGGGGCGGTGCGGAGCGCGGCCGATGATCGAGGTGACGGCGCCGATGGAGGCGCAATCGGCGCCGGCCCTGCCCGCCGGCGCCGGCTGGTGGTTCGAGCCGAAGTGGGACGGCTTCCGTTGCCTGGCCTTCAAGGACGGCGGCGAGGTCCGCCTGCGGGCCAAGTCCGGCCGGCCGCTCGGCCGCTACTTCCCCGAGGTCCTCGCCGCCCTGGCCGCGTTCGCAGAAAACAGCTTCGTCATCGACGGCGAGCTGCTCATCGAGGCGGGCGGGGCATTTTCCTTCGAGGCTCTGCAGATGCGGCTGCATCCGGCCGAGAGCCGCATCCGGCGTCTGGCCGGCGAGACGCCGGCCGGCCTCACCGCCTTCGACATGCTCCTTTCGCCGGCCGGAAAGGATCTGCGGCCCCGGCCGCTGAGCGAACGGCGCGCCGCCCTCGAAGCGATGATGGCCAAGGATCATCCGCCTTCCCTGAGCATCACGCCCGGAACCGCCGATCGCCGCCTCGCCCAGGCCTGGCTGGACGAAGGGCGGCTCGAGGGGGTGATCGCCAAGCGCCTCGACCGGCCCTACCTCGAGGGCGCCCGAGCCATGGTCAAGGTCAAGCGCATCCGGACCGCCGACTGCGTGGTCGGCGGCTTCCGCTACGCCGCCGCGGGGGGCGTCGCCGGCTCCCTGCTGCTGGGTCTCTACGACGCGGCCGGACGCCTGAACCACGTCGGCTTCACCTCGGGCCTGGCCGCCGTCGACAAGGCCGCGCTCACCCGGCGGCTCGAGGCCCTGCGTGGCGAGCCGGGCTTCACCGGCGACAAGCCCGGCGGTCCCAGCCGCTGGGCGACCGAGCGCTCGGCGGCGTGGACGCCCCTGCGCCCGGAACTGGTCGTCGAGGTTTCCTTCGATCACGTCTCGGCCGGCCGCTTTCGCCACGGCACGCGGCTCATCCGCTTCCGGCCCGACAAGGCGCCGGCGCAATGCCGGATGGACCAGATCGCCTGACAGGCGGGCTTTCAGAACACCCCACGAAGCCGGGTCACCCCGAGGTCGACGCCGAACGCGGCCAGGGCGATCACGGCCAGGGCGGCGGTGAGCAATCCGTAGCCGGCAAGCACGAACACCCCGTCGCGGCGGGTCAGGCCCAGGGAGAAGGCGGCCAGGGACCACGAGGGCAGGAGGTTGGCGAAGGGGATCGGCAACACCAGGATGATCCCGATCAGGGTGCAGGCGAGGCCGGCCAGCATCTCGCCGGCGCGGCCGGTGAGGAAGCCCAGGCGCGGCCGGACCACGCCTTCGACGCGTTGCAGGCTCGGCCCCAGGCGGTCCACCAGCCTGGCCAGATCACGGCGCTTCAGGCGGCGTCGAGCCAGCCATTTCGGCAGCCACAGGCGCCGGCGGCCCGCCAGAACCTGCGGCGCCGCGAGCAGGATCGGCAGAGCCATCACCATCGACACCCCCGGTGGCAGGGGCAGGAGCACCGGCAGGGTGAGCACCAGCAGGACGGGCCCTGGGCCCTCGTCTCCCTCCATGGGGCCGATCATGTCGCCCAGCGCGATGTCGCCGTCGCCTTCGCCCAGGGGCCTCAGCCGCGCGACGACCGAATCGCTGTGCGCCGGGTCGGATGACCGGGGCCGGTTCGCCGGGCGGGCGCGCGCCAATCGGCGCGCGCCCTGGGTATAGCCGGTCACGATGCCACCCGGTCGGCGGTCAGTTCGACTTTTCGCCGCCGAGCTTGGCCATGAGCGCCGCCTTTCGGGCCTTGAGCCGCTCGCCCATGGCGTCGAGATCCTCCTCGCCCTTCTTGGCCTGGGCGAAGATGCCGCCGGGCTGCTCCTCCTCGCGGACGTGATGGCGGATGTATTCGCCGAGCACCTTGACCTTGGCGTCGTAGAGCTCGTCGGCCGGGGTCATGGCCTCGATGGCGGCGATCAGCTTCTTGGCGCCGTCGTGCTCCACCAGGGCTTCGTCGAGAAGATCATCCTCCACCTCGCCGCGCTCGGACGGATAGAAGATCTCCTCCTCGATCGTGGTGTGAACCTTCAGGGCCAGGGCGATCTTGCGGAAGAGATCGAGCTTTTCGCGGTCGGATTCGAGTTGCTCGTACTCGTCGAACCAGCCCTCGACTTCGCGGTGATCCTTTTTCAGCAGAGTGACCGCGAGCGGATCGCGCCGGCCGGTGCGACGGGTGCGGCGGGCGCGGTCGCCCTTGGCGGACGAGACGGTGGTGTTGGCCATGGCGAGGGCTCCTGAAAGAGTGGGATGGCCAATGGAACACCCCTCGGCGAAAGCCGGTTCCGAGCGGGGCCATGGGGAACGGGCGGGCGTGACTGCCGACGTTTGGGCGCGCTCTGATGTCGAAGGTTTTGCGCGCGGCCGCCCCCTCCACCACTGGGGGAGGGAGACCCCGAAGGGGTGGAGAGGGCCGGGGAAAGAGCGCTGGCGTGGCCCGCCCCCCTCCCCGGCTGAGCCTGTCCTCGGGCCGGCCTCCGGCCGGACCCGGGGGCCGGTACTCCCCCCAGAGGGGGGAGAGAACGCGGAGCGAGATGTGTGAATCCCGTAGCCCGCTTCGCAGGGGAGGATTCTCAGGGGCGGGCGAGCAGGGTTGGGTGGACTGTCAGGTCGGCGGCCCGCGAGAGGCCGTCCAGGCGCCCGGGGGAGACGAGGTGGCCGGCGGCGGATTGCGCGAAGAGGGAGCCGGCCTGGGCGGTCGTGCCGCCGGCGTCGGGCGTGCTGATCGGGGTGGCCGGCGGGGGCCCGGACTGGGTCAGGGGACCCACCGTGATCTGCGTGCCGCCGGCGCCGTCGGCGGCGAGGGCGAAGGCCGTCTTGCCGCTGGACGCGATGTCGAGGGCGGCGACCAGCCGGGTTCCGGCGTAGATGTCGAGGAGGGCGCCGTCGCGGCGCAGGCGGGTGGCCTTGATCCCGGCCAGGTCGATGACATCGCCGGTGGTGAAATCGCGGATCAGACCGGTGACCTTGCCCGGTTCGTCGAGCGTCAACCGCCCGCCGCCGGCCGCGAAATCGATCCCCTGGCCGGCCCCAGCGCCGAGGATCAGGTCGGCGCCCTTGGCGATCAGCAGACCGCCGGCCCCGCTGACCGGCCCGGCGAGGGTGAGGGCGCCGCCGATGGCCTCGATCTGGCCGTTGTCGACCACCGCCCCGCCGATCGTCCCGTTACCGCTGAAGCTCGCGCCCTTGCCGACGCTGAGCGGGCCCGCGAAAGTCCAGTTTTCCATGCTCACCTGGCCTCCGGCGATGACCAGGCCGGCGGCCGGGCCGTCGACGGAAAGCCCCGAGCCTTCGAAATCCAGGCTCACGCCGGCGGCGAGGTCGATGGTCGACAAGGCCTGGTCGAGTTCGATGTTCCCGCAGATCAGCAGCTTGATCGGCCCCGCCCCGGCGGGGGTCTGATTGGCCGCGTTCACGGCGGCGGCCAGTTCGCCCTCGGTCGACAGGCCTTCGGTGTTGATCTGCACCCCGCCGCTGGGGCCGGCGACCACCAGCAGCTGGGTCGGCAAGGCGCCGGCCAGGGTGAACTTGACCGTCTTGCCCCCGCTGGAGACCGTCATCACCGCGCCGGCGAGGGAGACGGTGGCCCCGGCGGCGAAGGTCAGGCCGGCGATATCGATGAAGCCGCCGGCCCCGAAGTTGACCAGGGGCGTGGCGAAGGTGGCGACGCCGGCGGTGAACGGGGTGGCGCCGGTGTCGAGCACCAGGGTCGCGGCGGCGCCCGCGGGCGGTGCGAAGGTGATGGAACCCGCGCCGGCCCCATTGGCCGCCGCCAGCTCGAGGACGCCGGACTTGATCGTGGCTCCGCCCTTGAAGGTGTCGGCGGCGTCGAAGACCAGGCGCCCGCCGTTCACCACCGCCTTGCCGGTTCCGCTCACCTGGCCCGCCAGGGTCAGGGTCCCGGCCAGGGCCTGCAGCGTGCCGTTGTCGATCACCGCGCTGGCGACCGTCAGGCCGCCGGTCCCGGCCGATTCGATGAGGCCGTTGTTGGTGACGGCGTTCGTGCCGGTGTCGATCGTCAGGGCCAGGGCGCCGGTCTCTTCGATAACGCCGGAGGCCCCGTTGCTCAGTTTCAGGCCGCTGATCGAGCCGCCGCCGCGCAGGGTGTTGTTGAGATTGAGCAAGGTGACCGTGCTCGTGGCGCCGGTGATCGAATTGAAGGTGCTGGCCCCCAGGACCACGGCCCCGGTTCCCCCCAGGGTGGCGCCGGACGCGCCGACCACGAGCTTCGTGGCCCCGGTCTTGCCGGCCAGGCTGATGGTCCCCTTGTTGGCGATCGAGCCCTGCAGGGTCAGTGTCGCGAGGTTGGCGACCGTGATCGTCGCGGTGTTGGTGAGGCCGCCGTGGGTGGCGTCGAGGATGTTGCCCGCCCCGACCACCGAGACCACGCCGGCCGAGGCGAGCGTCCCGCCGATCAGGTCGCCGGCCCGGATCTCGAACTTCGAGCCCTTGGCTCCCGAAATCAGCCCGGCGCTGGTCAGGGTCCCGCCGAGAGTCAGGGACCCGGCCACGCTGATGGTGTCGCCGGCCGCCAGGATGTTGGCGTTGATCATCGTCCAGATTCCGCCGGCGTCGACGACGTAGGAGGCGAAGCCGCCGAAGGTCATGGCCTCGGCGCCGGCCAGCTTGGCGGTCTTGCCGAGGCCGAAGATGCGCCCGGTCCCGCCGGCCAGCTCCAGGGTCCCGCCGCCGCCCTGGACGGTCCCGCCGAACGTGGCGCCCGGCCTGACGATCAGGCGATCGCCGGCGTTCTGGAACTGGATCGCGACGCCGGTGGTGGAGGTGATGGCCCCGGCGTCGATGATCGTCACCGCCCCGCCGGCCCCGGCCACCACGCCCGTCCCGTCGATGGTGCCGGTGGCGGCGTTGGCGATCATTCCGCCGGCGCTAAGGAGGATGCCCTGGATGACCGCGGCGTTGGCGATGGAGCCCTCGGCGCCGCTCACCGCGATGCCGTCGGTGACGCCGTCGATGGCCCCCGATTCGTTGACCACGATCCCGCCGGCCCCGAGGTAGACGCCCTGGCCGCTGGCCGTGGAGGCGATCGTTCCGCAGTTGACCACCTGGCCGTAGCCGCCGCTGATGTCGACCCCGGCCTGGCGGCTGGTCATCAGGCCGCTGGCCTCGTTGTAGACGAAGCCGCCGGCGAAGAGGCGGGCGGCGTGCCGTCCGGCCGTCATGGTCCCCAGATTGACGACATCGCCGACGGCGTCGAGCTGGACCGCGTTGAGGTAGCTCGAGATGAGCTGGCCGCCGGCCAGGTTGGTCACCGTGCCGAAGACGTTGAGATAGACCGCGCCCTCGCCGGCGCTCACCACGCCGGCGTTGGTGAAGGTCTCCGTGTAGGCGGAGTTGATCGCGTTCAATCCGAGCATCAGCCCGGTCTGGCCGGAAATCAGCGCCCCCGCCTCGTTGGTGACGACGCCGCCGCCGGCGAAGGAGACGGCCGCCTGATTGTTCGAGAGGATCGTCCCGTCGTTGGTGAGGGTGGTCCGCTGACCATAGGCGTAGACGCCATGGGTCTCGATACGCGGCAGATAGTAGCCGGCGGAAATGGTGACTCCGGCCGAGATGGTGACATCGGCGCTCAAGAAACCGTTGGGCGTGAGGTAGAGTTCGCCGCTGTTCTGCGAGATGATCGACTGCTTCTGGGCGCCGAAGCTGATCTCCAAGGCGCCGCCGGCTCCGGCCGAGAGGATCGGCGGGGCCGTGAGGGTTCCGAGCAGATGGATCGTGCCGATCGGCGTCGTCGGCGCGCCGGGGGCGAAGATCTCCAGGACATCGTCGTTGCGGTTCAGCGCCACCCGCTCGCCGGGAGCATAGGTAATGAGGGTGTCCGTCAGGGTGTCGGCGGCGCCGAGGCCCCTGAAGTAGGAGGCGTCCAGCGCGCCGGTGATGTTCCACGCCGCGCC
>DASZKO010000210.1:0-2230 GCA_035605655.1 Caulobacteraceae bacterium | reverse complement strand
GGAGGCGAGAGAGCGCAGCGAGCTGGGCCCGTGGAAATGTATTTCGGTGACGTCTTATCGTGTCCCCGAAACCAACGCCGCGACCACGTTCAGGTTCGTTGCGCCGCCGATGGCTGCGTTGTTCGGCCGCATTTGAAGATTCCCAAGCTTTGCTAGAAGCCGGCCATGGCTGGCCTCGTCACCTTCGCGCGGAAACTGTGGCCGGGGTGGTCAAGCGCCTCGGTGATGCTGGTCTGCGCCGCCTGTCTGGTCGAAGGCGGTATGTGGATCGCTCAATTCGCGTTCCCGCAATAGGTCCTACAGCGCGACAAAGTCCGGGAGTTTCCGAGAGTTTCGCGCACACCCCGACCCCTCGTCGAATCACGCCCACCCATGCGTCTGGGTCGAGGATCCCTTCACCCAGGCCGCGTCCTCCGCCAGCGTGACGAACCCGAGGCTCGTGTAGAGCGGGAAGCCGGCGGCGGTGGCGAACAGGTAGAACCGCCCGACGCCCTCATGGCGCAGCCGCTCGATGATGCGCGAGAGCAGGGCCCGGCCCATGCCCTTGCCCTGGTGCGCCGGCGGCGTCGCCATGGTCCAGATCCCGGCGGTGTCGCCCGTGCGCGTCACCGTCACCGAGCTCATCGGCTCATCGCCGGCGAAGGCCACATAGACCGACGCCGTCGACGTCGGCGTGATCAGCGGATCCAGCACCCGCCCGACCGCGTCCCTCGGCAGGTCGAAGGCGGCGGCGGCGAGGTCGCCGGCGATGCGCGCCGTGGCGGAATCGCGCGCCTCCTCGATGCGGCAGGTGCGGCCAAGACGCACTTCGGCCGATCCGCGCAGCACCATCAGCGGGACTTCGCCGGCTCTGATGAGGCCATGGCGTTCGGCGGGCCCGGCCAGGGCTTGCGCTACCGCCGGCGTCATCATCGCCAGCAAGTCGAGGCCGCGCGCCTCGGCCCGCGCCATCGCTTCATCCAGGAAGGCCTCGGCCTCCGCGGCGGGCGCGCCGAGCAGCAGCATGTTGAGATCGGCGACTCTTTCGCCGGAGAGCCCGAGGGCGCAGCCGTCCGCCAGCCTGATCTCGGCGCCCGGCGCCTCGCCGAAGAGGGCCACGAGCGCGCGGCCGCTCAGGCGATGAAGCTCCGCGACTTCGTCAGATCCGCCCATGTTCAGATGGCCCCCGCCGTTTGGCGCTAACTCGCGCCGCGACCACCAGCGGTCAAGCTTCCGATCGCCATGGCGCCTGAGAATAATCCCGGAGCGCCGGCGTCTCGCCGGCATGCAACCGGGACGGCGGCGCTCCGTTCCTTTCCCCGTGGAGGCCGTTCGTGTGGTGAGGCCCTCCAGTATCCATGTGTTTTATCGTAGGGAAAACCGAATGCCTTTCGACGGCATCGTAGTCCTGGAGGCCGTCATGGATCCGTCAAACGATGACGAAGAGGCATGGTGCGCCGAGCAGCGAGATAACGTGGTCGCCTATCTTGCGGCCCAGCCGCTGGCTCATGGACCGGTTGGCGAGGTTCCCGCCTGGTTCGTCTCACCCTATGTCTCGATCTGGGCGATCGAGAGCGTGAAATCTCCCGGATGGGTCGGTTGGTGGGCGATCAGCGGCGACCTTCCAACGGACTATTGTTCAGCGGACAACTGTCGTCATCCACGTCTGGCGATGAGACGCATCGCGGAGGAATGGATGGCTGCGATCGAAGGTACGCGACCCGGCGATCTGACGATCGGCAAGTTGGGGAAGTCGCTCGAACAGTTGCCGCTGATCGAGAGCCGCGCGGCATTGTTGCTGGAGTGGAGCGATGACGACGACATATGGGCCGAGTAGGTCTCAGAGCCGTCGGATGCCGCGCCAAGGCTTGGGGTCAGGCCCGTAAAGCTCTATCTTGAAGACGTCATGAGCGAAGACCACACCCGCGTGCGCCCTTGGCGCCACATCGACCGGCGCAAGTCGCGCCAGATTCACGTCGGCCAGGTGCCCATCGGCGGCGACGCCCCGATCGCCGTCCAGTCGATGACCAACACCGTCACCGGCGACGCCAAGGCCACCATCGAGCAGATCCGCCAGCTGGAGGACGCCGGGGCCGACATCGTCCGCGTTTCCTGCCCGGACGAGGACGCCACCGCCGCCTTCAGCACGATCGCCAAGGCCGCCAACGTGCCGCTCGTGGCCGACATCCACTTCCACTACAAGCGCGGCATCGAGGCGGCCCAGGCCGGCGCCGCCTGCCTGCGCATCAAT
>DASZKO010000196.1:0-2975 GCA_035605655.1 Caulobacteraceae bacterium | reverse complement strand
CTCGACCAAGCCGCTTCCGGACGGGGTCAAGCTCGCCTCCATCGACGGCGGAGATCTCGCCTATACCCGGGCGGTGAGCCTGATCAACGAGCACCGCTTCGGCGAGGCTCTGGCGGCGCTGGACAAGGCCGAGGAGGCATTTGGTCCGCACCCCGACGTTCTCACCTACAAGGGCTATGTCTGGCGCAAGCTCGGCCGGCTCGATGTGGCCGAAGGCTTCTACCAGGCTGCCCTGGCCGAGGCTCCGACCCATCGAGGGGCGACCGAGTACTACGGCGAGCTGAAGGTGATCCGTGGCGACCTCGAGGGCGCTCGGGTGATGCTGGCCAGGCTGGAGAGCCAGTGCGCCTTCGGCTGTGTGGAGGCGGAGGACCTGCGGCGTTGGATCGACCACGGCGGCGACCCGGCCTCCTGATCCTCGCCGCCGCCGGCGTTCTGGCCGGCGCCCTGGCGGCGGGACCGCCGCTCCGCGCATTGCGCTGGCTGGCCCCCGGGGCCGACGGGTCGCGGATTCTCACCCGGCGGCCGACCGAGTGCCTGGCCATTCCAGCCGATCCCAACAGCGCCTACCTGGTCGAGGTCGGGCGGGCGGCCTTCCGCACCCCGCTGATCCTCGGGGGCCCGGCGGCGCGGGCCGGGCTCGCCTGCGAGACCTGTCATCGCGGCGGGCGAAGGAACGAGGATTTCGACTTTCCCGGTCTCTCCGGCGGCCCCGGCACGGCCGACGTCACGAGCTTCCTGTTCAGCTCCCACCGCGGCGACCACGTCGACAATCCCAAATCCATCCCGGATCTCTCCGGGTCAAAGGCCGTGCTGAAGGTCTCCCAGTCCGCCGGCTCGCCCGATCTCGAGCGGTTCATCCACGGCCTGATCACCGAGGAATTCGACGGCGCCGAGCCGCCGCCGACCGTGCTGACGGGCTTGGCCGCCTACGTCCGGGCCCTGTCGCCGGGGGCTTGCCCGGCGCACGAGGAGGAGAGCGTGAGCGCCGCCGCCGATCTCGCCGACGCCCGGCGGGCGGTCCGCACCGCCCTGGTTGCGCTCGCCCGCCACGATAGCGCCACCGCGGTGGTGATGGCCGGGGCGGCCCGCTCCATGATGGGGATCCTCGCCGAGCGCTATGGCGCCGCGCCCACCAGCGCGGATGTGGCGGTCCTGCGAACGGCCGACCTCGACCTCGCCGCGGCGATCAGCGACATCCGCCGGGCCGATCCCGCCGCGACGGCTGGCCTCGAGGCCTGGCTCGCGAGGTCGCGGGAGTGGGGGCCGCGGATCCTCGCCGACGAGTCTCGTTCCTACTACGACCGCTCGGTGCTGGCGGCGGCGATCGCTGGCCGCTGAGCGCGTCCTTTCAGGGCAGGCCGGCGCGGGGCGACTCGACGGTCGCGATCAGCAGTTTTCCGGTCGGGGCAGCGGCGGCCCGGTGGGCGTCCGAGCTCTCGGCGGTGAGCATGAAGAGCGTGCGCCCGTCGTCGCCCCCCAGCATGCAGGCATAACATGGCTGGCCGGTGTCAATGACTTCGATGACCTCGCCGCCCTCGGCGATAAGGGCGCATTCGGGGGCAATGGGATTGGCGATCCAGACGTGGCCGTCGCCGTCGAGGGCGATCCCGTCGGGAACGCGCGGGGCGGTGGAGGCCCACAGGCGGCGGTTGGAAAGAGTCCCATCGGCGCCAATGTCGAAAGCGGTGAGGCAGGCGCCCAGCGTCTCGCCGACAATGAGGGTCTTGCCGTCCGGAGTGATCACCGAGCCGTTGGGGAAATGCATCTCCTCCGCCGCCACGCCGGCCTCGCCCTGCGGCGAGACCACGGCGAGCTTGGCGGTCGGATGGTCGGCGAGGACCGCTGGAACGCCCTGCTCGGCCATGGCGGCGTCGAGATCGAAGCCGAAGTTGCCGACAAAAGCCCGGCCCTCGCTGTCCACCACCATGTCGTTGCAATGAAAATCGGCGATGGCGGCAAGGTCGGCGTGCAGACTGATCTCGCCGGCCGGGGAACGGCGGAGCACCTGACGACGGGTCATCGAGACGATCAGCATCGAGCCGTCCGGCATCCAGCCGAGGCCCGACGGGCGGTCATCGAGACTGACTTCGATCCTGACATCGCCGGCCATCGAGACCGACTTGACGGCGTGAGCATAGAAGTCGCTGAACCATAGCCGCCCGTCCCGCCAGCGGGGGCCTTCGCCGAAATAGATCCCCTCGGCGAGTACCTTCGTCGCTCGTCCCATGATTTTCCTCCCGGTCGGCGGCAATTGCCTAGCCGGTCTCGCGGAGCCTAACTAGGGTCATGTGCAACCGGTTTGGCTACCTGGCCCCGATCTCGCGTCTCGCCGACGAATTCAGCCAGACGCGCCTGCCGCTCGTCATCCCCGAAGGGGCGCTTCCCAATCTCGAGCCCCGTGAGCACATCCGGCCGACCGATACCGCGACGATCGTCCGCCCTCTCGACCCTGCCACGCCCACCGATGGCGTGGAGCTGGCCAGCGCCCGCTGGTGGCTGGTGCCGTTCTTCCACAAGAAGAGCGTGCGCGAATGGAAGCCGATGTGCACGAACGCCCGGGCCGAGACCCTCGCCTCCACGGCCGCGTTCAAGGAGCCGTTCCGCCGCCGCCGCTGCCTGGTCCCGGCTACCCACTTCTTCGAGTGGACCGGCGAGAAGGGATCAAAGACCATGTGGCGGTTCACCAAAGCGGGGACCGATCTCTTCTGCTTCGCGGGCTTGTGGGAACGCGCCCATACGGCCGACGGGCCTATCGAGAGCTTCACCATCGTGACTTGCCCGCCCGGGCCCGACGCCGCTCCCTACCACGACCGCCAGCCGGTGATCCTCGGGCGGGGCGACTGGCACGCGTGGCTGGATCTCACCACCGATCCGGCGCCGCTCCTGCGCGCCGGCCCCGCCGGGAGCCTCGAGGTCATCCGGGCCGTCGAGACGGCGGGCGCGGCTGCCACTTAGAGAAATCCCTGGAGGCC
>DASZKO010000123.1:0-10727 GCA_035605655.1 Caulobacteraceae bacterium | reverse complement strand
CACCACCACCACCCGCTCGCAGCCGAGCTGGCCGGCCGTGTCGATGGCGTGGTCGAGCAGGGAGCGGCCGCCGACGGCGTGCATCACCTTGGCGCGGGGCGACTTCATCCGCTCGCCCTTGCCGGCGGCGAGGATCACGGCAGCCCGGGGACGGGCGGGGGGCTGGCTCATGTCTCTCTCACCTCGCGCGCGCTTGCCATTGCCCGGGCTTTAGCCGAAAGGGCGCGGCGTTTCGACCGGAGTCATCGCGTGGCGGCCATCATCCCTTCCCTGGACGGCGCCGTGATCGTCTTCGATCTCGACGGCACCCTCGTCGACACCGCCCCCGACCTCATCGGGACCCTGAATGTGATGCTCGCCGCCGAGGGTCTGCCGCCCGCCCGCCTCGAGGACGCCCGCGTGCTCATCGGCCGTGGCGGCCGGGCCTTGATCGCCGGCGGATTCGCCGCCGCCGGGCGCCCGCTGACCGATGAAGAGGTCGACCGCCGCTTCGAGGCCTTCCTTCCCCACTATCTAGCCCACATCGCCGACCTCAGCGCGCCTTATCCCGGCGTGCAGGCCTGCCTCGATGAACTCGCCGCCGCCGGGGCGCGGCTGGCGGTGTGCACCAACAAGCGCGGCGATCTCTCGCGGGCCCTGCTGGACGCCGTGGGGCTGGGCGGCCGGTTCGCGGCGGTGGTCGGTCCGGACCACGCCGGGGCCCGCAAGCCGGATCCTCGCCACCTGGTCGCGACCATCGCGGCGGCCGGCGGGCGGGCCGATCAGGCGGTAATGGTCGGCGACTCGCCGTACGACGCCCAGGCCGCTCGCGCCGCCGGCGTCCGCCTCGTCCTCGTCGCTTTCGGCTACAGCGAAACGCCGGTCGCCGACCTCGGCGCCGACGCGGTGATCGGCGATTTCACGGCCCTCCCGGAGGTCTGCACCGCCCTCCTCGGGCGCGGCAAATAGGACATTGTCCCTGTCCGGCCCCGGCGCTATAGGCCCCTCCCCTGCCTTTCCTCAAGGATGCGTAGCTCAGCGGAAGAGCACCTCGTTCACACCGAGGGGGTCACAGGTTCGATCCCTGTCGCATCCACCAACTTTTTCAAAACAAGCGCGCCATAGATTCTTCCGATGGCGGCTACCATTTAAATCAATTTTACAAATTCGCCGCCTCCGCGCATTGCCATGGGCTTCGAGCCTGATCGGCCCCGCGGGCGCAACGGCCAGGCTCCGCCCCAACCAGGTAACGGAGACGGTCATGGATACGAAGGTCGACGACAAGGGCCCCGGCGGCTGCCCGGTTGTGCATGGACGCGGCGGCAGAACCAACCGCGAGTGGTGGCCCAGCAAGCTCCGCCTCGAAGGCCTCAACCAGCACTCGCCCAGATCCAATCCCATGGGCGAGGCGTTCGACTACGCCAAGGCATTCAGCGACCTCGACCTCGATGCCGTCGTCGCCGACCTCACCGCCCTGATGACCGACTCGCAGGACTGGTGGCCGGCCGACTTCGGCCACTACGGCGGCCTATTCATCCGCCTGGCCTGGCACAGCGCCGGCACCTACCGCATCGCCGACGGCCGCGGCGGCGCCGGCGGCGGCCAGCAGCGCTTCGCGCCACTCAACAGCTGGCCCGACAACGCCAATCTCGACAAGGCCCGGCGCCTGCTGTGGCCGGTCAAGCAGAAATACGGCGCCAAGCTTTCCTGGGCCGATCTCTATATCCTGGCCGGCAACGTGGCCCTCGAGTCCATGGGCTTTTCGACGTTCGGCTTTGGCGGCGGCCGGGCCGACACCTGGGAGCCGGAGGAGCTCTACTGGGGGCCCGAAGGCAGCTGGCTGGGCGACGAGCGCTACAGCGGCGAGCGGGAACTCGCCAACCCCCTGGGGGCGGTGCAGATGGGCCTCATCTACGTCAATCCGGAAGGGCCGAACGGCAATCCCGATCCGCTCGCCGCCGCCCGCGATATCCGCGAAACCTTCGCCCGCATGGCGATGGACGACGAGGAGACCGTCGCCCTCATCGCTGGCGGCCACAGCTTCGGCAAGGCTCACGGCGCGGGCGATCCCTCCCTCGTCGGTCCCGAGCCGGAAGCCGGGCTCATCGAGGACCAGGGCCTGGGCTGGCGCTCCAAGTACGCCAGCGGCGTGGGCGGCGACGCCATCACCGGCGGCCCGGAAGTGACCTGGAGCAAGACGCCGACCAGGTGGGGCGGCAGCTTCTTCGAGAACCTCTTCGACAACGAATGGGAGCTGACCCAGAGCCCGGCCGGCGCCAAGCAGTGGCGGGCGAAGGGCGCGGCGGCGACGATCCCTGACGCCTTCGACTCCTCCAAGAAGCATGTCCCCACCATGCTGACCACGGACCTCTCCCTGCGCCTCGATCCGGCCTACGAGAAGATCTCGCGACGCTTCCGCGAACACCCCGATCAGTTCGCCGACGCCTTCGCCCGGGCCTGGTTCAAGCTGACCCACCGCGACATGGGCCCGATCCAGCGTTATCTCGGCCCTCTCGTCCCGAAGGAGGCGCTGATCTGGCAGGACCGGGTCCCCACCGTCGACCATCCCTTGATCGACGAGAGCGATGTCGAGGCCCTCAAGAGCAAAATCCTGGCCTCCGGCCTGAGCGTCTCGCAGCTGGTGTCGGCCGCCTGGGCCTCAGCCTCCACGTTCCGCGGGTCGGACAAGCGGGGCGGCGCCAACGGCGCGCGCATCCGCCTGGCTCCGCAGAAGGACTGGGCGGTCAACAATCCTCCCGAACTCGCCAAGACCCTGCAGGCGCTCGAGACGATCCAGAAGGCGTTCAACGCCGAGGCGGGCGGCGGCAAGCGCGTCTCCCTGGCCGATCTCATCGTCCTGGGCGGCGGCGCGGCTATCGAGAAGGCGGCCGCGGACGGCGGGGCCAATGTGAAGGTCTCCTTCACGCCCGGCCGGACGGACGCGTCGCAGGAGCAGACCGACGCGGCCTCCTTCGCGCCCTTGGAGCCCATCTCCGACGGCTTCCGCAACTATCGCAAGGCGGGGCTGCAGTTCATGTCGCCGGAGGAGGCTCTCGTCGATCGCGCCCAACTGCTCTGCCTCAGCGGCCCCGAGATGACCGCGCTCGTCGGCGGCCTGCGGGTTCTCGGCGCCGTCGCCGGCGGCTCCAGGGACGGGGTCTTCACCGACCGGCCCGGGCGGCTGACGAACGACTTCTTCGTCAACCTGCTCGACATGGGCGTCGAATGGCGGGCGACCGACTCCGACAACCGCTTCGAAGGCCGGGATCGCAAGACCGGCCAGGCGCGGTGGACCGGGACGCGCGTCGATCTCATCTTCGGCTCGCACGCCGAGTTGCGCGCCCTCTCGGAGGTCTATGGTTGTTCGGACGCCCAGCAGAAGTTCGTCGGTGACTTCGCCGCGGCCTGGGCCAAGGTGATGAACCTCGACCGCTTCGACCTGCGCTAGCGACCGCGAGCGGCGTCTTCGGACGGCCCCTGGCGCGCCTTGAAACGACGCCCTAGGTTTCCCTTCGGTCGATCGAACGGGGGCGTGCATGGCCGGAGAGCCGGAGTCGCTGGATAGGGACGAGAGCCTGGCGCGGCGCCGTCACCGGCACTGGTACGACCGCCTGATCATGCTCTCCGATGGCGTCTTCGCCATCTCCATGACCCTGTTGGCGCTGGACATCCGCGCCCCGGCGGCCGGAAGACTGGAGGACCTCTGGGCTGCGCTGGCGCCGCAACTGGACGCCTATACCCTGAGCTTCCTGGTGATCAGCGTCTACTGGCTGGCCCACCGCCGGTTCATGGCCATGATCCTGACCGTCGACGCCCCGATCACGGTGGTGAACCTCGTGATGCTGGGCCTGGTGGGCCTGTTGCCGGCGGCGACCCGCCTGGCCCACGCCAGCGGACCGCTCCCATCACACATGCTGATCTACGGCGCCCTCGTGGTGGCGATCGCCATCGCCCTGGCGGTCCTGTGGGGCTACGCGGCGCTGGCCCCCGGCCGGGTCTCCCCGGAGGTCGGCTTGGCCGAACGGTGGTTCCTGTTCGCCCTGATCCTCATCGCCCCGCCGCTCTTCCTGGTCATCACCTCGGTGCTGCGCGGCCCGCCGCCGGGGACCGTGCCCCTGCTGCTGGCGGCGCTGTTTCTCGTCGGCTGGCGGATGCGCCAGTGGGTGACGCGCCGGCTGGCGCGGCCGGCGGCGGCGCCGTAGGATTCACGGCCGTGGTTTCGCGCTTGGGAGGGCGCCGCGATGAAAATTCAATATCCTTGGGCCATGTGGTGGTGCGGGTCACCGATCTGCCCCGCGCCGAGGGCTTCTACAATGGCCTTCTGGGCCTGCCGATCAGCGCCCGGTTCGACGAGGCCGGAACGAGGATGACCTTTTTCTCGCTTGGCAATCACCACGATTTCGCGATCATGGAAGTGAGCGGCGAAGGCAGCACGCGCAGCGAGAGCGCAACCGGCATGCATCACGTCGCCTTCAAGATCGGCGACTGCCTCGATGAGCTGCGCGAGGCCAAGGCGAGGCTGGAAGGCGCGGGTGTCGAAGTGAACCCGATCGACCACGAGGTGACCAAGTCCCTCTACTTCGCCGACCCGGACGGCAACGGCGTCGAGGTCTACGTCGACGCCTCCGACATCTGGCGTCGCGAACCCCAACGCGTCGCTCAACTGGCCCCGCTGGAGCTGTAGGGACTCCACCCGTCCCGCGCGACGCGCGATCCACCCTCCCCATCAAGGGGAGGGAGGAAAGCTGTACAAAACCAATACCCTCCTCCCCCTTCATGGGGGAGGTGGCCTCGCGAAGCGAGGTCGGAGGGGGCGTGCCCCCGCTATTGCGGCGGCGGGCCGGAGGTGTCCGGGGCGGGCGCGCTGGTGGCGGGAGGCGGCGCGGTGCTGGCCCGACGCGCGGCCTCGTCGGCGCTGGTCGCCGCGCTGGACGCGGCGCCGGCGGCGCGGTTGGCGTCGGACTGGGCCGCCGATTGGGTGGTCATGGCGGCGCTGCCCTGGGCGGCGGCGGCGGAGGTCTGGGCCTGCTGGGCGGCGGCCTGGGCGGCGCCCTGATCCGTGGCCGCGGTGAGGGCGGTCTGATCGTTGGTCGCCTGGACCTGCGGGCGGGTCATCAGGTAGGTGGCGGCGATGATCGCCACGATGACGACGAGGCCGACGACCCACCAGGCGGTGCGCGTTGTGCGCGCCTCGGCCGTCGCGGGGGGAGCCGGATCGTAAGTCGTGGGCGTCTCGGTCACCCGGGGTTCATCTGGACGGTAGTCGGACATGGGTCATCCCTTCAGCCGCAACTGGTCAGGCTTGTAACGTCTCCCGCGACAGCCCGGTTCCGGTTAAGGTCCGGCGGGGGCGCGCCTACTGCGGCGGCGGGGCGGAGGTGTCGGGAGCGGGTGCGCTAGCGGCGGCAGGCGGGGCGCTGGCCAGGCGGGCGGCCTCCTCGGCGCTGGAGGCGGCGTGGTGAGCCGCGCCGGCGGCGCTGGTCGCCGCTCCGGCGGCGCTGTCGGCCGCCGACTGGGCGGCCGAGTCGGCGGTGGTGGCGGCGGTGGCGGCGGCGGCCTTGGCGTGCTGGTCGGCGGCTCGGGCCGCCCCACTGGCCGTGGCCACGGCGTTGGCGGCCTGGTCGTTGGCCGCGGCGCTGGCGGCCTCTTCGTCCGCCGAAGAGCGCTCGCAGCCCATCAGACAGGCGGCGGCGAGGATCGCCGCGATGACGGCGGGGCCGACGTTCAAAGGACGATGATCGGACATGGCTTATCCCTTCAGATCGGGCGACGATTCGCCGTGCTAAACGAATCTATCATGTCCATCCAGCAAGGCGGGAAGCGTCCATGAGCCTGGCGACGACTGTGGGCTTCGCGGCCTCGATCTGCACGACGGTCTCCTTCGTGCCCCAGGTGGTGCGAGCTTGGAGGACGCGCTCGACGGGCGACATTTCGCTGGGCATGTTCCTGGTCTTCTCGCTGGGCATCGCCCTGTGGCTCGCCTACGGCCTGATGGTCTCCGACGGACCGCTGATCGTCGCCAACGCCGTCACTCTTGTCCTCGCCCTGGCCATCCTCGGCCTGAAAATTCGCCACGGCTGAGGCGGTGCTTTACAAACCGAAACACTTCTCGCACACGGCGGCAAAGAGGCACGCTTAGGGCTCGGGACCGGGCTCGCCGATCATCGGCTGCACCAAACCCTTTACGAGGATACCGAGACAACATGACCCCCACTCCCCTGCGCCGGCGGTTGATCCTGACCGCCGCCCTGACCGCCAGCTTCGTGGCCGGCGGCCTCGTCCTTTCCGGCCCGGTGGCCGTGGCCCAGAACATGATGATCGAACATGGCGGCATGGCCGGCCACGGCGACATGCACGCCATGATGGCCGCCCACGTCGAAAAGATGCTCGCGGCCGTCGACGCCACCCCCGACCAGCGGCAGAGGATCCACGCCATCCTCGGCCGGGCGATGGGCGCCCTGGGGCCCATGCACGAGGGCATGAAGAGCGTCCACGGCGACCTGCATCGCCTGCTTACCGCCCCGGTGATCGATCGCGGTGCCCTGGAGCAGCTGCGCGCCAGCACGATCGCCGACTTCGATCGGGCCAGCCGCGTGTTGGTGAACGCCCTGGCCGACGCCGCCGAGGTGCTGACCCCGGCGCAGCGCGCCAAGCTGGGGGCCATGATGGCGGAACATCACCATCAGCCATAACCTGACGGCGCCATGAGCGGACGGATTCTGATCATCGACGATGACGTCCGCCTGGCCGAGATGGTGCGCGCCTACCTGACCGGGGCGGGCTTCACGGTCGAAGCCCGCCACACCGGCGCGGCCGGGATCGAGGCGGCCGCCGACCGCCGGGCCAATCCGGCCGGCTACGACGCGGTGGTGCTCGACATCATGCTCCCCGACCTCGACGGCCTGGAGGTCTGCCGTCGCCTGCGCGCCGTGACCGAGGCGGCCGTCCTGATGCTCTCGGCGCGCGGCGAGGACGCCGACCGCATCGTCGGCCTCGAGCTGGGGGCCGACGACTACCTGCCCAAGCCGTTCAATCCGCGCGAACTGCAGGCCCGTTTGGGGGCGATCCTGCGTCGCCGCCGGGGACCGGCGGAAGGTTCGGTCCTGCGCTTCGGCCGTCTGGAGATCGATCCGGCCTCGCGCCGGGTGCGCATCGACGGCGCCGACGCGGTCCTCACCTCATATCAGTTCGATCTCCTGGCGGCGCTCGCCGGCCACGCCGGTCGGGTCCTGTCGCGCGACCGGCTGATGGACCTCGTCAAGGGCGAAGAGCTCGAGGCCTTCGACCGCTCGATCGACGTCCACGTCTCGCGCATCCGCGCCGCCATCGAGGACGATCCGGCCCATCCCAGGCGGATCATCACCGTGCGCGGTTCGGGCTACCTCTTCGCCAAGGTCCAAGACCAGGGATGAGGGCGATGTCGATCTTCGGCCGTGGTCTCTTCTGGCGCGTCTATCTCACCCTGCTGGCCAGCGTGGTGCTGGTGGCCCTGCTGGCCGCCTTGATGATGCACATGATGTCTGATCCCCATTCGGTTATTGTGAAGTTCCGACCCGTCGGGATGCGCCGTAATGGGACGCACCTGGTGGTGTTACTGGCGGTGGCGACCGCAGTGGGCCTGGCCGCCCTGCCGGTGGTCTCGCGCCTTACTCATCGGCTGGAGCGGCTGCGCGCCAGCCTCGACGCCTGGGGATCGGGCAAGCTCGATGTCCGGGCGCGGGTCGAAGGGGGCGACGAGATCGCCGCCGTGGCCGCCAGCTTCAATGTCGCCGCCGATAGGGTCGCCTCGCTCCTGGAAGCCCATAAGACCCTGCTGGCCCACGCCAGCCACGAGCTGCGCTCGCCGCTCGCGCGCCTGCGGATGGCCATGGAAATCTACGCCGCTGCTCCCGATCCGGCTCTGCGCCCGGCGATCGAGGCCGACATCGCCGAGCTGGCCGCCCTGGTCGACGAGATCCTCCTGGCCAGCCAGCTCGACCAGGCCGCCGGCGGTGCGCTCGACGAGCCGATCGACTTGCTCGGCCTCGCCGCCGAGGAGGCGGCCAGGGCCGGCGCGGTCATGGCCGAGCCGGTCGGGGCCGGCTTCGAGATCGTCGGCTCGCCGCGACTGATGCGGCGGCTCGTCCGCAACCTCATCGACAACGCCGCCCGCCATGGCGCCCCGCCGGTGGAGATCGCGCTGGCCCGCGCCGCCGGCGCGATCCGCCTCACCGTCAGCGACCACGGTCCCGGCATCCCCGAAGGCGAGCGCGAGCGGGTGTTCGAGCCCTTCTATCGGCCCGTCGGCCGCGCCGAGGCGGCGGGAAGCTGGGGCCTGGGCCTTTCCATCGTTCGCCAGATCGCCCGGCGCCACGGCGGGACCGTCGCTTGCCAAGGAGCCGCCTTCGCGGTCACCCTCCCCGGCTAGCCGCGCAATCCCTGGGCGAGGAGGTAGAGCTCGGAGCTTTCGGCGCGGCTGGCCTTCGGCTTTAGGTGGCGGACGCTGGCGAAGCGGGTCTTGAGACGGGACACGACCTCGGCCGTCTCGCCGCCCTGGAAAGCCTTGGCGAGGAAGGCCCCGCCCGGCTGTAGAGCCTCGCTGGCGAACTCGGCGGCGGCCTCGACCAGGGCGACGATGCGCAGGTGGTCTGTGCGGCGATGGCCGGTGGTGTTGGGGGCCATGTCGGAGAGGATGAGATCGGGCCGCCCGCCGAGCGCGGCGAGGAGCCGCTCACCGCACCCCGGCTCGGTGAAATCGCCCTGCAGGAGGGTCGCGCCGGCGAGCGGCTCGACGGCGAGGAGATCGACGCCGATAAGCGCCCCGGCGCCGCGTTCGTGGGCGACTTGCAGCCAGCCACCCGGCGCGCAGCCGAGGTCGATGATCCGCGAACGCGGCGAGATCAGGCGAAACCGATCGTCGATCTCGGTCAGCTTGAATGCGGCGCGCGAGCGGTAGCCGAGGGCTCGGGCCTTGGCCGCGAAGGGATCGGCGAGCTGACGCTCCAACCAAGCCCTTTCGGACGCAGTGCGGCCCTTTCCGCTCTTGAGCCGTTCAGCTCCGGCCCATTCCGGTCCATTCGGGCCGATCGGGGGCCTGACCATCCTCCTGCGGGGCGGATCGTTCACGGCGCGCGACGCCGGCGATGGTCGGCCATCAGCGACAGCAGCAGGCCCTCGCGAAGGCCCCGATCGGCCACCCGCACCCGCTCGCACGGCCAGACGTCCTGGACGGCCTCGAGGATCGCCGCGCCGGCCAGGACGAGGTCGGCGCGATCGGGCCCGATGCATGGCTCGTCTCCGCGCTCGGCGACCGTCAGGGCGATGAGGCGCCGCGCCACCGCCTGGCACTCGGCGTGGCTCATCCACAGGCCGTCGACCCGGCCGCGGTCGTAGCGCGGCAGGCGAAGGTGGAGGCCGGCGAGGCTGGTGATCGCCCCGGACGTGCCGATGAGATGCGCCGCCCCTTCGTTGAAGAGCGAGCGCACGGCGTCGGCGCGGCGGAAGCCGACGATCTCCGCCTTGAAGGCCTCCACCATGGCCCTGAAGCCGAGGACATCGCCGGCCGCCCCCGGCGGAAAACTCTCCGCCAGCGTGACCACCCCGATCGGCACGCTCACCCACGCCGCGACGCGGGCTCGCCCCTGCCCGGGATCACCGCGCAGATCGAGCCAGGAAAGCTCCGTCGAGCCGCCGCCGACGTCGAGGACCAGGGCCGCCTGGGCCCCTCGGTCGATGAGGTTGAGGCAGCCGGCCACCGCCAGGCGCGCTTCGTCACGCGGGCTGATGATCTTCAGACGAAGGCCGGTGCGGGCCTCGACCTCGGCGACGAACCGCGCCCCGTTGACCGCGGTGCGGCAGGCCTGGGTGGCGACCGCACCCACGCGGCTCGCCCCACGGCGGCGGATCTTCTCGGCGCAGGTGGAAAGCGCCGCCATGGCCCGCTCCATCGCCCCCCGGGCAAGGACCCCGGTCTGGCTCAGCCCCTCGCCCAGGCGCACGATGCGGGAATAGGAATCGACCACCCGGAAGCCGCGCGCGGTAGGCGTCGCCAGGAGCAGACGGCAGTTGTTGGTGCCGAGGTCCAGGGCGGCGAAGACCTCACGTTCGACGGGGCGGGACCGGTGCGCGCGGCCGGCCGGCGCGACCTCGCTCATAAGCACGTCCAATGGCTGGAAGGCGCGGCCCGCCCCGGCGGCGGAGGCGCCTCATTTCGTCGCAGAGACTAAAGCAAAGCCGGCCGCGATGGAAACGCCGGAGCGACGATGATTTGTCGTGAAATCAACGCGACTCGGGCTCATCGGGGGCGCCGGCGGCGACGGGCGCCGTATGGCCCAGGTGATTCACCTGCTCAGCGCACGGATGAGGAGGCTTTGCCAAGAATGGGGCGAATCAGTAAGGATTCAGTGTCCATTCAGGATTTGGGGCGCACTCTTTCGGGCATGAACATGCGAATCGCCAAGTTCGCCATCGGCCAGGTCGTTCGCCATCGCGTGTTCGCCTTCCGCGGCGTGATCTATGACGTCGACCCGGTGTTCGCCAACACCGAGGCCTGGTGGGAAGCGATCCCGGCCGAAGTGCGGCCCTCCAAGGACCAGCCTTTCTACCACCTGCTGGCCGAGAACGATCAGTCGAGCTACGTGGCCTATGTCTCCGAGCAGAACCTGCTGCCGGACGACACCGGCCAGCCGGTCGGCCACCCGCACACTTCGCTGATCTTCGAGAACTTCAAGCCCGGCCGCTACCAGCTCCGCCCGCGCATCACGCACTAA
>DASZKO010000184.1:0-6575 GCA_035605655.1 Caulobacteraceae bacterium | reverse complement strand
GCGGACCCGGCTGGCTCCGACGCCGACGAACATCTCCACGAAGTCCGAGCCGGAGATATAGAAGAACGGCACCCCCGCCTCGCCGGCCACGGCCCGGCCCAGCAGGGTCTTGCCGGTGCCCGGCGGGCCGATCATCAGCGCCCCCTTGGGGATCTTGCCGCCCAGGCGCTGGAACTTGGCCGGATCCTTGAGGAAGTCGACGATCTCGGTGAGGTCGTCCTTGGCCTCGTCGACCCCGGCCACGTCCTCGAAAGTCACCCGGTTCTTGTTCTCGGTCAGCAGGCGCGCCTTGGATTTGCCAAAGCCCATGGCCCCGCGCGCGCCCCCCTGCATCTGGCGCATGAAGAAGATCCACACCCCGACGATCAGGACGATGGGCAGCAGGTTGATGAGGATGGTCGGCAGAAGGCCGGCGCCCGGCTGCTCGAAATCGTACACCGCTCCGTGCGTCTCCAGCCGGTGCTGCAGATCGGAGGTGTCCAGCGGCCCGGTGGCGGTCAGCGTCGCCCCCTGGCGGTCGCTGGCCTCGATGGTCTGGCCGCGGATCTTGGCTTCCTTGACATCGCCGGCGTCCACCCGGGCGAGCAGTTCCGAATAGCGGATCGCATGGGTGGGACCCCCATGCGCGCCGTTGGTCATGACCGAGTACACCGCGATCAGGATGACGACCACGACGCCCCAGATGGCGAGATTGCGCAGATTCATGCTCGAGCCTTAGACGATACCGCCGCCTAATCTAAGGCGCCGGCGATCGTTTCGCCACGCGCCACATCGCCACTGGTCCAGTTCGGGGCTAGGCTCGCCCCAGACGCGCGGGAGGAAGACCATGAGTTTCGCCGAATATGCCGACTACGACGGCCTGGGCCTGGCCGCATTGGCAGCCAAGGGCGAGGTCTCGCCCGCCGAACTCGCGGAGGCGGCCATCGAGCGCATCGAGCGCCATGACCCGAAGCTGAACGCCGTGGTCTACAAGGCCTTCGACGAGGCCCGCGCCGCCGCCAAGGGCGACCTGCCGGCCGGCCCGTTCCGCGGCGTCCCTTTCCTCATCAAGGACCTGGGCATGCCCGTCGCCGGCTGGCCGCGCAGCTGCGGCAGCCGCTTCGCCCGCGATCTCATCGACGACGCCGACGGCTTCCTCACCGCCCGTTACCGGACGAGCGGGGCGGTGTTTCTCGGCAAGACCAACACCCCGGAGTTCGGCATCACCGGCACCACCGAGTCGGCCCACCTCGGCCCGTGCCGCAATCCGTGGAACCCGGATCACATCTCCGGCGGCTCGTCGGGAGGCGCGGCGGCGGCGGTGGCCTGCGGCATGGTCCCCCTGGCCCACGCCAGCGACGGCCTGGGTTCGATCCGCATCCCGGCCGCCTGCTGCGGCCTCTTCGGTCTGAAGATCAACCGCGACCGCAATCCCCACCTTCCCGACGACAACGCCTACGGCAACGCCGTCGACCATGTGGTCAGCCGCACTGTCCGCGACAGCGCCGCCATGCTCGATCATACCGGCGTTCCCGTCCCCGGCTCGCCCTACGCCGTCCCGCCCAAGGAAAGGCCGTACACGGAAGAAGTCGGCCGCGATCCGGGACGCCTGAGGATCGCCTTCTCCGCCGAGACGCCGCGCGGCCACGAGATCGATCCGGAGGTCCAGGCCGCCCTGCGCGCCACGGCCGCCCTCCTCGTCCGCCTCGGCCACGACGTCGAGGAGCGCGGGCTCGGCATCGACTACCGATCCTTCTACCGCGAGGTCGGACCGGCCGGTTCGGCCAACTTCGCCGTCGACATCGCGCGCCTCGCCGAGCGCCTCGGCCACGAGCCGGCGGACGACGAGCTCGAACCACTCACCTGGGCGGCGCTCAAGGCCGGCCGCCGGGCCACCGGGGCCGAGGCCATGCAGAGCATGCGCGACCGGCGCCTGTGGGGCCGACGGATCCTCGATTTCTTCGAGACCTGCGATGTCTACCTGACCCCGGTCATGGGCATGCCGGCCCCGCCCATCGGCTGGATCGACCCGGTCAGGCTCGAGCCGCGCGAGGTCAACCGCCGCCAGGCCCAGGCCTTCCCCTACACCCCGCCCTTCAACGTCAGCGGCCAGCCCTCGATGTCCATGCCGCTGGCCTGGTCGGCGTCCGGTCTGCCGATCGGGATGATGTTCACCGCCCGCTTCGCCGACGAAGCGACGCTCTTCCGCCTGGCCGGCCAGCTCGAGATGGAAGCACCCTGGAAACACCGCCGCCCGCCGATCTGGAATTAGGCAGAGAGTCTGAACCCCTCCCTCCCTCCCTCCCCTTCATGGGGAGGGTGGACCGACCGTAGGTCGGGACGGGTGGGGGACGCGGCCTCACCCCCTCCGACCTCGCTCCGCGAGGGAAGGTCTCCCCCATCGAGGGGGAGGAGGACGCGAGCTCCTTCAGGGTTTTCGGGCGCTGACGATCCACACCGCCGAGGGCATCTTGACGCCTTCGGGGGTGGCGAAGGGCGCCAGGGCCTCGCGCACCGCGCCGGCGACCTGGTCGGCGAGGCCGGGGTTTTCGCGCAGGGCGGCTCCGAGCGGGCCGATCTGAAGGGACACGCCCACGGCCGTGTCGAGATCGCCGCCGCCGATCCGGCTCTCGAAGCGGACGACGTCGACGTCGGTGAGTCCGGCCCCGTCCAGAATCCGCCGCACCCGCTGCGGATCGGCGAAGGCGAAGGGGCCGGGCGCGGCCGGGTCGGACGGCGGCAGGGGCGGCAGGAGGTGCGCCGCCGCCACCAGGGGCGCGGTCATCCACGGATTGTCGGCCAGCGGCGCCCAGCAGGCGAAGGCCAGCCGCCCGCCGCTCGTGAGCGACTTGGCGATGTTCCTGAATGCGGCCGGCGGGTCGGAGAAGAACATCACCCCGAAGCGGCTGTAGGCGGCGTCGTAGGATCCCAGGTCGGCGCTCTGGGCGTCGGCCTGGCGGAAGTCCACGCGCCCGGCGCCGGGCGGAACCGGCCGGTCGCGCGCCACCGCCAGCATGGGCGCCGACAGATCGATCCCTGTCACGGCCCCGTCCGGGCCTACCCGTTCGGCGAGCTGGATGCTCGTCTGGCCGCAGCCGCAGCCGATGTCGAGGATGTGCTCGCCGCGGGTCGGGGCCAGAACCCGCATGACCTCCAGACCGATCCCGACGATCTGGCGGTCGAGCGCTTCCTGCAGCCGCACCCAGACCGGCCCGGCGGTGGCGTTCCAGTAGTCGGCCTGGGCGGCGTTGGCGGTCTCGGTCATATTCGGCTCCTCAGGGTGTGGCCGCGCCCCATTCGCACCAGCCGACCGGGCGGGGCGTGCCGGGCAGGTACATGGTGTCCACCTCGGTCAGGGTGAATCCGGCCTCGGCGATCGAGGCGGCCACCGGGCGGGTCAGATGGCAGCCGCCGGCCAGGCGGGTCTGCAGGGGTTCGAGGCGCCTTTGCCAGCGCTGGACCGCCGCGTCCGGGGCGAGGCCATGCTCGGAGAACAGCAACGTGCCTTCGGGTTTGAGCACCCGCCGGGCCTCGGCCAGCACCTGGGCCGGCTCGCGCACGGAGCAGAGGGTGAAGGTGCACACGATGGTGTCGAACGCGCCGGCCTCGAAAGGCAGGTCCTCGGCCTCGCCGTCGAGCACCTCGACGTCCAGACCCTCCGGCCGGCTTGCCGCCAGGGCCTTGCGGCGCAGCCCCGGCGAGGGATCGACGCCGACCACCTGGGTCACCTTGGCGGGATCATAGAATCCGAGATTGAGGCCGCCGCCGATCCCCAGCTCGAGCACCCGGCCGCGCGCCCTGGGCACGACCTTGGCCCTCTGGCGCATGATCGGCTTGGTCGCGCAGGCGCAGGCGATGAGGTGCGGAAGGATGTGGCGGTCATAGAACGAGGCCATCGGCTGTCCCCTCCCGCGCCTGCGCCTCCGTCCGGATCATCCCGCAGGCCCCGGCCAGGCGGGCGCGGACGAGGACGCGCGCGGCGACTCTGGGGTCATCTCCAAGTCCGAGGCAAGCGACTTCACCCCGGGCGTCGACAATCGCCGGCAGGGCGCGGCGCACGGCGGGCGACAAATGGGCGAGGGCGGCTCGCGCCGCCGGCCCGAGGCGGGACGCCTTGCCGGCCAGGGGTCCGATCGTCAGGCCGGCTTCCCGGGGGGCGACCTCGAAGCGACCGTCCCAGACCACGCGCTCGCCGGCGGCCAGGGCCATTTCGCCGGCCGGCCGTGACCGCCTGTCGCTCACCTCCCTGACGATGCGCAGGGTTTCGCCGTCGCCGAATGTGCGCGCCCCGCCGATGGTCGATGAAAAGCTCGCCTCGCCGAGCGCCAAGCCGGCCAGGCGATGAAAGAACGGTCCTCGCGCCGGCGGGCCGCCGCCGCTCACGCAGGCGATCGCCGCCGCCAGGAACCGCCGCCGGGGGTCCGGCGAAGCCTCGCCGAACGTCCGCGCCGGAAGGGAAAGATCGCCGGACGGTCCCAGGGTGGCGGCGGCGAAAAGGCCGGCGAGGTCGTCGGGCGGCGGTTCGGGGCGCGGCGAGCCACCCGCCGCGGCGATCAGGGCCCGCACCCTCGCCCGCGGCTGGATGGGATCGGCGTTGGCGGGATCCTCGATCCAGGTCTCGCCGGCCTCGGCCAGGAAGGCCCGGATCGCCGCGCGGCGGACGTTCAGCAGCGGCCGCAGGATGAAGAGATCGCGCCCCTCCGGCCACACCGGCGAGGGCGACCACTCTCTGGGCGAAGGCACGGACAGGCCCTCCAGGCGCATGGCCTGCGCCTCGATGACGTCATCGCCGGTGTGGCCGAAGAGGATCACCCGCGCCCCCGCCGCCCGCGCCGCCTCGGCGATCAGGCCATGGCGGGCCTTGCGGGCGGCCACGGCGAGGCCGGCGACCGGCTTGTCGGCCTCCCAGACGAGAGTTCTGTGCTCGACGCCGAGGGCGGCGGCGCGGGCCGCGCACCAGCGCGCCCAATCGGCTCCGGCCGCCTGGATCCGGTGATCGACGGTGAGGGCGAGCAGCCGCCGGCCCGCGTTCCCGGCCCAGGCCTTGGCGAAGAGCAGCAGGGCCAGGGAATCGCCGCCGCCGGAGAAGGCCACGGCGATGGGCGCGGCCGCGCCGCGCTCCAACCGGGCATCGAGGACCATCGAGGCTTCTCCCGCGGGAGAGGTCTCGCCGGACTTCACTTACATCCGGCCTGCGCGCGGACGGACCTCGCCCCGCTCACCACCGCCGCGCTCGCCTTGGGATAGCGGCGGGCCAGTTCGCCCAGCGTCTGGCAGGCGTCGGCGGTCTTGCTCATCGCCACCAGCGCCTTGGAAAGATCGAGCACCGCGTCGGGCGCCCAGCGGGTCTGCGGCCAGCCGCGGATCGCCCCGATGTCGGCGGTGGCGGCCTCCGGCCACGCCTGCCGGGCCATGAGGGTCTTGCCCAGGTAGTAGCGTCCCTCCGGTCCCCGCGGGCCGTCGCCGAAGCGGTCGGTGAAGTCGCGGAAGGCTGCCTCCGCGGCGGCGTTGTCCCCCGATTGCCAGAGCGTCCTGGCGGCGGCGAAGGCGGCGCCCGGCTCGTCCGGCGGCGGCGCGGCGGGGGCGGCGGCCGCTTGCGGCGGGGGTGGCGGCGGCGGCGCGGCGAGGCCGACGACCTTCTGCTCGAGAGCGTTCACCTCCTCCTTGAGAGCGGCGTCGCGGGCTCTGAGATCCCCGTTCTCGGTGCGCATCTCGTCGAGGTCGTGGCGGATCACTTCCAGCTCGCCGTTCATCCTCGTCAGGGTATGGTCGAGATCGCTCAGCTTGTCGGTCACGCTGTTGATCTGGCCCTGCGTCTCGGCCGGCTGGACGACCACCGCCGCGCCCGTCTCGCGACCCTGGAAGACGATGGCGCGCAGCTCCTTGACGACCTTCTCGAGGTTGTCCAGCCGGCGGGCCGAGCGGGCGTCGAGGCTATCGTCGATCGGCGTCTGGGCGGCCGCCACGCCGCCCAGGGCCACGGCCATCGCCAAGGCTGTGAAGAGAAGCTTCATGGCGTGCGCTTCAGGAACTCCCGCCGGTGATCGCGGTATGGGCGTTGCGGTTGTGGGCCTGGGCCTCGGCCCCGCCGGCGGTGTCGATGGGGTGCTCCTTGCCGTAGGACACCGTCTCGATCCGACCCGAGGCGATGCCGCGGGCCTCGAGGAGTTCGCGCACCGAGTTGGCCCGCCGCGCGCCCAGCGCGAAGTTGTATTCCCGGGTGCCGAGTTCGTCGCAATTGCCCTCGATGCGCACCCGGATCGCCGGATAGCGGGCGAGCCACGCCGCCTGCGCCTCGAGAATCGGGCGGGCGTCGTCGCGGACATTGTACTTGTCGAAGTCGAAGTAGACCCGGTCGCCGACGTTGATCACGAAGTCGCGTTCCGAGCCGGGTGTCGGGGCGCCGGCGCTCTCGCCGACCGGACCGGGCCCTGGAGCCGGGCTCGCATAGGCCGGCGGCGGGGGAGGCGGCGGCGGCGGGGCGTTGGTCGCCACCGGCCCCATCGGCTTGGGATGGGAGGAGCAGGCGGCCATCGCCGCCGCGGTCAGAAGGGCGCCGGCCAGTCGCGCGGCCCGCATGGTGCCAGGGTGCATTT
>DASZKO010000121.1:0-2943 GCA_035605655.1 Caulobacteraceae bacterium | reverse complement strand
CGGGTCGTCACCTCGGCCGGCGAAAGGTCGGGCAGGCGATAGAGGTCGACGGTGAGGCGGGCCGGAATGAGGTCGGGCTCGCCGTGCAGGCGCTCGATCTCCCGGGCCAGAAGGCCGATCACCACCCGGGCGTGCAGGGAGGTCGGACTCCACGGCCCGCGGCTCACCAGGCCGGGGGTGAAGACCGTGCCATCACGGGTGAAGAAGGGCGCCTCGCTCATGGGGGTTCGATTAGGCGAGATCGCGGCGGCGGGCTAGCTTTGGCGCGATGATCAGAATCGGCATCGATTTTGGCGGCAGCAAGATCGAGGCCGCCGCGCTCGGCGACGACGGCGGCTATCTGGCCCGCCAGCGGATCGCCAATCCGCGGACCTACAACGCCGCCCTCGCCGCCGTCGCCGACCTCGTGGCGGCGATGGAACGCGACGCCGGGCCGGCGGCGAGCGTGGGCGTCGGGGCGCCGGGGTCGGTCTCGCCGATCTCGGGGGTCATGCGCAACGCCAACTCGACCTGGCTGAACGGCAGGCCATTCCGCGAGGATCTCGAGGCGGTGCTGGCCCGGCCGGTGCGGCTCGCCAACGACGCCAACTGCCTGGCCCTTTCCGAGGCGATCGACGGGGCGGCGGAGGGGGCGCGGGTCGCCTTCGCGGTCATCCTCGGCACCGGCTGCGGCGGCGGCCTGGCGGTCGACGGGCGGCTCGTCGAGGGCGCCTCCGGCATCGGCGGGGAATGGGGCCACACCCCCCTCCCCTGGCCCGCCGCGGACGAGGTCCCCGGCCCGGCCTGCTGGTGCGGCCTTGGCGGGTGCCTGGAGACCTGGGTCTCCGGCTCGGGCCTCGCCCGCGACCACGCCGCCCGCGGCGGCGCGCCGCTCACCGCCGAGGCCATCGTCGAGGGCGCCCGGGCCGGCGACGCCGGTTGCGCGGCGAGCCTGGATCTCTACATCGATCGCCTGGGACGCGGCCTGGCGATGATCTGCAACATCCTCGATCCGGACGTGATCGTCTTCGGCGGCGGGATGTCGAGGACCGGCGAACTCTACGACCGCCTGCCGGACGTGATCGCCGGCTACGTCTTCGCCGACGCCTGGGCCGGCCGTCTGGCCCCGGCGAGGTGGGGCGATGCGTCCGGCGTGCGCGGCGCGGCGCGGCTGTGGGACCGAGACTGACGCGATGCGCCTGAGCTTCCTGCGCGCCGCCGACCGCACGCCCGCCCCGTGGAAGAATGGGGGCGGGGTGACCTTCGAGATCGCCGCCTTTCCCGAGGGAGCCGGTCTCGCCGCCTTCGACTGGCGGGTGAGCGTGGCGCAGGTGGCGGCGGGCGGCTCCTTCTCGCGGTTCGAGGGCGTCGACCGCCTCATGCTGGTGCTGGACGGGCGTCTGGAGCTCGACGTCGCCGGCGAGCGGCTCGGCCTGGACGAGCGCTCGCCGGCGGCGGCGTTTGCCGGCGAGGCCGAGGTCAACGCCTTGCCGCCGGCCGCGCCGGTCACCGATCTCAATGTCATGGTGCGCCGGGGCGTCTACACCGCGACGCTCGAGCGCCGCGGCGCCGCGACCGCCGGCGTGGTCTGCCAGGACATCACCCTCGTGCTCTGCCCCGCGCAGCTGAACGCGGCGGTGGGCGCCAGGCGCTGCCATCTGGCCCCCGGCGACGTGCTGCGGATAGAGGCGGCGCGGGGGCTCCTGGCCCGGCTGAAGCCGGAGACCGCCGCCGAGGTCATCGTCGCCCACATCAATGCCGTCAGGTGAGTCTGCTGGCCATACGTTGACAGGCCCCGGCAATCCTCGTGCAATGGACCGGGCGGTCAGGGCCGGCGTCTTTGGAGGACCAGACGATGGGACTGTTCGACCAACTCGGCGGCATGCTCGAAGGCGGCGGCGAGGGGCAGAGCGCCAACATTGTCGGCGCCTTGCTGTCGGGCGGCGGCGCGGCGGCGGGCAGCGGCGGGATCGCCGGAGTCCTCGAGACCCTGGCGGCCAACGGTTTTTCCGAGCATGTCGCCTCATGGACCGCCGGCGCGAACCTGCCGATCAGTCCACAGCAGATCGAATCCGCCCTGGGGAGCGAACAGGTCCAGCAACTGGCCCGATCCTCCGGCCTGCCGGTGGGCGATTTCCTGCAGCATCTTTCCCAGCACTTGCCGGCCGCCGCGGCGGCGGCCAGCGGATCTCGAGAGGACCATTAGAGACATGAAGACACAGATCGTGGCCGCCATTACGGCCGTCAGCCTGGCCGCCACCAGCGCCGGGGCCGGATGCCTCGGCGGAGCGGTGGTCGGCGGGGTCGCCGGCCACATGGCCCATCACCATGCCGTGGCCGGGGCGGCCGCCGGCTGCGTCGTCGGGCACGAACTGGCGGTGCGCAAGAAGAAGCGCCTGGCCGCCCAGCGCGCCGCCGCCAAGGCCGCCGCCGCCCATCCGGCCGCCGCTCCGGTCCCCGCTCACTGATCCGACCAGTCTGGTTGCATTTTTTGGGCGAATAAACGCGACGTACGGCTCGGTTGCGCCTAAGGTCGCTCGCGTGGCGCCGCAGGTCCGGCGGAGGTCCGTCCATCGGCTGCGGCAGCCCGAGGAGTCGCCCGATGCCGCCGCACAACCGCCCGCCCCCCAAACCCCTGCCGCCCGGCCAGAGGTTCAAGCCGCAGATCGAGAAGGCTTTCGCCGACGGGGCCTCCACCGCCGACCTCGTGCTGCAACTCACCTTCGGCGATGCGTCAAAGCTCAAGCGCGATCCCAGCGTGCCGATCGATGAGCTGAGCTTCCTGGGCGGCGAGACGCGATACCTTGGCGTCAAGGTCGTGGAGGGTGGCATCGACACCAGCGCTCTGGTGATTCTCTCCGCTTGAGACTCGCGCGGCGAACGGCGGGGACGATGTGTCGCAGGGATCCATGGCCGTCGCCCTGGCCTCGGCTCGGCGCGGCGATCCGCGAGAATGTGATCCTC
>DASZKO010000178.1:0-3645 GCA_035605655.1 Caulobacteraceae bacterium | reverse complement strand
CTAGTGCTGGCTCTCCGGCATCTTGACGGTCAGGCCGTCGAGGTCGTCGGTGACCTTGATCTGGCAGGAGAGGCGGGAGTTGTCCTCGACGTTCTCGGCGAAGTCGAGCATCGATTCCTCCATGGCCGATTTCTCGCCGGTCTTCTCCAGCCAGGGCTCCTGGACATAGACGTGGCAGGTGGCGCAGGCGCAGGCCCCGCCGCAATCGGCGTCGATGCCCGGGATGTTGTTCTTGACCGCCCCTTCCATCACCGACAGGCCGGTCTTCACGTCGATCACGTGCTCGGTCCCGTTGTGCTCGATGTAGGTGATCTTGGCCATTGTCTCCCCGCGACCTTCTAGGCCGCGACCTCTTTCATGGAAACCGTCGTATCCGCAAGTCTCGCCGGATCGATCGGCCGCTTCTGGCCGATGAGCTGGCGCCCGCCCATGAACTCGGCCGCGGCGTTCACCGCCTCGACCGCCAGGATAATGTCGCCCTTCAGGTGAAAGACCGCAAATTTCGCCGCCGCCGGGTCGCCGCGGATCAGCACCTCGTCGGCGTCGAAGGGAATTCCGGCGAACTGGTATTTGAGATCGTACTGGTCGGACCAGTTCCAGGTCACCTCCGGCGTCGGCTGGGGGCGGCCGGTGATGGCGCAGGCCGCCTGCCGGGCCTGCTCGAGGGCATTGGCGACGCTTTCGAGGCGGAACATCCGGCCATAGAGCGGCATGGGCCGCCATGCGACATCGCCGATGGCGAAGATGGCCGGATCGGCGGTGCGCGCCTCGCCGTCGACCACCACGCCGTTCTCGCAGGCGAGGCCGGCCCGCGCCGCCAGGGACTGGTCGGGCGGCGCGCCCACCCCGATGAGGACGACGTCGCAGGCGATCATTTTGTCCTTGCCCAGCCGCACGCCGGTGACCTGGCCGGCCGCGCCTTCCAGGGCGGTGACGTCGGCGGCGACCTCGAAGGCGACTCCGCGGGCGCGATGATAGTCGGTGAAGAAATCGGACAGCACCGGGCAGGCGACCCGGGCGAGGATCCGCGCCTCGCGCTCGATCACCACCGCCTCGGCCCCCAGGGCGCGGGCCGAGGCCGCCACTTCCAGGCCGATATAGCCCCCGCCGATCACCGCCAGGCGCTTGCCTGGACCCAGGCGCGCCTTCAGGGCCTCGGCGTCGGCGGCGGTGCGCAGGTAAAGCACCCCGGCCAGATCGGCGCCGGGCACGGGAAGGGGGCGGGCCTTGGCGCCGGTGGCGAGGATCAACTGGTCGTAGGAAAAGCGACTCCCGTCCTCGAGGCGCACGGCCCGCGCCGCCGGCTCGATTTCGGCCACCCTGGCCGAGGTCATCAGCGCGATGCCGGCCTCGGGGTAGAAACTGTCCGGCTTGAGGGCCAGGGTCTCGGCGTCGGTCTCGCCCTTCAGCCACGCCTTGGAGAGGGGCGGGCGCTGATAGGGGCCCACGGGCTCCTCGCCGATCAGCCGGATGGGCCCCTCGTAGCCGTACTGGCGCAGCAGGGCGGCAGCCGTCCCCCCGCCGTGCCCGGCCCCGACGATGATGACGCCCGCGTCACTCATGAGCCTTTTTCGATGCCGCCAATCGCCGCCAGGGTCAATGCGCTGGAAGGCGGCGCGCCGGCGGACATGTGATAGAAGGCGGCCGCGCCAAGAGGAAAGTGAGCGATGAGCGGGAAAGGGTGGCTTTTGCTTGCCGCGGCCGTGGCCCTTTCAAATCCGGCCCCAGCCCAACCGTCCGCGGCTCCCACCGACCCGCAGATCATCGAGATCGCCCTCACCGCCGGCGACATCGACATGGCCTCGGCGCGGCAGGCCCTGGCGGTGTCGACGAACGGCGCCGTGCGCGGTTTCGCCGGCCGGATGCTCGCCGACCACGGGGCCGCCGATCGAAAAATCACCGGCCTGGCGAACCGGCTCAAACTGACGCCGGCGCCGAGCCCGACCAGCGCTTCCCTGCGGCAATTGGCCGACGCCAAGCGGGCGCAATACGGCTCTCTGCGGGGCCGCGCGTTCGACCAGCGGTACCTGCAGAGCGAAATCGCCTTCAGCGCCGCCGTCGCGGCCGCGCTTGGCCAGACCCTCGTTCCGGCCGCCCGCAACCCTGAATTGAAGAGCCTGCTGGGGTCGGGTCTCGCCCAGTTCCGCAATCACCAGGCGGAGGCCGAGCGCTTGGCGGCCCAGCTTCGCTAGGACGGACGCGCCGGCCTCGAGTCTCGTGACTCTCTAGGCCACACGCTCCACCAGCATGGCCTTGATCTCTGCGATGGCCTCGGCCGGGTTGAGGCCCTTGGGGCAGACCTGGGCGCAGTTCATGATCGTGTGGCAGCGGTAGAGCTTGAACGGGTCCTCCAGGGCGTCGAGCCGCTCGCCGGTGGCCTCGTCGCGGCTGTCGACGATCCAGCGTTGCGCCTGCAGCAGGGTGGCCGGGCCGAGATAGGTCTCGGGGTTCCACCAGTAGCTGGGGCACGAGGTCGTGCAGCAGGCGCACAGGATGCACTCGTAGAGGCCGTCGAGCTTGGCCCTCTGGGCCTCCGATTGGCGCCATTCGTCCTGGGGCTGCGGCGTCGTGGTGTGCAGCCACGGTTCGATCGAGGCATACTGGGCGTAGAAGAGCGTCAGATCGGGCACCAGGTCCTTGACGACCGGCTGGTTGGGCAACGGCGAGATGGCGATCTCGCGGCCCGGGACTTCGGCCCAGCCATGGGTGCAGGCCAGGGTGTTGCGCCCGCCGATGTTCATGGCGCACGAGCCGCACACCCCTTCGCGGCACGAGCGGCGGAAGGTGAGGGTGCTGTCCATCGTGTTCTTGATGTGGATCAGGACGTCAAGAACCATCGGCCCGCAGGCGGCGACGTCGACCTCGTAAATGTCCCAGGACGGATTTTCCGTCTTTTCCGGATCGTAGCGATAGATCCGGAACGACTTCGTGTTCTTCGCCCCGGCCGGGGCGGTATGGCGCCGGCCCCGGCGGATCTGGGAGTTCCTGGGGAGGGTCAGCTGGACCATTTCAGTAAACCCGCGCCTTGGGGGGGATGTAGGCCACGTCGTTGGTCATGGTGTAGGCATGGACCGGCCGGAAATCGATGCGCACGGCCCCGCCGGCGTCGTCGAACCAGGCCAGGGTGTGCTTCATCCAGTCCGCGTCGTCGCGCTCGGGGAAGTCCTCGCGCGCATGAGCCCCGCGGCTCTCGGTGCGGTTGAGGGCCCCGTTCACGCTCACCACCGCCTGGGCGACCATGTTGTCGAGTTCGAGGGTTTCGAGCAGGTCGGAATTCCACACGAGGCCGCGGTCGGTGATCTTCAGCTCGGCCCGGCGGCCGTGGACCTTGGCCATGCGCTGGACGCCCGACTGAAGGGTCTCCGCGGTGCGGAAGACGGCGGCGTCGTCCTGCATGGTGTTCTGCATCTCGTCGCGCAGCGCTGCGGTGGAAATCGCTCCAGCGGCATGGCGCAGGCGATCGAAGCGGGCGAGATGGGCCTCGGTCCAGCGGGCCTGGGCCTCCGGTTGGCGAGCCCCGGACTGCAACAGTTCGCCGCAGCGCAGGCCGGCGGCCCGGCCGAAGACCACGATGTCGACCAGGGAATTCGATCCCAGGCGATTGGCCCCGTGCACCGAGACGCAGGCGGCCTCGCCCACCGCCAT
>DASZKO010000143.1:0-2769 GCA_035605655.1 Caulobacteraceae bacterium | reverse complement strand
CTCGAAATGGACCCCCGCCGCGCCGGCCTCGATGAACGCCTTCATGATCTCGAAACTGTTGAGCGGGCCGCCGAACCCGGCCTCGGCGTCGGCGACGATGGGGACGAACCAGTCGCGCGTCGCGCCGCCCTCGGCGTGTTCTATCTGGTCGGCGCGCTGGAGGGTGCGGTTGATCCTGCGGGCCAGTTCGGGCGCCGCGTTGGCCGGATAGAGGCTCTGGTCGGGATACATGGCCCCGGCGGTGTTGTTGTCGGCCGCCACCTGCCAGCCGGAGAGATAAATGGCTTGCAGGCCGGCTCGGGCCATCTGCATCGCCTGGTTGCCGGTCACCGCCCCCAAGGCGTTGATGTACGGCTCGCTGTGCAACGACTTCCACAGCCGGTTCGCGCCGCGTTCGGCGAGGGTGTGGGCGATCTGGACCGAGCCGCGCAGCTTGGCCACCTCGGCGGGTCCATAGGGCCGCTCGACGCCGTCGAATCGGCCTTCCGGCGCGCCAGGAACCAGGGTCTCGAAACCGGACATGGGAAGTCTCTCCTTAGATTCGGTGCGGGCGCATGCCTTCTCAACGCCCAGTTAGGGCTGCCGCCGCGCCGCGCCTATGCGGGATGTACGACTAAAAGGATAGATTGTCACAACGCGACCTTGTCACGTTTGTCACTTCACGACAGTATCGGTCATGGCTGCCACTCCAGAACGCAAGCTATTCCTCGGCGCGAGGTTAAAGCGCCTGAGGCGCGAGATCGGCCTCACCCAGGCGCGCATGGCCCAGGACCTGGACGTCTCGCCCAGCTACCTCAACCACCTCGAGCGCAACCAGCGGCCGCTCACGGCGCAGATCCTGCTCCGCCTGGCCGAAACCTATGACATCGACCTGCGCACCCTGGCCGGCGGCGATGGAGCCTCATCGCGTGACCTCGCCGAAGTGCTGATCGATCCGGTCTTCCGCGATCTCAATATTCCACGTCACGAGATCGCCGAGGTCTCCGAAAATGCGCCGGGCGTCTCCGATGCGATCATTCGCCTGTACCAGGCCTTCACCGACCGGCGCCGGTTCGCCGAGGGGCCTGGCGAGGCGCCGCCCCTGGCGGTGACGCCCTCGGACTGGGTGCGCGCTCACATCGAGAGCCAGCACAACTTCTTCCCCGAACTCGACGAGCTTGGCGAGGCCCTGGCCGACGCCCTCGCGCCCGAACCCCAGGGCCTCGGCGCCGCGGCGTCGGCCCGCCTCGCCGAGCGTCACGGGGTGCAGGTGCGCGTGGCCCCCATGGAGGTTCTGACCGAGCAATTGCGCCTCTTCGACCACCACCGTCGGCGGCTTCTCGTCTCCGAGCGCCTGGCGGGGCCGGGCCGGGCCTTCGCGGTGGCCTATCAACTCGCTCTCCTGGAACATGGCCCGGAAATCGCCGCTCTCGTGGAGCGCGCCGCGCCGCCGGACCTGCCCACCGCCAACCTGCTGCGCGTTTCTCTGGCCAACTATCTCGCGGCCGCGACCCTGATGCCCTACGAGCCGTTTCATCTCGCCTGCGAGAGCTTTCACTATGACCTCGAAACCGTCGCCATGCGCTTTGGGGCCAGCTTCGAGCAGGCCGCCCACCGTTTGACGACCCTCTCGCGCCCGAGCGCGCGCGGCGTGCCGTTCTTCATGCTCAGGGTCGACAGCGCCGGCAACATCTCCAAGCGCTTCGCCGGCGGGGCCTTTCCGTTCTCGCGCTTCGGCGGCGGCTGTCCGCGCTGGCGAATCCATGCGGCTTTCGCCTCCCCGGGGAAGGTGCTGACTCAGATTGTCGAGACGCAGGACGGGGCGCGCTATTTCACTCTGGCCCGCACGGTGCCGCGCGTCGCCGCCTCCTTGGCCGAGGAGGATTCCGAACTGGCCGTGGGACTCGGCTGCGAGTTGAAATTCGCCGGCCGACTCGCCTACGCCCGCGGACTTGATCTCAGCGCGCCGATGGTCACCGAGATCGGCGCGGCCTGCCGGGTCTGCGAGCGCCCGGCCTGCCCGCAACGGGCCGCCGAGCCCGCCAGCCGTGTGCTGACGGTGGACGATTTTTCCAAATCCATATCGTCCTATCCCTTCGCGGCGGCCTGATCACGGCGGAGCCGGTTTTCGGGGAAAGATTTGCCGCGCCCCAAGGTCCGCAAGCCTTCCACCGGGGAAATTACCCTTGCGTCGTCCCGGCAACAGTTTGGAAATTGTTTGTCGCCATCATGGCGAGGCCTGTTGACGCTTCGCCGATCTTCCCCCAAGGCAGATTCCGCGAATTTAGAACCGGGCGGGGCCCTCGCGGTCCCGTGCGCGCCACGATTGAAACGATCCCGCATCGAGGCGGGACAGGGGAGAGATCTGATGAAGCACCACATCCTGCTGGCCACCTGCGCCCTGAGCGCCCTCACTCTCGGGTCGGGGAGCGCGCTGGCCGCCGCCGCCGCGGCCAACGCCACGAGCGCCACCGCGGTGGAGGAAATCGTGGTCACCGCCGAAAAGCGCGAGGCCAACCTGCAGGAAGTGCCGATGCAGGTGACCGCGTTCACCGCCAAGGACCGGGCCCTGAAGGGCATCAACACGGTTCAGGACATGACGAACTTCACCCCGGGGTTCACCTATTCCAGCCAGCTGGACCGGCCGGCGATGCGCGGCCTGGCCCGCAACAACAACATCTACCTCTCCGACTCCTCGGTGGCGGTCTACTATGATGACGTGTTCTCCAACTCGACGTTCTTCGTCGGCCGCGACGACATGCTCATCGACCAGGTGGAAATCCTCATCGG
>DASZKO010000134.1:0-50125 GCA_035605655.1 Caulobacteraceae bacterium | reverse complement strand
CCGGACGTCGTGAAGACCGTGATCAACGAGGACGTCAGCCATGAGGATCTCGGCGGCTACCGGGTCCACGCGCTGAAATCGGGGGTCGCCGACGGCGCTTTCGAAAACGATCTCGAGGCCCTGACCCAGGTCCGCCGGCTGATCGATTTCCTGCCGTCGTCCAATCGGGCCGCCCCGCCCCGCCGCGAGAGCTTCGACGATCCCGAGCGCCAGGAGCCGTCTCTGGACAGCCTCGTGCCGGCCAATCCCAACAAGCCCTACAACATGAAGGAGTTGATCCTCAAGATCACCGACGAGGCGGATTTCTTCGAAATATCACCAGATTACGCCAAGAACATCATAACCGGATTCGGCCGCATGGAGGGCGAGACCGTCGGCTACGTGGCCAATCAGCCCCAGGTTCTGGCCGGGGTCCTCGACATCGACGCCTCACGCAAGGCGGCCAGATTCGTGCGCTTCTGCGACGCCTTTTCGATCCCCCTGATCACCCTTGTGGACGTGCCCGGTTTCATGCCCGGCACCAAGCAGGAGCAGGGCGGCCTCATCAAGCACGGCGCCAAGCTGCTCTTCGCCTTCGCCGAAGCCACCGTGCCGAAGATCACCGTGATCACCCGCAAGGCCTATGGCGGGGCCTTCGACGTGATGAGCTCGAAAAACATCCGCGGCGACCTCAATTATGCGTGGCCGACCGCCGAAATCGCGGTGATGGGCCCCAAACAGGCGGTAGAGATCATTTTCCGGGGCGATCTCGGCGACGCCGCCAAGCTCGCCGAGCGAGAAGCCGAGTACAAGGCGCACTTCGCCAACCCGTTCGTGGCCGCTTCGCGCGGCTATCTCGATGATGTGATCCTGCCCCACGGCACCCGCCGGCGGATCATCCGGGGCCTCAGGAGCCTCAAGGGCAAGAAGCTCGAGAACCCTTGGAAGAAGCACGATAATATCCCGCTCTAGCGGAGCCTATCGCCTCGTCCCAGGGGATCGGGCAGAGGTTCGCCGTCGGCGACGAACGTGAGCGAAACGGAGTTGATGCAGTAGCGGTCGCGGGTCGGCGGGGGGCCGTCGGGGAAGAGGTGGCCCTGATGGCTGCCGCAGCGCGCGCAGCGCGTCTCGGTACGGACCATGCCGTAGCTCGTATCGCGCACCGCCGTGACGTGAGCCTCGTCGAAGGGCGCCCAGAAGCTCGGCCAGCCGGTGCCGCTCTCGAACTTGGTCTTGGCCCGGAAAATGGGCAGGCCGCAGAGACGACAGCAGTAGACCCCGTCCTCCTTGTTATCGAGCAGGCCACCGCAGAACGGGGCTTCGGTGCCGTGATGGAGGAGCACGTCGCGCTCCTCGCGGGTCAGGTCGGCCTCGAGCTTCTGGCGCTGCGCGTCGGTCGGGGCGGTGAGATCGAAGCCCGACGGCGAAAGGCGTGAATGGGCGGTGGTGTCGGTCATGGGCGGTCACCTCATCGCGGCGGCTGGCGTGGCGGCATGGTTGTCAAGCGGCCGAGCCGCGTCTAACGCCGATGAACATAGGTGAGAAACCGGGCGGCCCCAACGCGATGTTCTCGAAAATCCTGATCGCCAACCGGGGCGAGATCGCGGTGAGGATCATCAAGACCTGCCGCCGGCTGGGGATCGGAACGGTGCTGGTGTGCTCCGAGGCGGACAGCGAGTCCCTGGCCGCGGACATGGCCGACGAGGCCATCGTGATCGGACCGCCGCCGGCGGCGCAGTCCTACCTGCTGGGCGACAAGATCATCGCCGTCGCCAAGGAGAGCGGGGCGGAGGCGATCCACCCCGGCTTCGGCTTCCTCTCCGAGAATGCCGCCTTCGCGCGGGCCTGCGCGGCGGCCGGCGTGGTGTTCATCGGCCCCAATCCGGGCGCCATCGAAGCCATGGGCGACAAGATCGCCTCCAAGCGGTTCGCCGCCGCGGCCGAGGTCAGCGTGGTGCCCGGCCACGTGGGCGAGATCGCCGACACCGGCGAGGCGATCAGGATCTCCGAAGAGATCGGCTATCCGGTGATGATCAAGGCCTCGGCCGGCGGGGGCGGCAAGGGCATCCGCGTGGCAGGCAATCGCCGCGACGTCGAGGAGGGTTTCCCGGCCGTGCGCGCCGAAGCCAAAGGCGCTTTCGGCGATGAACGGATATTCATCGAGAAGTTCATCGAGAACCCTCGGCACGTGGAAATCCAGGTGCTTGGCGACCAGCACGGGCATGTGGTCCACCTCTTCGAGCGCGAATGCTCGATCCAGCGGCGCAACCAGAAAGTCATCGAGGAGGCGCCGTCGCCCTTGCTGGACGCAGCGACGCGGGCGGCCATGGGGGCCCAGGCCGTGGCGCTGGCCAGGGCCGTGAACTACGATTCAGCCGGCACGGTCGAGTTCGTCGCCGGCCAGGACAAGTCGTTCTACTTCCTGGAGATGAACACCCGCCTGCAGGTCGAGCACCCGGTCACCGAGCTTATCACCGGGGTGGATCTGGTCGAGCAGATGATCCGATCGGCGGCCGGCGAACCCCTGACCTTCACCCAAGCTGACCTCTCCATCGACGGCTGGGCCATTGAGAGCCGAATCTACGCCGAAGACCCTTACCGCAATTTCCTGCCTTCGATCGGCCGCCTCGTCCGCTATCAGCCGCCGGCCGAGGGTGAGCGGGGCGGCTGGCGGACGCGCAACGACACCGGAGTGCGCGAAGGCGACGAGATCTCGATGTTCTACGATCCGATGATCGCCAAGCTGTGCGCCTGGGCGCCCGAACGGGCGGCGGCGGTCGAGGGAATGGGCCGGGCCCTCGAGGACCTCCACATCGAGGGGGTGGGGCACAACGCCGCCTTCCTTTCGGCGGTGATGGACCAGGACCGTTTCCGCTCCGGGGCGCTGTCGACGCGCTACATCGCCGATGAGTTTCCGGACGGCTTCCACGGCCTCGCCCCCAGCCCCTGGCAGCGTGATCTGATCGCCGCCGCCGCCGCCTTCATGCATCGGACTCTGGCCCTGAGAGCGCGCCGAACCTGGCTGGGCGAAACCGCGCCACTGCGCGCCGATTGGGTGATCGCCGAAGGCGGGGAGCGCCGGCCGGTGTGGCTCGACGAAATCGACGGCGGTCTCGAGGTCCGCTTCACCGACGAGGATCGCGTCGTGAAGCTCGCGGACGTGGCCTGGCGGCCTGGAGCGGCCATGTTCCGCGGCGCTCTGGATGGCCGGCCGTTTTCCGTCACCGTGGCCCCGGCGGCCGAGGGGTTCGTGATCCGCCATCGGGCGGCGAGCGAACGGGTGCTGGTGCTGACCCCGATCTCCGCCGACCTGCATGAGCGCCTGCCGGCCAAAGTCGCCGCCGACACCTCCCGCCTGGTGATCTCGCCCATGCCGGGGCTGGTGATCTCGGCGCACGCCGAGGAAGGCCAGGAGGTCAAGGAAGGCGAAGTGCTGTTCGTCGTCGAGGCGATGAAGATGCAGAACATCATCCGCGCCGAGCGCGATGGCCCGCTCAAGGCTGTCCGGGCCAAGGCCGGCGATAGCGTGGCGGCCGACGACGTGCTGGCCGAGTTTGCCTGAGCCGGTGGCGCCGGCTAGGCTGCCCCAGGGAAACTGCGGAGGCGCTCAGCGATGAATGGCGGCCCGATCAACTGGCGGGACCTTTTCGCCTCGCCGGCCGGCCGCTGCCCGAGAACTCCGTTCTGGATCGCCGCGACCACCCTGATGCTGCTCCTCGCTATCTATGAGGCGATCGCCTTCCCGACTCTGAAATTGCTGAGCTTCTGGTTTGTCTATCCGGCCCTATTGGCGTCGGGCGCCTGCGTGATCTCCAAGCGCCTGCACGATCGCGGCCGCTCGGGCTGGTGGGCGGCGCTGGTGCTCCTGGCGGTCATGCTGGTCTGGCGGACGCCCAACGGCGGGCGCTTCCTGCTCGCCTTGCCGGTCCTGTTCTGGTCGCTGGTCGAACTGGGCCTCCTGCCAGGCGAGCAGGGCGCCAATCGGTTCGGGCCAAGCCCGCTGGCGTCGATAGCGACCTGAGGCGCTCACCCGCGCTTTGCGCTGGCGCGGCATTGGACTATCGAAGCCCATCGCCACCCGGAGCCCGCCATGAAGATCGACTTCGCCCGCATCGATGAGACCGCCGGCAAGGATGGCGCCCTGGCGGTTCTCGCGTTCGAAGGGGCGATCGTCGGCGGCGGACTTGCCGATCTCAACAAGCAGACCGGGGGCATGATCGAAAGGGCCGTCGCCCGCGGACGCTTCACCGGCGCGGCGGGCCAGACGCTGGAACTGGCCGCGCCGCACGGCCTCGACGCCGCCACTCTGCTGGTGGTCGGGGCCGGCAAAAAGGGCAAGCTCGACGGCCGGGGCGCCGAGCTGGCCGCCGCCCACGCCTATCAGGCGGTCAAGAACAGTGGCGTCGACCACTTGGTGATCCGCCTGCCCGAGCTTTCGGCGGAGGTCGCGGCGCAAGTGGCGTTGGGCGTTCGTCTGGCGGCCTACCGCTTCGATCGCTATCGGACCACCGAGAAGGCCGAGAAGAAGCCGTCCGTGAAGGCCGTGCGCCTGGCGGTCGATGATCCGGCCGCCGCCGCCAAGGCGTGGAAGGTGCAGTCGGGCTTGGCCGATGCGGTCATCCTGGCCCGCGACCTTGTGTCCGAACCGGCCAACATCCTCTATCCCGAGGAATTCGCACGGCGGGTCAAGAAGCTCACCGAACTCGGCCTCGAGGTGGAGATCCTCGGCGTCAAGGAAATGACCAGGCTCGGCATGGGCGCCCTGCTGGGGGTCGGCCAGGGCAGCGTGCGCGAGAGCCAGCTGGCGGTGATCCAGTGGAAGGGCGCCAAGGACAAGTCGGCGCCGCCCATCGCCTTCATCGGCAAAGGCGTCTGCTTCGACACCGGCGGGATCAGCCTCAAGCCGCCCGAAGGCATGGAGGAGATGATCACCGACATGGGCGGGGCCGCGGCGGTGACCGGGACCATGGCCGCCCTGGCGGCGCGCAGGGCCAAGGTCAACGCCGTGGGGATCCTGGGCCTCGTCGAGAACATGCCCGACGGCGCCGCCCAGCGGCCGGGCGACGTGGTGACCACCATGTCCGGCCAGACCGTCGAGGTGATCAACACTGACGCCGAGGGCCGCCTCGTCCTGGCCGACGCGATCTGGTACTGCCAGGACCGCTTCCATCCAAAGTTCATGATCGACCTGGCGACACTGACCGGGGCGATCATTGTCGCTCTTGGCAAGGACGTGGCCGGCCTCTTCAGCAACAACGACGTCTTGGCGAACAACCTGCTGGCGGCCTCCAAGGCCACCGACGACGTTCTCTGGCGAATGCCGTTGCCCGATCAGTACAACAAGCTGCTGGAGAGCGGGGTGGCCGACATGAAGAACATCGGCAGCCGGCACGGCGGTTCGATCACCGCCGCCCTCTTCATCCAGAAGTTCGTCAACGGCCTGCCATGGGCCCACCTCGACATCGCCCCAACGGCGTGGAAACCCCATTCCGCCGTGCCGACCATTCCGAGCGGCGCCACCGGGTTCGGGGTCCGCCTGCTCGACCGCCTGGTGGCCGACCACTACGAAGACTAGTTCGCATGGGTGAGTGCGAAATCTGGTTCTACCACCTCGAACGCGCCCGCCTCGAGCAAGTCCTGCCGGAGCTGCTGGAAAAGACCCTGGCGCGGGGATGGCGGGCGCTCGTCAGAACACCCTCGCCCGAGCGGATCGAGCAGCTCGATTCGTGGCTGTGGACCTATCGCGACGACAGCTTCCTCGCCCACGGCCTGGCGAGCGAGCCGATGGCCGACCGGACGCCGGTGGTGTTGACTCAGTCAGCGGAAAACCCCAATGGCGCCAGGGCCTTGTTCCTGCTCGACGGGGCGGAGGCGGGCGATCTTGCCGATTTTGAGCGGTGCATCCTGATCTTCGACGGCGGGGACGAGGCGGCGGTCGCTGAGGCTCGCGGGAAATGGGCGGCGTTCAGGCAGGCAGGCCACGAGGTGGCGTACTGGCGCCAGGGCGCGGAGAAGGGATGGGAGCGCCAGGCTTGAGCTTGGCGGGCGCGCGCCCCGCCGCTATAAGCCCGGACCCTTTCAAATCCCCTCTCTTCACGCGAGCCGAACCCGCCCATGACCGAGCGCACCTTTTCGATCATCAAGCCCGACGCGACGGCCCGCGACCTGACCGGCAGGATCAACGCCGTGATCGAGGACGCCGGCCTCAAGATTATCGCCCAACGACGCATCCGGATGAGCCGGGCCCAGGCGGAAAAGTTCTATGAGATCCACAAGGAGCGGCCGTTCTACGGCGAGTTGGTCGACTTCATGACGTCCGGTCCGGTCGTGGTCCAGGTACTCGAGGGCCCAGGCGCCGTGGCGAAGTATCGCGAGGTGATGGGAGCGACCAATCCGGCCCAGGCCGCGGAAGGCACCATCCGCAAGCTCTACGCCTTATCGGTGGGGGAAAATTCGGTCCACGGATCGGACAGCTCTGACAACGCGGCCAGCGAAATCGCCCAGTTCTTCGACGGCGGCGACATCCATCCTTAAGGCGCCGTCAGGCGAGTTGAAGCTCGCCGCACACGAACGCCGCCTCGCCGGCGTCGAGGAGGCTTCTGAGGACGATCGGGGCGTGCGCCGCCGAGACGATCAGCACGAACCCGACCCCGCAGTTGAAAGTCCGGCGCATTTCGAAATCGCTCACCCCGCCCGTTTCCTGCAGCCATCGGAAGAGCGGAGGGAGTTCCCAGGCGGTCCAGTCGAAGCGCGCAACGAGGCCGGGCGCGATGGCGCGGGGCGGGTTCTCGATGAGGCCGCCCCCGGTGATGTGGGCCCCACCCTCGATCAAGCCGGCCTTGGCCAGGGGAAGGACCGAGGCGACATAGATTCGAGTGGGGATCATCAGGGAGTCGGCGAGAGTCGAGCCGGACGCGAAGGGGGCCGGGTCTTCCCAGCCGAGCGCCGACATCTCAACCACCCGGCGGATCAGGGAATAGCCGTTGGAGTGTGGCCCGGAAGAGGCCAGAGCGATCATCAGGTCGCCGGACCTCTGACCCTCCAGCCGCGGCAGGACGGCGGACCTCTCCACCGCCCCCACGCTGAAGCCGGCCAGATCGTAATCGCCGTCACCATACATGCCGGGCATTTCGGCGGTCTCGCCGCCGACGAGGGCGGCGCCGGCGAGGCGGCATCCCTCGGCGATGCCGGCCACGACTAGCGCGGCGGAGTCGACGTCGAGCTTGCCGGTGGCGAAGTAGTCGAGGAACAGCAGCGGCTCGGCGCCCTGGGCCAGGAGATCGTTCACGCACATGGCCACGAGGTCGATCCCGACGCCATCGTGACGGCCGGTCTCGATCGCCACCTTGAGTTTGGTACCGACGCCGTCGGTGGTGGAGACCAGCAACGGATCGGCGAAGCCGGCGGCCTTGAGATCGAAGAGGGCCCCAAAGCCGCCGAGGCTGGGCTCCGCGCCCGGCCTACGGGTGGCCGCCGCCAGAGGCTTGATGCGCTGAACGAGGGCGTCGCCGGCGGCGATATCGACCCCGGCCTGGGCGTAAGTCAGTCCGTTCCTGGTCATATCGACGGGGTTCGCCTCGCTGAAAGGGGGAGGGTGCGCCGCTCTGTCACGCTTGCATACTCGCCACCGCCGAGGGCTATAGCTAACCGATGACGCCGATTACAACCACGGCCGAACTCGTCGCCTTCTGCGGGCGACTGAAGGGCCAGCCTTTCGTGGCCGTGGATACCGAGTTCATGCGCGAGACGACCTATTGGCCCAAGCTGTGCCTGATCCAGGCAGCCGGCGGCGACGCCGAGGCTGTGATCGATCCCCTCGCCGAGGATCTCGACCTCGAGCCCTTCCTGGCGGTGATGCGCGATCCGGCGATCCTCAAGGTCTTTCACGCCGCCCGTCAGGACGTCGAGATCCTGAGCAATCTCGCGGCGATGCCGTCCCCGCTCTTCGACACCCAGGTGGCGGGCATGGCGGCCGGGTTTCCCGAGCAGGTCGCCTACGACGCTCTGGTCCGCCAGATGCTTGGCGTGGAACTCGACAAATCGAGCCGCTTCACGGATTGGGCGCGGCGGCCGCTCAGCGAGGCTCAGCTCACCTACGCCCTGGCCGACGTGACCCACCTGGCCAGTCTTTACCCCTTGCTGCGCGCCCGGTTGGAGGCCGGCGGACGCCTGGCGTGGGTGATGGAGGAAATGGCGGCGCTCACCGATCCGGCGCTCTATGACACCGAGCCGGAGAACGCCTGGCGGCGTCTCAAGCCCCGCCGCCATACGGCCAAATACCTGGCGGTGCTCAAGGGCGTGGCCGCATGGCGCGAACGGATGGCCCAGGACCGCGACCAGCCGCGCGGTCGCATCCTCAAGGATGACGCAATCGACGAAGTGGCCACCCAGGCCCCGACGACCCTGGAGGAACTCGGTCGGCTGCGCTCCCTCACCAGGGGATTCGCCGGCTCCAGGTTCGCCCCCGATCTCATCGAGACGATCCGGGCCGCTCTGAAGGACCCCGAAGCCTACGCGCCCGATCTAAAACGGCCCGCCTCCCGGGCCTCGGCCCCGACCGGCGCTGTAGTGGAGCTTCTCAAGGTTCTGCTCAAGGCCAGGGCCGAGGATGCCGGCGTTGCCTCCAAGCTGATCGCCACGGTCGCCGATCTGGAGAAAATCGCCGCCGACGACGAGGCCGACACGGCGGCCCTGCACGGCTGGCGGCGCGAAGCGTTCGGGGCCGAGGCGCTCAAGCTCAAGCGCGGCGAAGTGGCTCTGGTCCTCGACGGGACCAAGGTGCGTGCGGTGGAGGTGCGTCGCCGGCCGAGATCCCCGGACGAGACCTGACGCGCTCAGCCGGCGACTGAGGCCTTTTCCAGCTTCGCCGCGCCTGGTCGGCGGATCTTCAGTTCCCGTTCGAGCAGGTTGGCCAGGGTGGCGGCGCGCTTGGCGATCTGCTCGCCCAGCAGGGTCGCCTCCCAGCCGGCGTCGGCCCCGATCACCACGGCGGCGGCGCGCAGTTCCAGCTTGGCGTGGCGCAGGATCTGCGGGCTCCGCCCGGAGAGGTCACAGCCCAGGCGGATCGCCGCGCCGAGCGCCCGGGCCCGCTGGTAGCGCTCCGAACTGAGCAATCGCCGGACGAGATCCGGGGCCGGCATGGCCGCCGAGCCGGTATGACGGCCGAAAGCGGCACAGGCCAGGAACACCCGCTCGGGGTGATCCATGCCGGCGATGGGCGCGCGCAGGACCTGCTCGAAGACGAGGTCGGCGCGGTGATCGGGGTGGAGCTGGGCCCCGAAGTCGGCCAGGCGGCAGGCGGCCGCGAGGAGAGTCTCGTCGCGCGCGCCGAAGAGAGGCTCGAGCTTGGCGAAAGCCGGGGCGATCCAGGATTGCAGGGCCTCGCCGAGCTCCTCGGCGGCAGCGACCCGGGCGCCCAGGGCGGCGCAGCCCTCGACGAGAGGATCGCGCTCGCGGATCTGGCGGCTCATGGCGTCAAAAAGCATGCCCTCCCGCAAGCCGAAGGCCGAGAGGACCACCCCCTCGACGCCCAGTTCCCTGACCAGGGCCTCGAGCACGGCCGCCGCGTGGGGCAGTCCCTCGACCCGCCGGCGGGAAATCCCCTCGATCCGTTCCAGCGAGCCGCGCGACTGCTGGCCGATGAAGCGCGCGGCTACCAGGGTGTCGGCGCGGCTGAGTTCGTATTGATGAATGATGCCCAGGGGATAGTCCGACATCCGCATATGGAGGAGGGCGAAGTTGCGCCAGGCTCCGCCCACCGCGTTGAGCGTGGCGGCGTGGAAATCACCGGTCAGGCTCTGCAGCTCGCGGGCGACCTCGGCGCGAACCCTGCCGGCGTCGAAAGGTCCGGCCAGATCGAACGCGAAGGGCCCCAGCGGCAAGGTCACTCCGAGACCGGGCTCGCCCCTGGCGAGGCGCGTGAGCTCCAGGCTGGCGCCGCCGAGGTCGCCCACCAGGCCCTCGGCGCCCGGCGCGCCGGCGATCACGCCCAGGGCGGCGTAGCGGGCCTCCTCGACGCCGGTGAGGACGCGCAGCTTCAGACCGGTCTCGGCCTCGACCCGGCGACAGAAGGCGGGTCCGTCGCGGGCCTCGCGAACGGCCGCCGTGGCGGCGGCGTGGACACGGCTGGGCTTCGCCGCCTCGATCAAAGCCCGGAAGCGGTCCAGGGCGACGATGGCCGTCTCAATGCCGTCTGGAGACAGTCGGTCGGTGACGGCAAGGTCGCGGCCGAGGCCGGCGAGAACCTTTTCATTGAAGACGGTCCAAATCGCCCGGCCGTCAAATCGATACATCACGAGGCGGACGGAGTTCGAACCGACGTCTAGGACGGCGGCGTCGGCCTGACCGGAGTTAGCGCTGGAGGCCGACACGTTCGATGGCCCGAGGGAGGTCCTTGACCTTGTGGCCACGCCCGGAGAGCGATGGATTGGTCATGAAGTAGTTGTGGGCCGAGAACGCCCCCTTGCGATTCCATCCGGGCATGCGGCGATAGCCGCCCTCGGCGTCGAGAACCCAGCTTTGGGCCTCGTCATTGAGATTGGCGACCATGATCTGTTGGAGAACCTGCTGGTGGACGGTGGGATTCTCCACCGGGGTCATGACCTCCACCCGCCGATCCAGATTACGCGGCATCCAATCAGCCGAGCTGATGAACACGCGCGTCTCGTTGGACGCCATCGGCGCGCCGTTGGCGAAGGCGGAGATCCGGGCATGCTCCAGGAAGCGGCCGATGATGCTCTTGACACGGATATTGGCCGACAGGCCGGCGATGCCAGGGCGAAGGCAACACACGCCGCGAATGACCAGTTCGATCGAAACCCCGGCGCAACTGGCGCCGTACAGGGCGTCGATGATCTCCGGATCGACCAGGGAGTTCATCTTTGCCCAGATCGCCGCCGGCTTGCCGGCCCGGGCATTGGCGGCCTCGGTCTCGATCAAATGCAGCAGGTCGGCCTTGAGGGTAATGGGAGAATAGGACAGCTTTTCCAGGCGTTCAGGCTGGGCGTAGCCGGTGATGTAGTTGAACAGGCGCCCGGAATCCCGCCCAAGGGCCGGGTCGGTCGTGAACAGGGACAGATCGGTGTAGATCTTGGCGGTGACCGAGTGATAGTTGCCGGTGCCGTAGTGGCAGTAGGTGCGAAGGGTCTCGCCCTCGCGGCGGACCACCAGCGACAGCTTGGCGTGAGTCTTGTACTCGACGAACCCGAAGACCACGTGGACGCCGGCGCGCTCGAGGTCGCGGGCCCATTTGAGATTGGCCTCCTCGTCGAACCGGGCCTTGATCTCCACCAGCGCGACGACGTTCTTGCCGTTTTCCGCCGCCTCGATCAGGGCGGCGACGATCGGGCTGTCCTTCGAGGTTCGATAGAGGGTTTGCTTGATGGCCAGAACATTCGGATCGCGCGCCGCCTGGAGCAGGAATTGAACGACCACGTCGAAGCTCTCGAACGGATGGTGGACAAGGATGTCCTTCTCGCGGATGGCCGCGAAGCAGTCGCCGCCGTGGTCGCGGATCCGCTCGGGAAATCGCGGCAGGAACGGCGGAAATTTCAATTCTGGATGATCGGCCGGAATCAATTCGGAGAGCTGGGCGAGCCCGAGCTTGCCGTCGACCCGAACCACGTCCTGCGCTTCCGCCCGCAGACCATCGACGATGAATTCGCGCAGGTCGTCGGGCATGGAAGCCGAGATCTTCACTCGGACCACGGAGCCGAGTCGACGGCGCTTCAGGCGCGCTTCGAACTCGCGAACCAGATCCTCCGCCTCCTCCTCGATCTCCACGTCGCTGTCGCGGATCAGGCGGAACAGCCCGCTGCCTTCGACCTTGCAGCCCGGAAACAGCTTGTCCAGGAACAGCATGAGGAAGCTCTCCAGCGCCACGAAGCGACGTTGCGCCTTGCGTCGGCCGTTGCGCTGGGCCGGCAGCTCCCAGAAGCGGGGAACGTTATTGGGGACCGGGACCAGGGCGTAGAGTTCGCGGTTGTCGGACCGTCGGCGCAGCTTCAGGGCCAGGGCGAAGCCGAGGTTGGGAATGAAGGGAAAGGGGTGAGCCGGATCGATGGCCAGCGGCGTGAGGACCGGGAAAATACTGGCCAAGAAGATCGCCTCGGCGGCCGCCCGGTCGGTGGCGGTCACATCCCTGGCGTCCAAGAGGCGCAGGCCCTCGAGCGCGAGTTCGCCGCGCAGCTCCAGCCACAGCCGCTGCTGATCGTGCATGAGGTGGTTGGCTTCGGCGTTGACCTTGCGCAGCTGCTGGCCAGCGGTGAGCCCGTCCTGGCTGAGCACCCTGACGCCCTCGCGGACCTGACCTTTGAGGCCGGCGACCCGGACCATGTAGAACTCATCGAGGTTGTTGGCCGAAATCGACAGGAACCGCACCCGCTCGAGAACCGGGTGGCGCGGGTTGCCGGCCTCCTCGAGCACGCGGCGATTGAAGGCGAGCCAGGAGAGCTCTCGATTGAAGAACCGCTCAGGGGAATTGATCAGGGCTGTGTGAGGCTCGCCCGCCCGGTCGGCCGGCGGCGTAGGTCGGGCGGCGGTCGACAGCTCGGTCATGGGGCCGGAAATACTCTGCGGTCGCGGAGGGGGCCGGGACGCGCCTTTTTGGCCCACCGGGCCGGGCCCCGCAAGGTCTCAGCGGGTCGGATCGAGTGTTCCTTCCTCGTCCTGGACAATGCGGCCGACAAGAGCGCGGGTGATTTCACGTCTTTCGGCGCCTGCCAATTCGTCGACCCGCCGGACGATATCTTGCACCGCCGGCGGTGAGCGCTCGATTCGCCGCAGGATATAGGCTTCCACCCCCGGTTTCGGCTCGATGTTCCGTTCACTGAATAATTTCTTCATTACCCCCAGCAACACGACGTCATCGGGAGGTTCGATCTGGGCGACCGTCAAGGCGTTGAGGCGCGATCTGAGATCAGCGAGGCGAACGGGCCAGCTCGAGGGCGCGGTCTGGCCGGTGATCAAGAGACCCCCGCCGCTGTCGGCCATGTTCATGACGTGAAAAAGGGAGTCTTCCTCCCAGCGTCGGTCGGCGTCCTCGAGCAGAATGGGGCTCGCTCCGGCGGCCAGGATCTCGATCGCGCCAGGCTCGGCGATGACCGCGCCGACGGACGCGGCCCAGGATCTCGCCAGATGGGTCTTGCCGGACCCGGCCGGTCCCACGAGAGCGAGCTTGCCGGTCGGCCACCTCGGCCAGCCGTCGATAGCCGCCACCGCCGCCTCATTGCTCCGCGAGACGATGAAGTCCTCGCGGGCATGCGAAGGGTCGCGGTCGAGATCGAGCCTGAGCTGACGGTCCAGGCGTGAGCGGGGCGTTGAGTTCGTCACGGAGCGGAATCTAGGCGATCCGTCGGCGCCCGGCCATGGGCGTCGCCCTTGCAACGCGCGAAGCGGCTATTTCGCTGCCGGTCGGGGGCGCCGGCGGAGCTCGGAGACCGGCCGGTCGAGCTCGGCAAGGGCCGCTTTCATGGCGCGGGCCCCTTCCGCCACGGCCGGCTCATAGGCCCTCCAGTCGCGGATCTCGATCTCGTCCACGTTGGGCAAAACCAGCAGGTCCGTCGCCTGCCGGGCGGCGGCGGTGTCGCGGGCCGCCGTCACCGTGGCCGCCCGCATCAAAAGCGACACGATCGGCGGTCCGTTGCGCCACTCGCCCGAGGCGAACCAATGGAGGAGTGATCGCGGAATCTGGACATCGCGCGCCTCGATGCTGCGGCCCCGCCCGACATCGACGCCAACGATCGGTCCATCGTGAAATCTGCGCATTACGTCGGCCGGAAAATTGTTGAGCACCGCCCCATCCACGAGCACGTCCTCTCCAACCGTAACCGGCGGCAACACGCCCGGCAGCGACAGGGAGGCCCGCAGCACCTCCCGGACGGCGCCGCGGCGGTCGATCTGGTAGGCGCCGGTAGTGAGGTTGGTCGTGCCGCAGAAGAACGGCAGCCACAGATCGCAGATCTGGCGATCGCCGAAGTGCTCGGCGAGGCGCGTCCGCACCTTCTCCCCGCGGGTCATCGCGATCAGTGGGATGGCGATATCGTCCACCGGGCTGCTGTCGACGAAGGCCTTGCGGAGGCGGCGGTCGAGTTCGTCGTCGTCCCAGCCCATGGCGACCCCGGCGCCGACAATCGCGCCCATCGACACGCCACCGATGAAATCGATCGGCACGCCGGATTGACGCAGGACCCTTACGGCGCCGATGTGGGCGTAGGCCCGGGCCGCCCCGCCGGAGAGGACGAGGCCCACCGCCCGGCCCGTGATCATCCGGGCCATGCGGTCGATGTCGGCCTGGCAGGACTGGCGAACCTGGAACAGGCGCCGTGGCGAAAGCGCCGTCGTCCAGGCCGCCGAGCCGCGGGGCACGGAACATTGCGCGTCCTGGAGAAGCACGAGATCGCCCGGCGCCGCCAGCGGCGGGAGACGGGCGGCGATCTCGGCCGGCGGCGGACCGCTCCCGGCGCCGACCCGCATGACCGCGTCGACCTGCCGGCCAACGACAATCTTCCAGCTCGTTTCCTCGTCTTCGGCCGCGTAGAGCACGTAGTCGTGAGCGGCCTCGACGCCGGTGAGCCATTCGGGGGTGTCGGGCCCCGTTTCGTCGCCCACCACCGCGACGGTGTGGCCCAAATCGCGGATCGCCTCGGCGACCCTGGTGACGAGACCGCGAATCCGGATCCCGGGCGAGACCCCGACAAAGCCGAACACTCGCGGCGAACCGGAGGCCTCGACATTGGCCGCGGGATGAACCCTGGCCAGGACCAAGCGGGAGAGCTCGAGCGCCAGGCCCGGCTCGGCCCTGGCGGCCCGCAGGAAGGCTTCCCCCGGCAGGGTTACCAGCTCGCTGTCTCGCAAGGCGAACACTCCGGCCGAATGGGGGCCGCCGGCGATCAGGGCCATCTCGCCGACGGCCTCGCCGGGATGGATGAGGCCCACGCCGGCGCCTTCGCCGAGCCTGACGGCCAGACGGCCGGCGCGCAGGAGATAGAGCTGGTCGGCCTCATCGCCGGCCTCGAACAAAGTGACGCCGCCGGGCAGGCAGAAAGCGACGGCCTCGCCGGCGGCGAGCTCACGCTCGAAAAGGCGTTCGAGCGAAGCCAGCGAACCGGGTCGGAGCGGTTGGGTCACGGTGACTTCCTAGCCCCGCACGCTCAAGCTGGCGATTCTTCCCTCACCTTGGAGCACGGTATATGGCGGGGCCATGCCTCAACTCACCTCCGCCCTCAATACCGGCGCCGAGAGCTTTTTATTCCTCAAGTCCGCCAACGAGGCGCTGGCCACGACGCTGCGCGAGCGGGTGGCCGAGGCGGCGCTGGGTGGTCCGGCGGGGGCGCGCAAGCGCCATGCCGGCCGCGGCAAGCTCCTGCCCCGCGAAAGGGTCGAGCGTCTGCTGGACCTCGGCGCGCCCTTCCTGGAGATCGGCCAACTCGCCGCTTTCGAGCTTTACAATCACGAAGCTCCAGGCGCGGGCGTGATCACCGGCATCGGGCGAGTGTCGGGCCGCGAGGCGATGATCATCGCCAACGACGCCACGGTGAAAGGCGGGGCCTATTTCCCGATGACCGTGAAGAAGCACCTTCGGGCCCAGGAGATCGCCCTGCAGAACCGCCTGCCGTGCGTCTATCTGGTCGACAGCGGCGGGGCCAACCTGCCGTACCAGGCCGAAGTGTTCCCCGACCGCGATCACTTCGGCCGCATTTTCTACAACCAGGCGCGGATGAGCGCGGCGGGACTGTCGCAGATCGCCTGCGTGATGGGCTCGTGCACGGCCGGCGGCGCCTATGTGCCGGCGATGAGCGACGAGACGATTATCGTCCGCGGCCAGGGGACGATTTTCCTGGGCGGCCCTCCGCTCGTGAAGGCGGCGACGGGAGAGATCATCTCGGCCGAGGAACTGGGCGGGGCCGATACCCACGCTCGCCGGTCGGGCGTCGTCGATCACGTCGCCGCTGACGACGAGCACGCGTTGTCGATCGTCCGCTCGATCCTTGGCAACCTCAACACCGTCAAAAGCGTCGATCTCGACGTGCGCGAGGCGGCCCCCCCGGCCTACGACCCGGCCGAACTCTACGGCCTGATCCCCACCGACGTGCGGGCTCCCTATGACGTGCGCGAGGTCATTGCCCGAATCGTCGATGCCTCGGAGTTCGACGAGTTCAAGGTCCTCTATGGGGCGACCCTGGTGTGCGGCTTCGCGCGGATCTGGGGATACCCGGTGGCGATCCTCGCCAACAACGGGGTGCTGTTCTCGGAAAGCGCGCTGAAGGGCGCCCATTTCATCGAACTGGCCTGCCAGAGGCGCATCCCGCTGATCTTTCTCCAGAACATCTCCGGGTTCATGGTCGGTGGAAAATACGAGGCCGGCGGCATCGCCAAGGATGGGGCCAAGCTGGTGACCGCCGTCGCCTCGGCCGAAGTCCCCAAGTTCACCGTGCTGATCGGCGGTTCCTTCGGGGCCGGCAACTACGGCATGTGCGGCCGCGCCTTCGGCCCGCGATTCCTCTTCACGTGGCCGAACAGCCGGATCGGCGTCATGGGCGGCGAGCAGGCGGCCAGCGTCCTGGCGACCATCCGCCGCGACGCCCTCGAAGAGCGGGGCGAAACGTGGAGCGCGGAGGCGGAGGAAGAGTTCAAGGTCCCGGTCCGGGCCCGCTACGAAAGCGAGGGCGATCCCTACCACGCCACTGCGCGGATGTGGGACGACGGAATAATAGACCCGGTCCAGACGCGCGATGTCCTGGGCCTCTCCATCAGCGCCTCGCTCAACGCACCCATACCCGACACCCGTTTTGGCGTTTTCCGAATGTAGGAGGCCCCATGGCCAACCCCATTGCCGATCCCCTCGTCGAAGGCGCCGACACCGACACCCAATCGACCCTGGTTCGGATCGAGGCGACTAACGACGGCGTCGCCACCGTGATCATCAACCGCCCCGAGCGGAAGAACGCCTTCAACGCCGAGGTGATCGCCGCTCTGAAAGCCGCCTTCGACACCCTGGAGGGGGCCGACGGCGTGCGGGTGATCTTTCTGACCGGGGCCGGAGGCTCGTTTTCGGCCGGCGCCGATCTGGAGTGGATGCGCGACGCCGCCGATCACACAGAGGCCGACAACCGCGACGACGCCATGGCCATGGCGGTGATGCTGAAAAGGCTCCACGACCTGCCCGCCCTCACCGTCGCGGTGGTCGAGGGATCGGCATTCGGCGGCGGGGCCGGGCTGGTCGCCGCCTGCGACCTGGCGCTGGCGACGGCGGACGCCAAGTTCGCCTTCTCGGAGGTCAAGCTCGGCCTCGTGGCGGCGACGATCAGCCCCTATGTGGTCGCCGCCATCGGGTCCAGGCGGGCGAGGGGTCTCTTCGCCACCGGCCGCGCGTTCGACGCCGCCTTCGCGCGTGAGATCGGCCTTATCGACGAGATCGCCGCCGATCGTGAGGAGCTGAACGCGCTGCAACAGCGGATCATCGCCGACATCAAGCTCTGCGGGCCCAGCGCCGTGGCAGAATCCAAGCGCCTGGTCGCCCACGTCGCCGGCCGGCCAATCGATCATGGCCTCATGGAGGACACCGCCCGGCGGATCGCCCGCGCGCGGGTCGAGCCGGAAGGCCAGGAAGGCGTGCGAGCCTTTCTCGCCCGCCGCCCGGCGGCCTGGACGCAGACGTGATTCGATCGCTGCTGATCGCCAATCGCGGTGAGATCGCCGGTCGGATCGTCCGCACCGCCCGCCGCCTGGGGATAAGGACCGTCGCGGTCTATTCCGAGGCCGACGCCGCGGCCGCCCACGTGCGGGAGGCCGACGCCGCTGTCGCCATCGGGCCGCCGCCAGCCCGTGAGAGCTATCTCAAGGGCGAGGTGATCATCGCCGCCGCCCGCCAGACCGGGGCCGAGGCGATTCACCCGGGCTACGGCTTCCTTTCGGAAAACGCGGCCTTCGCCGAACAGGTGATGGCGCAGGGTCTGGTGTGGGTCGGCCCCCCGCCGGCGGCGATCCGCGCCATGGGCTTGAAGGACGCCGCCAAGCGCCTGATGGCCGAGGCTGGCGTGCCTGTGACCCCTGGCTATCTCGGCGAGCGCCAGGACGCCGCCGCGCTGGCCGGCGAAGCGGCGGCGATCGGCTGGCCGGTGTTGATCAAGGCGGTGGCCGGCGGCGGCGGCAAGGGCATGCGCCGGGTCGATTCGGCCGAAGCTTTCGCCGAGGCCCTGGCCGGGGCGAAACGCGAAGCCGCCTCGGCTTTTGGCGACGACCGGGTCCTGCTTGAAAAATTCGTCGCCCGGCCGCGCCATATCGAGGTGCAGGTCTTCGCCGATTCCCACGGCGGGGTTGTCCATCTGTTCGAACGCGATTGCTCCATTCAGCGCCGGCACCAAAAGGTCATCGAGGAAGCGCCAGCCCCCGACATGGACGGGACTACTCGCCAGGCGCTGTGCGCGGCGGCAGTGCGCGCCGCGAGGGCGGTGGATTACCGCGGTGCGGGAACGGTGGAATTCATCGCAGATGCGTCCGAGGGCCTGCGCGCCGATCGCATCTGGTTCATGGAAATGAACACCCGGCTGCAGGTCGAACACCCGGTCACCGAGGCGATCACCGGCCAGGACCTCGTGGAATGGCAACTGATCGTGGCCTCGGGCGGCGCGCTGCCACTGACCCAAGACGAGATCACGATCAGCGGCCACGCCATCGAGGCGCGGCTCTATGCCGAAGACCCCGCGAACGGCTTCCTACCCTCCGTCGGCGCCTTGAGGCGCTTTCACCTGCCCTCGTGGTTGCGCGTCGACGCGGCGGTGGGGGAAGGGGATCTGGTCAGTCCCTACTACGATCCCATGCTGGCCAAGCTCATCAGTCACCAGGAGACGCGGGAGAGCGCCACGGCCGAGCTCGCCGCGGCCTGCGCCGAGGTTCGAGCCTGGCCGGTCAAGACCAACGCCTGGCTTTTGAACCGCTGCCTGAGCCACGCGGACTTCGTCGCCGGCGAGATCGACACCGGATTCATCGAGGCGCGCCTTGAGGATCTGACGGCGGCCCCGCAGCCGCGCGAGGGGACCACGATCGCCGCCGCGGCGGCCTTCGCCCTGGACGGCGCCCTGAAAGGCGCGGCCGATCCGTGGACGCTTGGCCTCGGCGCCTTCCGTCTCAACCGGCGCGCCGGCGCGGCGATGCGGCTCTATTGCGAAGGCGAAGCCCAGGACATCACACTCACCGGTCTCACCCGCCGGACGGTGAGCGGCGAAATCGGCGGAAGGATGTTTGTCGTCGGACGGTTGGCCGATGGCGGATATGACGTCGACGGCACGCTCGTCTTCACCGCCGACGGCGGCCGCGGCGAGAAGATCGTTTTCGATGAGGGGGCCGCACTCAGCTTCCGGCTCGCCGGCGCCGCGGTCGCTCCGTCCGCCGGCGCCTCCGACGGGGCGATCCGCACCCCCATGCCCGGCCGCATCGTCAGCGTGGAGGTAAAGGTGGGCGAGAAGGTCGCCTCCGACCAGATCCTGGTGACGCTCGAAGCGATGAAAATGGAGCACGCCCTCAAGGCGCCGTTCGCGGGCGTCGTGGTCGAGGTCGGCGTAAGCGAAGGCGACCAGGTCGCCGAGGGCGTGGTGGCGGTGCGTCTCGAGCCCGCTGACGCTTAAGTGCCGCTGCACCTGATCAAGTTGTGCGTCGGCTGCGACACGGTCGATGAACTCATCGCCTGGCGCGCCGAATCGGCCGGGCGTGGCGAGCCCTGGAAAATGCGCACCCGGCAGACGCCCAAGCGGGCCGCCGAGCTCATCGACGGCGGATCGCTCTACCGGGTCTACCGCGGCCATATCCTCTCGCGGCAGTCAATCCTGGCGGTGGAGACCGTGGGGGACGGGACGAGTCGCCGTTGCGCGGTGACGCTCAGCGAGGAAGTCGTCCTGACTTTGCCGACCCCCCGCCGCGCCTTTCAGGGCTGGCGCTATCTTAGCGTGGCCGATGCGCCGGCAGATCTTAGCGCCACCGGGATGGAGGAGGCCGTGCCGCCCGATCTGGTTCGGCGTCTCCGAGACCTGGGGGCGTGGTAATCCAGATCGCGAGGTTGTCGATCAGGCGCGTGCGGCCGAGGCGGGCGGCGGCGAGGATGCGGGCGGGGCCGGTGAGGGGGCCGGGGCCGAGGCGTTCGAGCCCTTCGGCGCCCCTGACTTCCAGATAGTCGACGGGGCCGAAGCCAGCGCTGAGCAAGACTTCGACGGCCTCGGCTTCGGCGTCGGCCACGGGCCAGCCGCCGGCCAGCCCGGCGGCGGCGTTGGCCAGGGTCTGGTGAAGCATCGGCGCCACCGTGCGTTCGGCTGGGGTAAGGTAGACGTTGCGCGAAGAGAGCGCCAGGCCATCGGGTTCGCGGACGATCGGCGCGCCGATAATCTCCACGGCGAGATCGAGATCGCGCGCCAGACGGCGAATGACCTGCAGCTGCTGGTAATCCTTTTCGCCGAACGCCGCGACGTCGGGCGCTGCCTGTATGAGCAGCTTGGCGACGACGGTGGCCACGCCAACGAAATGATCCGGCCGGAATACCCCCTCGAGAGGCGCGGAGACGCCCGAAACGTTCACCGTAGTGCTGAAGCCTTCGGGATACATGGCCTCGGCTATAGGCGCGTAGACGAGATCGCATCCTGCGGTGGCGAGCTGGCGAACGTCGCCCTCCTCATCGCGCGGATAGGCCTGGAAGTCCTCGTCGGGCGCAAACTGGGCCGGATTCACGAAGATGCTGGCGACCGTGAACTGCGTCCGAGACCTAGCCTGGGCGATCAGGGACAAGTGGCCGGCGTGCAGGGCGCCCATGGTGGGAACCAGTCCGATCCGGGCGCCGCCGCGACGGACTGAGGCCAGGCGGGCACGAAGCTCCGCCGGAGTTCGGATCGTGGGGCAGGAACTCATCGCGCGGCCTCGGCGAGGCCGGCTTATGGATGAGCTGGTCCCGGACGTCCAGACGCCCTTGCGCCCGACGCGGCGATGCCGCAATCAAACCCTATCGGGCGAGTCTTCGACCGGGGTCATTTGAGACGCCAGGGGAACCAATTGGCGCGGATCATCGTCATCGGGAACGAGAAGGGCGGGGCGGGCAAGTCCACCGTCGCGACCCATCTCGCCATTGCCCTGATGCACGAGGGGGCGAACGTGGCCGTCCTGGATCTCGACCTTCGCCAGCGCTCGACAGAGCGATTCTTCGCCAACCGGGCGGCTTGGTCCCAGTCGCAGGGATTGGCGCTCTTCCAGCCCTCGCTACACCGCTGCGCGGAAAGCCTCGACGCCCTGGGGGAGGCTCTGGCGACCGGCGCCGATTTCCTGGTGATCGACACGCCAGGCGCCGACACGGAGCTTTCCCGCGCCGCCCATCAGAGGGCCGACCTTATCGTCACGCCGATGAACGACAGTTTCGTGGACTTCGATGTCCTCGGCGTGGTCGATCCTTTGACCCTCGAGGTTATTCGGCCGAGCTTCTATTCGGAAACCGTGTGGGAAGCGCGCAAGCTGCGCGCCGGCCAGCGCGGAGGCACGATCGACTGGGTGATCCTCAGGAATCGTCTGGCGCCACAGGAAGCCCGCAACCGCCGGCGGGTGGATGAACGGCTGGCCACGCTAGGCCGGCGCGTCGGGTTCCGCGCCATCGCGGGCCTGCGCGACCGGGTGATCTATCGCGAACTCTTCCCGTTCGGACTGACGGTCACCGACCTCTCGCGCACCGTTCGGCCAATCCAGGTGTCGATGGGGCATGTGGTGGCGCGCCAGGAACTCCGGATGCTGATGTTCGAACTGGGGCTGACCGGACTCGTCGCCGCGGCGGAATAACCAAGCATGCTGGCTCTGGCGCTCGGCCTGGTCGCCCTGGCTGTTCTCGTCTTCATCGGCCGCTACGGACGCTTCTGGCGAAGCGCGCGGGCGATTGTTCCGGTCATCCTTTCCGTCCTGGCGGCAGCCGCGGCGGTCGTCGCGGCGATGAGGGGGGCATGGGTGATCAGCCTCGCCCTGATCGGTCTTTCGACGTGGATCGGCGTCGCCAGGGCGCGGCGCGGCCGCGGATCGGCGATCCGGTCGAGCGAGATGCGGCCGTCAGAGGCGCGGGCGATTCTCGGGGTGGGACCCGAGGCGAACAGTGTGGAGATCGAGGCTGCTTGGCGACGGCTCATGCTGCGCGCGCACCCCGACGCCGGCGGTTCGGCGGGTCTGGCCGCTCAACTCAACGCGGCGCGCGCCTGCCTCATCAAGAAAACGTGAATTAGCCCGGGCCGCCCACGGCGCAGTCGCCGCCGCGGGAGCGGACGGCGGAGCAGGCTTCCCTGGCGCTCATCTCGGTGAAGCCGCTGAATCGGGCCCGCCAGGCACGGCCGCGGCCATCGACGGATCCCTCTGCGTTATCGAAATTGCGCCGGAACTGGCGGGCGACCTGTTCGATCTGGCCGCGGGCCTCGCTCTTGCTGCGGAATTGACCGACCTGAACCCACCAGTTGCGGGCCTTCGAGTGGGCAGGGGTCTGAACGGCCGGCGTCATGGACGCCGAGACCGTCATGGGGGCGGGGCTTGCCGTCGACTTGGTCAGGACGACGCCGATCGGATCGGCATCGCCCTCACCCTGCCAGACGGGGGGGCGCGCGAGAGACACCCCCGCGCCGGACTGAGGGCCGAACATGGTTTGGGTCATGGCGAACTTCTCGCCCCGGTCCCGGCGCTCCTCGATATCGAAGCCGGTGAGGAGCAGGCCCTCGACATTGGCGTTGCGCACGGCGCCGGAGGAGCTTCCCATCACCACCGCGATCAGGCGATGGCCGTTGCGCACCGCCGAGGCGTCGAGGTTGAAGCCGGCCGCGTTGGTAAAACCGGTTTTTACGCCATCCACGCCAGGCATTTTGCCCAGCAGGTGGTTGGTGTTGTACATGGTCTTGCCACGGTAGGTGAACTCCTGCTGGCCAAAGAAGCCATAATATTGAGGAAAGTCGCGCAAGATGGCCCGCGTCAGGATGGCCAGATCGTGGGCGGTGGTGATCTGGCGGCTGTCGGGAAGGCCATTGGCGTTCACATAACGGGTGTTGCTCATGCCCAACTGCTGGGCCTTGAGGGTCATCAGGGCCGCAAAACGCGACTCGGTGCCGCCAATCCGTTCGGAAACGGCCACCGCCATGTCGTTGGCCGAGTGGACCGCCATGGCGTGCAGGGCGTTCTCGACGGTGATCGTCTCCCCGGCCCGCAAGCCAAGTTTGGTGGCCGGCTGGGCGGCGGCCAGCGGTGAGACGACGATCTCGTCGGTGAGGTGCAGGCGGCCGGCGGCCAGGGCTTCGAAGGCGAGATAAAAGGTCATCACCTTGGTGACGGAGGCGGGGTATCTGGGACTGTCGGCGCGCTCGGCGTAGAGGATCTCGCCGGTCCTGGCGTCCATGACGATGGCCGTATTCTTCGGCTCATAGGTCGGGACGCGGAGATTGGGCAACTGAGCCGACGCCAGGCTGGGCAATGAACCAAGAGACGCGCCCAGAATAAGCGTTGCGGCGGCGCGAGCGATACGGCGACTGGCGAGACTCAAGGGCCGACTCCAGAATCGTTGAACAGGACCGACGTAAGTCACTGTCGATGGAATGTTAACCACAACATGGCTCTGGCACCCTTTCACGAAGGTAAACAATTCTTGAGCGTCGTGATCGCTCCGCGGCCGGCGGAAAAATGGTGCACTGCACAAAAATGAGGTTGACTTTTGCACTGCAGCATCTAAATCTAACCTCGGATGCGGCAAAGATCGCATCGAACCCAATCCCTCGCGTGGCCGAACCCGGTCCGCACCAGAACAGTTTTCAGGAGCTAGATTATGGCTACCACGAACCAGGCGGCGAAATCCGCCGTCGAGCAGTTCACCACCGCCGGCAACAAGGCCTTCAAGGATTCCTTCGAGAAGTCACTGAGCGCCCTGACCGAGCTGAACGTCCACTCCAAGAAGAACTTCGAAGCCGCTGTCGCCTCGGTGACCGCCGCGACCAAGGGGGTCGAGGCTTTGGGCGCCCACGCCGCCGCCTATTCCAAGAAGTCGGTGGAAGACCAGGTCGCCGCCGCCAAGACCATCGCCGGCGCCAAGAGCGTTCAGGAAGTCGTCGAACTTCAGACGGCCTTCGCCAAGACCGCCTTCGAGACCTACGTCGCCGAAATGAACAAGATGGCCGAAACCGTCGCCGCCTCGGTCAAAGAGTCCGTGTCGCCGATCAACGAGCGCTTCACCGCCCTCGTCGAGCGCATTCAGGCCGCTCGCTAAGCCGCGGCGCCCAGCCTTATTCAGTAGCGTTCGAGTTGAGTTAGAGGCCCGGGCCGAAAGGTCCGGGCCTTTTTCTTTCACCTCGGCTCCGACCGCGCTATCAGTCGGACCGATGAGCACGCCTGACGAACGCCTCGCGTCCCTCGACATCGTTCTGCCCGCGCCGGCCGCGCCGGTGGCCAACTACGCGCCGTTCGTGCGGTCCGGCCACCTGATCCACGTCTCCGGGCAAGTGTCGGTCGACGCCGCGGGCGGCGTGCGCGGAGTGCTCGGCGAGGATCTCGATCTTGAAGGCGGCCAGGCCGCCGCCCGAATGTGCGCGATCAATCTCATCGCCCAGTTCAAAGCCGCCTGCGATGGCGACCTCTGCCGTGTCAAAAGGATCGTCAAGCTCGGCGGGTTCGTCCAGGCTGGGCCAGGCTTCTTCCAGATTCCCCAGGTGCTGAACGGCTGTTCCGATCTCATGGTCGAGGTATTCGGTGACGCCGGCCGCCATGCGCGCTCGGCGGTGGGGGTCTATCGGCTGCCGATGAATTTCGCAGTCGAAGTCGATGCGGTGATCGAAGCCTGAAATGAAGGAAACTTTCGGGGAAGCCTGGGACCTGCTGTTCGCCCCGCCGATCGCCCATCGCGGATTGTGGGGACCCGATGGCTACCCGGAAAACTCCCTGGGAGCCTTCCAGGCGGCCTGCGCGGCCGGCTACGGCATCGAACTGGACGTCCAGCTATCGGCCGATGGCGAGGCGGTGGTGTTCCATGACGCCGCTTTGGCGCGGATGACCGGCGCCGATAGCCGCGTCGCCGACCACACGGCCGCCGAGCTGGGCCAGCTTCGCCTGCGCGGCAGCGACGAGACGATCCCGACACTCGCCGATGTGCTGGCCCTCGTCGGGCGCCGGGCGATGGTCCACATCGAGATCAAGTCGGCCTTCGGCGATGTCGGCCGCCTCGAGCGGCGGGTGCACGAGGTGTTGATCGATCATAATGGCCCGACCTGCGTCATCGGCTTCAATCCCTATTCCCACGCCTGGTTCGCCGACCATCATCCCAAGGTGCTGCGCGGTCTCGACAGCTACAGCTATCGCGACGGCGAGGCCCGCCACCTCGCGCCGGAGCTGCGCAAGTCCTTCGCGCGCCTGGAACACGTGGAGATCGCCCGGCCGCACTTTCTGGCCCTCAGCCTCGACATGCTGCCTAACGCCCGGGCCACCGCTCTGCGGGCCGACGGCCTGCCGATCGTTGCCTGGACGGTGCGCGAACCGGCGCAGTGGGAGGCCGTCAAGGCGCACTGTGACAACCTGATTTTCGAGGGCTTCGCCGCGTGACGGCCCTGAAGGCCGAGATTGAGGTCCATAACCGGATAGCCGAAATCGACCGCGAGGCCTGGGACCGATGCGCCGCCGGGGATGGAGCGCCGGCCAATCCCTTCGTCGCCTACGATTTCCTCGATATCCTCGAAGCCTCCGGGTGCGCGGCGCCGCGGGCTGGCTGGGGACCGCAGCACCTGAGCGTGCGCGATACGGCCGGCGAGATCGCTGCGGTCATGCCGCTCTACGCCAAGTCACACAGCCAGGGCGAATACGTCTTCGACCACGCCTGGGCCGATGCTTACGAACGGGCGGGCGGACGCTACTATCCCAAGCTGGTCTCCGCTTCGCCCTTTTCGCCGGTCACCGGTCCGCGCCTGATGGTGCGGGCCGGCGTCGATCGCGCCGCCGGTCAGAAGCTGTTGCTGAAGGGTGGGATCGAACTTTGCCGGCGGTTCGGGGCCTCGGGTCTTGGAGTCAATTTCCCCACCGAGGCCGAGTGGCGATTTCTGGGGAGCCAAGGACTGCTTCTGCGCCAGAACCAGCAGTATCACTGGGTCAACGACGGCTACCGGGACTTCGACGACTTCCTGACGGCCCTGTCTTCGGCCCGACGCAAGACGATCCGCCGCGAACGCCGGGACTCCCACGTCGGATTGGAGATCATCCGTCTCACCGGCGCGGATATCGGCGAGGACCACTGGGACGCCTTCTTCGCCTTTTACATGGACACCGGCGCGCGGAAATGGGGCCAGCCTTATCTCAACCGCCGGTTCTTCTCCCTACTGGGCGAGAGGATGGCCGACCAGATCCTCCTGGTCCTGGCCAAACGCGCGGGGCGATGGATCGCAGGCGCTCTCAACCTGATCGGCGGCGATTGCCTCTACGGGCGCAACTGGGGCTGCCTCGAGGACGTTCCCTTCCTCCATTTCGAGCTCTGCTACTATCAGGCGATCGAATTCGCGATAGGCGCGGGCCTGGCGCGGGTGGAGGCCGGGGCGCAGGGGCAACACAAAATCTCCCGCGGCTATCTGCCCCGCGCCGTCTATTCGGCCCACTACATCGCCGATGCCGCCCTGCGGGCGCCCGTGGGGCGCTATCTCGACGAGGAGCGGCGCAGCGTGCAGGGCGAAATGGACTGGCTGGCGGAGGAGTACTCGCCCTTCCGGCAAGCGAGCCGGTGACCCCCTGGCCGCCGGACGTGGTGCTCGAAGGCGACTACGCGCGCCTCACTCCGCTGGCGAAGGCGCACGGGCCTGCCCTCGCCGAGGCGGTCAGGGACGGCGAACTTTGGAAGCTGTGGTTCACGAGCGTGGCTGTGCCCGCAGACATGGCCGCCGACATTGATCGGCGCCTCGCTTTACGCGCCGCCGGATCGAGCCTGCCGTTCACGGTCATCGAACGGGCGAGCGGGGAGCCGGTGGGGATGACAACCTACATGAACATCGATCCGGCCAATAAGCGCCTGGAGATCGGGGCCACCTGGTATCGTCGCCGCGCCCAGAGGACGGCGATCAACAGCGAGTGCAAGCGCCTGCTCCTGGCCCACGCCTTCGAGACCCTCGAGTGCATCGCGGTAGAGTTCCGCACCCACTTCTTCAACACCGCCAGCCGGCGGGCGATCGAGCGGTTGGGCGCGCGGCTGGACGGCATCCTGCGCAGCCACTCTCGGCTCGTGGATGGCAGCCTGCGCGACACTTGTGTCTATTCAATCATCGCGAGCGAATGGCCGGCGGTGCGCGCCAATCTGGATCGCCGCCTGGAGGAGCGGCATTAGGACCCCTGCCAAGCGGCCTCGAGACGGGCGCGGAGGGTGTCCTCCACCTGGCCGGGCGTGCTGATCGCCAGTCGCGATTTCAGCCGTTCGGACCACGGCTCCGAGCGAGGGGTATCGAGACCGGCCGCCGAGTCGGGCGGAATGGCGAGGCCGAGAACGACGCCGCCTTTGACCGGCCGGGCCGCGGCGAACTGGAAGGTGCGCGACCACGCGGTGTAGCCCTTGCGGGCGGTCCGCAAAGCGCCTGGCAAGGCGAGAGCGGCCGTATCGATCGCCTGGTAGATGTCCCGGGCGGCGGCGTCGGTCCACAAAGCCTCGATCAGGGCGTCGGGATCGCGCCAGGCGGAGTTCGGCTCGAAGGCCTCGGAGAGCACATGTGACGCGCGGTTCTGCAGCAGGCCGTGGGTGGTCTTGAACCAGGTCAGACGGGCCCTGTGGCTGGTTTCGGGGCAGGTCCTGGCAATCCCGACCCATTCGGCGAGGCTCTTGCCGGTGGCCTTCTCAAGACTGGCGCCCATGGAGGCGAAATACTTGGCTTGGCGTTCGGTGACGTTGGGGATATCGGCCATGGTTGGATAGCTCCGTCCTTGCTACGGGGTCGGCTCCGCCAATCTACGAGCCCTTCGATCATGGATCTCGACGGCGTCTACGACCTGGACAACATCTTCGCCAAGATCATTCGCGGGGAGATCCCCTGCGCCAAGGTGTGGGAGGACGCCCACACCCTCGCTTTCTTGGACGCCTTTCCCCAGGGGCCGGGCCATACCCTCGTAGTGCACAAGCGCAGCACCGCCCGCAACCTCCTCGACGTCGAACCGGTCGACCTCGCCGCCGTGATCGCGACGGTGCAGAGAGTGACCCGGGCCGTACGCGGTGCGCTCACACCCGATGGCGTGACGGTAATGCAGCTCAACGGGGCGGCGGCGGGGCAGACCATCTATCATCTGCACTTCCACATCATTCCGCGGTGGCTCGGCCAGCCGCTTGGCCGCCACGCCGAAGGCGTCTCGGATCCCAATGAGCGGTCCGAACTGGCGCGGCGGATCGCCGCGCACGTCGCTCCGTGAAACCTATTCGGCCAGGGCCGGCTCCTCGGCGTCTGAGGCGTCGGCCCCGGGGGCCGGGGCCGCCGTCTTGGCGTCGAAGTCGAAGGTGAGCTTGCCGTCCTTGAGGCCGACCTTGACGTGCCCGCCCTTGGCAAGCCGCCCAAACAGGATGTCGTCGGCGAGGGGACGTTTGATCTGTTCCTGGATAACCCTCCCCAGGGGTCTGGCCCCATAGAGTTCGTCGAAACCGTTCTTGGCCAACCAGTCGATCGCCTCGTCGGACGTTTCGATGGTCACGTGACGGTCGGCCAGTTGGGCCTCGAGCTGCAAGACGAACTTCTGGACGACCATCCGGATGACATCGGGGGTCAAAGCCTTGAAGGCCACGACCGCATCGAGTCGGTTGCGGAATTCCGGGGTGAACAGCTTCTTGATCGCCTCCTCGTCCTGGCCTTCGAGCTTGCCGCGGCCAAAGCCGATGGAGTTGCGTTGGGAGTCGGCCGCCCCGGCGTTGGTGGTCATGATCAGGATCACATTCCGGAAATCGACTTTCTTGCCGTTGGCGTCGGTGAGGGCGCCGTGGTCCATGACCTGAAGGAGGATGTTGAAGACGTCCTGGTGAGCCTTTTCGATCTCGTCGAGGAGAACCACGGCGTGGGGATGCTGGTCCACCGCGTCGGTCAGAAGGCCGCCCTGGTCGAAGCCAACGTAGCCCGGCGGCGCGCCGATGAGCCGGCTCACCGTGTGCCGCTCCATGTATTCGCTCATGTCGAAGCGGAGGAGTTCGATCCCCAAGGTGAGGGCCAGCTGGCGGGCGGTCTCGGTCTTTCCGGTGCCGGTGGGGCCCGAGAACAGGTAGGAGCCGATCGGCTTGTCCGCCTCGCGCAGACCCGCGCGGGCCATCTTCATCGAGCTGGACAGCTGCTGGATGGCCTCGGCTTGGCCGAACACGGCGGCCGAGAGATCGGATTCCAGCTGCTTGAGGGCCTCGGTATCCGACTTCGATACCGACTTGGGCGGAATGCGGGCGATCTTGGCGACCACGGCCTCGACCTCGCGCAGACCAATCACCTTTTTCCGACGCAGTTCCGGCAGCAGCATCTGGGAGGCGCCGGCCTCGTCGATCACATCGATCGCCTTGTCGGGGAGCTTGCGGTCGGTGATGTACTTCGCGGACAACTCCACCGCCGCGCGGATCGCTTCGGCGGTGTACTTCAGCTTGTGGAATTCCTCGTAGTAGGACTTGAGGCCCTTGAGGATCTTCACGGTGTCCTCGACGGTCGGCTCGTTGACGTCGATCTTCTGGAACCGCCGCACCAGGGCGCGGTCCTTTTCGAAGTGCTGGCGGAATTCCTTGTAAGTCGTTGAGCCCATGCAGCGCAGGTTGCCGGACGCCAGCGCCGGCTTGAGCAGGTTGGAGGCGTCCATCGCGCCGCCGCTGGTCGCGCCGGCCCCTATGACGGTGTGGATCTCGTCGATGAACAGGATGGCGTTGGCGTGGTGCTCCAGCTCCTTGATCACCTGCTTGACGCGCTCTTCGAAATCGCCGCGGTAGCGGGTGCCGGCCAGCAGAGACCCCATGTCGAGACTGAAGATGGTCGCCTTGGCCAGGACATCGGGAACCTGGTCGCTGACGATCTTGCGCGCGAGACCCTCGGCGATGGCCGTCTTGCCGACCCCAGGATCTCCGACCAGCAAAGGATTGTTCTTGGTGCGGCGGCAGAGGATCTGGATGCAGCGCTCGACCTCATTGGCGCGGCCGATCAGCGGATCGACCTTCCCCTGGCGCGCCTTCTCGTTGAGGTTGATGCAGTAGGCCTCGAGCGCCTCGCCGCCGGTCTTGACCGGCGGTTTTTCTTCCTCGTCGGCGCCCTTTGCGGGCCTGGGCTCGGCGGCCCCGGCCTTTTTGGCGATGCCGTGGGCGATGAAGTTGACCGCGTCGTAACGAGTCATCTCCTGCTGTTGCAGGAAGTAGGCGGCGTGGCTCTCGCGCTCGGAAAAGACGGCGACAAGGACATTGGCGCCCGTGACGTCATCTCGGCCCGAGGACTGGACATGGATCACCGCCCGCTGAATGACCCGCTGGAACCCCGCTGTCGGCTTGGCGTCCTCACCATCGTCGACCACCAGAGAGCGAAGCTCGGTGTCGACGTACTGGGTGAGATTCTTGCGCAACGACTCGAGGTCGACATCGCAGGCGCGCATCACCGAAGAGGCGTCGGAGTCATCCACCAGGGACAGGAGCAGATGTTCGAGGGTGGCGTATTCATGCTTACGCTGGGTCGCGTAGGCGACGGCGCGGTGCAGGGATTCTTCGAGATTGCGCGAAAACGATGGCAAGTGTGGCCTCTCAGTCCTTTTCCATAGTGCACTGGAGGGGATGCTGGTGGCGCCGGGCGGCCTCAATCACTTGAGCGACCTTCGTCTCCGCGACCTCGTAGGTGAAAACGCCGCAAACCCCGACTCCGTTCTGATGCACATGCAGCATGATGCGAACGGCGGTTTCGCGCGACTTATTGAAAAAACGCTCCAGAACATAGGTAACAAATTCCATTGGCGTGTAGTCGTCGTTGAGAATCAGCACGCGATACATCGATGGCTTCTGGGTCTTGGTCTTCGTCCTCGTGACGACGGCCGTCCCAGTTCCGATCACCTGTCCGTTTTGCTGCTTGTCAGCCACGAAAGTCTCCAACGCCCAGGCTTCCGCCCCAGAGCGTCCCATAGATATGGAATGTTCGCCTCAATGAAAGGCCGGTTCAAGCCCCCGGCGATCACTTCGCCGCGTCGCCGGGTCGCAGGCGCCACGCATTGATCACCGCCGTGGCGCCGAAGCGCTCACGGAGGTCATCGACAGCCCGCTCGCCGCGCCGGGCTCGTGTCTCGTTGCTTGGGAAGAGGTCGGCCGCGGCAGCCGGATCGTCGACGAGCTGGGTGAGGCCGACGCCGATCAGCCGATAGGGCCTGCCATTCGCCTCCGGCGCGAGCAGGGACCGGGCCTCGGCGAACATCGTCCTGGCCGTCTGGGTGGGTTCACCCAGGGTTCGTCGACGGGTGATGATCCGGAAATCGGCATGGCGGAGCTTCAGGACGACGACCCTGCCGGCGAGATCCTCGGCCCGGGCCAGCCAAGCGACGCGTTCGCACAGGGGATGGAGCCGATTCTCGAGATCGGCAAGGTCGGTGAGGTCCTCGAAGAAAGTGGTCTCTGCGCTGATGCTCTTGCGATCCTGGTCGGGGTCGACGACACGCCCGCCGTCACCGCGGGCGAGCCGGGCCAAATAGGCGCCCAGCAGGCCAAAGCGCTTGGCCAGGGCCCCCGGATCGGCGGCGGCGATGTCGCCGATCTTCGTGAACCCCGCCTCGCGCAGCAATCGGGCGGTCTGGACGCCGACGCCGGGGAGAAGAGAGACCGGACGCGGGGCGAGGAAGGCGGCGGCTTCGCTCATCCCGATCACCGCGAAGCCGCGGGGCTTGTCGAGCTCCGAAGCGATCTTGGCGAGGAAACGATTGGCGGCCAGTCCAATCGATACGGTGACGCCCGCCTCGCGCTCGATCTCGCCTTGCAGGCGGGCGAGGGTCAGGGCAGGCGGCGCGCCATGCAGGCGCTCAGTGCCGGAGAGATCCAGCCACGCCTCGTCGAGAGCCAAGGACTGAACGAGGGGGGTGAGGGTGCGAACCTTGTCGAAGATCTGCTTGCTGACGGCGCGATATTTTTTGAAATCGGGCCGGATGACCACCGCGTCGGGACACAGCCGCTTGGCCTGGAACATCGGCATGGCCGAGCGAACGCCCTTGAGGCGCGCCACGTAGCAGGCGGCGGCGACCACCCCGCGGGTCTCGCCGCCGACGATGACCGCCTTGTCGCGCAACTCAGGGCGGTCGCGCTTTTCCACCGAGGCGTAGAAGGCATCGCAATCCAGGTGAGCGATCGAGAGCGTGTCCAGCTCGTCGTGGGCGACGATGCGCGGGCCACCGCAGGCGGGGCAGCGTCGGGGGGCGACCTCGAGGGGCCGCAGGCAGTCACGGCAGAGGGCCTTCATGGCGACGGCAAGCCGAGGGCCTCTGCGATCGCCACCGCCAAGCTCGGCCAATGGTCGATGCGCTGATGACGGTGCGGATTGGCCGGGGCGAGGGGACGCAGGCGCTCATCGGCAACGAGCTGGAAGCGGGTGACCGTCGGGGCTTCGCTGGCCACCGATTCGAGGTTGGGCAGGAGATCGTCGATGAAGGCGGCCGGCCCGGTGGTGCGGGCCGCCAGGGTCGCCACGGCCGGCCCCTTGGGCCCGGAGTTGATAATCAGGGGATAGGGGAAGCCGTGCTTGGCCAGCCAGCGCGCCCGCGGCTCGCGGCCGTGTCTGGGCGCATTGGTGAGAATGACGATGCTGGCGAACGCGGAAAGGCGGGCGAGGGCTTCGCAAGCCCCGGGGGCCGGATCGATGTGCTCGACGTCCGTCTCGAAGAAGAGGTTGAAGAGTTCCCGGCCCCTGTCGAGATCAAGCTCCTCTCCATCCGTGAGGCGATAGATGTTCTGGAAAAGCGCGAATTTGTTGATCCGCATCTCATAGCCGTGGCCGGCAACGAAAGCCCCGAAACCGCGCATGAACATGGCCAGGACCTCGTCGACGTCGACCACGACCAAAGGGGCGGCGGGGGCGACGAAAGCCTGGTCGATTTCCAAGACGTGCGATGACAAGCTCGGCAACGACCTTTCTCGGGCTAACGCGGGCTTAAGGATATTGGGGCGACAGGCGAGGGTACACCTGCGCCAGGCGAGTCGTCTGCGCGCGAAGCGTTGGGCGGCCCGCGCATGCCGAAGACCATCCTCGTCGTCGAGGACAACGATCTCAACATGAAGCTCTTCGATGATCTGCTGCGTGGGCAGGGCTACGAGGTGCTGCAGACCCGCGAGGGCGTGCAGGGCTTTCAGATGGCGCGGGAGAAGCGGCCAGACCTGATTGTAATGGACATCCGGCTGCCGGCGATTTCCGGCCTTGAAGTCACCAGGTGGCTGAAGGAGGATCCGGATCTGGCCGCGATCCCGATCGTCGCGGTGACCGCATACGCCATGAAGGGCGATGAGAGCCGGATGCTGGAAGGGGGATGCGAGGCCTATCTCGCCAAGCCGATTTCGGTCAGTCGCTTTTTGAAGACCGTCGCCCAGCTGCTGGCCGAAACTCGGCCTTGAACCAGGCCTATTTGATCTTGCCTTCCTTGAACTCGACGTGTTTGCGCACGACGGGATCGTACTTCTTGACCACCATCTTCTCGGTCATGGTCCGGGCGTTCTTCTTGGTGACGTAGAAGAATCCGGTGTCCGCCGTGGAGTTGAGGCGGATCTTGATGGAAGCCGGTTTGGCCATGGCGGTCTCGATGTTCCTGGCGGAGCCTGACCGGCGAGGCCAGGGGGTTTTCAGAAGGTCGCGGACATTACGAATCGGCCGCCCAAAGTCAACGCCGAGCGCGCTTCAAGTCAGAGATGCACCAGTTGCTGGCGGCCGCGGTTGAAGCGCAGCGATGGGGCCGGACGGGAAGGATCGGCGAGGCGTAACGGCAGCTCCCGCAAGACGAATCGCGTGACGCTCGGCAGGTCGAGGTCGAGGGCGTCGGGGAGAGCAAACCAGGCGATCTCGTCCAATTCGCCGCAGTCGGCGCGCCGCTCCAGGCTGAGCAGGTCCCCGGCGCCGGCCAGGAAAAAGCGGGCGTCGAAACGCTTTGGCGACATCGGGGGCGTCACCGCCCTGGCCACGAAGTCGAGCGCGGCGAGGTCGGGCAGGGCGCCGGCCTGGAGAAATTCGCGCCAGGGCCCTGCGGCGGCGCGGACCGGCGCGGCCTTGGCGAGTAGCAGGCCAGTCTCCTCGAACGTCTCGCGAATGGCGGCCAAAGCCAGGGCCCTGGCCCGCAGCGGAGTCGCCGTCTTTTCCAGGCGTGAGGCGACGGCGGGCCGCAGATCGCTGCCCGCGGGAGCCCGGAAGTCGCTGCGGTCGACCCGGCCACCAGGAAACACCCATTTGTCGGGCATGAAATCGTGGCCGCGGTGGCGCCGGCCCATGAGCACGCTGGGCTGCGCTCCGTCATCGCGCACCAGGATCAAGGTGGCGGCGTCGCGCGGACGGACCGGCCGCCCCGTTTGCCGCCGCGGCGGTTCGGCGCCGATGTCTTCAAAGGCCTGTTCGCTCATCGGCGGACATTAGGCCGCGCCCTGGGCGGCGGGAAACCCTGCCTTTGGGTCAACTCGGACGGCGCTGGTTGACAAGGCGGGGGGAACGCTTAGTTGACCAGGGCGAACTGAGAACCATTCGCAAATCTCGCGAGAAGGCGCCACCCCATTTGGAAGCCTCTGCCACCAGGATTCGCCGGCAGTCGTGGCTGCGGTCGGGACGCCTAGGACGTCTCGTCGCCGTTCTGGGACCGGGCCTGGTGGTCATGCTGGCCGACACCGATGTGGGCAGCATCATCACGGCGGGCCAAAGCGGGGTGCAATGGGGCTATCGCCTGCTGCTCCTCCAGGCCGTGCTCATCCCGATCCTCTACATGGTCCAGGAACTCACCGTACGTCTGGGCGTGTTCACCGGCCGCGGTCACGGCGAGTTGATCAAGCAGACCTTCGGCGGCTTCTGGGCCTGGGTGTCGGTCGCCGGACTGGCCGTGGCCACGGCCGGCGCACTTTTGACCGAGCTCTCCGGTGTGGCCGGGGTGGGAGAGCTCTATGGCATTCCGCGCTGGGTGACCCTGTCGATGGCCAGCGCGGCGCTGCTGCTGATCGTGATCACCGGCTCCTACCGGCGCGTGGAACGGGCGGCGATCGCCATTGGCCTGTTCGAATTCGCGTTCTTCGGCGTAGCCTGGGTGGCCCATCCGGACCTGACGGAAGTGACCAAACAGATGGTCGCCATCCCGTTCGCCGACAAAGGCTACCTCTATTTGGTGGCGGCGAATATCGGGGCGGTGATCATGCCGTGGATGGTGTTCTACCAGCAGTCAGCCGTCGCCGATAAGAAGCTCGGTCCGGAACACCTCGGCGCCGCGCGTCTTGACACCGCAGTCGGCGCAGTGGTCACCCAGCTGGTGATGGCGGCGGTATTGGTGTCGGCGGCCGCGACCTTGGGGATGCACGGGAGTCATCCGAACCTCAATTCGGTAGGGGATCTCAGCGCCGCCCTCACGCCCTATCTGGGTGTCGGAGCCGGGAAGCTGGTGTTCGGGCTGGGCATAGTCGGGGCCGGCATGGTGGCGGCTGTCGTCACCTCCCTGGCCCTGGCCTGGGGGCTTGGCGAGGTCACCGGCTACAAGCATTCTTTGGAGCACCATCCGCTTGAGGCGCGATGGTTCTACGCGGTCTACGCCCTGACCGTAGTCGCCAGCGCGGTGCTGATCGGGGTGGCCCCCGATCTGGTGTCTTTGAACGTCGGCGTGCAAGTGATGAACGCTTTCATGCTGCCCATCGTCCTGGGCTTCCTGATCGCCCTGGCGGTGAAAGCCCTTCCGGCGGCCCAGCGTCTGCGAGGGCCATATCTGTGGCTGGTGATCGTGGTCGCGGGGGCCACCTGCGCGCTCGGCGTCTTCGGCGGCCTGAACGGGGCGGGGTTGCTCTGAAAAACCTCTAGCTTAGCTAGTTCAGGCGACCCTTGAGTTCGTCGTAAGCGATCATCACGCCGCGACGGTATGCTTCGCGGTCGCAAAGGCGAGCATACCAGGCCTCCAGACGAGGGAGACGGGGGCGGTCGATCTCCAGGGTGAAGTAGCGGAAGAGCAGGGCGGCGGCCGGGATGTCGCCCATGGTGAGGCGCGAACCGGTGAGAAAGGGCTGATCGCCGAGTGATTTTCCGAGCACGGCGAAGGCCTGATGGGCGCGGGCCAGCTGGGCCCGGTTGAGCGCCTCGTTGCGCTGGTTCTCGGGGGTCCGGTACCACGACCAGAAGAAGTCGATGAAGGCTGGGGCGAGGGCGGTGGCGCACCAGTCCATCCACTGGTCCGATTGCGCCCGCTCTATCGGATCTGAGGGGGCGAGGCCGCCGAGCGAATAACGGCCGGCGAGGTGGCGGACGATAGCGTTGGATTCCCAGATCGCCGCCCCGTCATCCTCGATGACCGGGATGCGGCCGTGCGGGTTCTTGGCCAGGAAAGCCGGTTGGTCGAGGCCGCCGTATTGGCCGCCGACATTGACGTGCTCGTAGTCGAGACCGATCTCGGCCAAGGCCCAGAGGACCTTCTGGACGTTGAGCGAACTCTTTCGTCCCCATAGCTTCAGCATGGTCTAGCTCCTGCGACCGCGGCCGCGGCGGAAAGGCTGGCGATGCGGCTTTGGCCGATCTCTCGGCCCCGGTGGGGCCGGTTCGCTCACCACCTCGAGGAGGATCCCGCCGGTGACCGGATTGGCCTCGCGCAGCTTTACCTCGACGGTCGCGCCGAGAGACCAGAAGACGCCGGATCGTTCGCCCACCAATCGATGCTGTTTCTCATCGTGGAGGAAGTATTCCGCACCCAGGGTGGCGATGGGAATGAGGCCGTCGGCGCCGGTGTCGGTCAGCCGCACGAAGAGGCCAAAGCGCGTCACCCCGGTGATGGTCCCGGCGAAGGTCGCTCCGACGTGCTCGGCAAGATAGGCGGCCACGTAGCGATCCGTGGCGTCGCGCTCGGCGGCCATCGCTCGCCGCTCGGTCATGCCGAGGTGTTGGGCCGTTTCGGCCAGGCGGGCCGTGTCGGCTGGCGAAAGCCCGTCATCGCCCATCCCGAGCGCGCTGATGAGGGCGCGGTGGACCAGGAGGTCGGCATAGCGCCGGATCGGCGAGGTGAAATGGGCGTAGCGATCCAGGTTGAGACCGAAGTGGCCGATGTTTTCCACCGAGTAGTTCGCCTGCATCTGGGTGCGCAGCACGACCTCGTTGACGATGTCGCCGTGAGGGCCGTCGCGCGTCTTCCTAAGGAGCTGGTTGAACCGGCTCGTCCGCGGCGCCTCGCCCCTGGTCCAAGGCATGTCCAGGGTAGCCAGGAAATCCCCCAACGAGTCGAGCTTGTCGGCGCTCGGCGCGTCGTGCACGCGGTAAACGACCGGGGACTTTCGCCTCTCGAGGGTCTCGGCCGCGCACACATTGGCCTGGATCATGAATTCCTCGATCAGCTTGTTTGCCTCGAGTTCGACGCGCGGCTGGATCGCCACGACCGCGCCATCGGCGCCCAGCACCACGCGCCGCTCCGTGGAACTGATCTGGAGCGGCGCCCGGGCGGTCCGCGCCTCGCTGAGCGCCCCGTAAGCCCGCCAGACCGGCCGCAGAACAGTCTCGAGCAGATGATTGGCCGCGGCGCCGGGCGTGCCGTCCATGGCCGCCTGGGCATCCTCGTAGGTGAGGCTGGCGGCCGAGCGCATCAGGCCGCGAATGAAGGAATGGGAAAGCTTGCGTCCATGAGCGTCGATGACCATGCGGGCGGCGATGCAGGCCCGGGCTTCGCCTTCGCTCAGGGAACAGAGGCCCGCCGAGAGGGTCTCCGGCAGCATGGGTTCTACCCGGTCGGGGAAATAGACGCTGTTGCCCTTCTCGCGCGCCTCGTCATCCAGGGCGGTTCCCGGTCGGACGTAGGCGGCGACATCGGCGATGGCCACCCAGACGATCCACCCCCCGCGGTTGCCTTCGGCTGGGTCCGGCTCGGCGAAGATCGCATCGTCGTGATCGCGGGCGTCGGGCGGATCGATGGTGACGAGCGGTAGATTGCGAAGGTCGGTCCGACCGGCGAGCGCGGGAGGCTTGGCGCGGTCGGCCTCGGCGAGCGCGTCGGGGGAGAACCCCATCGGCAGGCCGTTCACGTGGGCGGCGATCAAGGAAGCGGCGCGCGGGTCGTCCTCACGGCCGAGGGTGGCGACCAGGCGGCCGCGCTTGGGGCCGTAGGGCCGGCCGCCCTCTCCATCCAGCTGGACGAGGACGAGGTCGCCGTCGGCGAGCGAACGCGTCTGGGCGTCGGAGAGGGCGACGGCGGAGCGCGAGCGCCGATCCACAGGCTCCACGCGGACGTCGCGGGCGCTCTTGCGGACAACGCCCAGGATTCGGTGGGCGCTCTGGCCCAGTCGCTTGATGACCCGCGCTTCACGCTCGCCGTTCTCGCCGGTGGCAAAGCGGACCAGCAGGCGATCGCCCAGGCCCGGCGCCCCGGCCGCGGCCTCGCCAGCAACGGGCGCCAATCGAATCGGAGCGGCCCCGGCGCTCGCCTTGAGGGCGCGGACGAAGAGATCGCCGTCGGTATCGTGATCGACAACCTCGACGACAGCGACGGGCGCCGCTTCGTTCGTCCGCCGCCCCCCAGAGCCGCGAGGGCGACCGGGACGCCTCACGCTGGCTTGGCCTTCGCGCGCTTCGGACGAGCGCGCGCCTTGGGTTTGGGGTTGGCGGCGGCGCCAGGAGGCGCCTTGCGGCGCGCCTTCCCGCCGGCGCCTTCACGCGCCGCGATGAGGGCCAAGGCCTCGTCGAGCGTCACGGCCTGCGGATCGGCGCCGCGGGGCAGATTGGCGTTGGTCGAGGCGTGTTTGACGTAGGGACCGTAGCGCCCGGCCAGCAGCCGCACTGGTTCGCCGGTGCGCGGATGGACCCCGAGCTCGCGGATGGCGCCATTGGAGCGGCCAGGGCGCCGGCCACCGGCCACCTTTTCGGCCAGCACGGCCACCGCCCGGTTGATCCCCAGATCGAAAACCTCGTCGGCGCTCGCCAGGTTGGCGTAGACGCCGTTGTGCTGAACATAGGGTCCATAGCGACCGACTCCGGCCAGGATCATCGCCCCATCCTCGGGGTGCGAGCCGACTTCCCGCGGCAGGCGCAGCAGGCGAAGGGCGCGATCGAGATCAAGCGTGGCGGCCGGCCAGTCCTTGGGCAGGCTGGCGCGCTTGGCGGGGACCGACGATTCGTCAACGTAAGGACCGAAACGGCCGGTCTTCAGCCAGATGGTATGGCCGGTGGCCGGGTCGACGCCCAATTGGCGATCGCCACTGTCGCCGGCCGCCTCGTCGCCGGCGGCGCCGATTGGCCGCGTCATGCGGCATTCGGGATAGTTCGAGCAGCCGATGAAGGCGCCAAATCGCCCGGACTTCAGCGACAACCTGCCGGTGCCGCAGGTCGGGCACAGGCGCGGATCGGATCCATCGGCTGCGGAGGGAAACAGGTGAGATCCAAGGGCGTCGTTGAGCGTCTCCAGCACCTGGCCCATGCGCAAATCGCCGATTTCGCCCACAGCGCTTTCGAAGCCGGCCCAGAACTCGCGCAGCACGGCCTTCCAATCGAGTTCGCCGGCGCTGACGAGGTCGAGCTTTTCCTCAAGCGCGGCGGTGAAGCCGTATTCGACATAGCGAGCGAAGAACTGCTCGAGGAAGGCGGTCACCAGCAGGCCCGCCCCCTCGGCGACGAACCTGTTCTTGTCCATGCGCACATAGCCGCGATCGCGCAGCACCGAGAGGATGGAGGCGTAGGTCGAGGGCCGGCCGATGCCAAGCTCCTCCATCTTCTTGACCAGACTGGCCTCGGAGTAGCGCGGCGGCGGCTCGGTGAAGTGCTGGTCGGCCCGCGCCTGGAGCACGCGGGCCGAGGCGCCCTGGCGGATGAGCGGCAGGCGGGCGTTGTCCTCGTCGGTCTCTGTCTCGGGCGAGCGCGGATCGGGCGCGTCGCGGCCTTCTTCGTAAACCGCCAGATAGCCCGGAAAGAGGACGACCTGACCGTTCGCGCGAAGGGCGGTCTGGCCGTCGGCCGTCTCCAGTTCGACGGTAGTCCGCTCGATCCTGGCGGACTCCATCTGTGAGGCAATCATCCGCTTCCAGATCAGCTCGTAGAGGCGGCCCTGATCAGAATCCAGATGCAGCCGGCCCGGGTTGCGGTCCAGGCTCGTCGGCCGGATGGCCTCGTGCGCCTCCTGGGCGTTCTTGGCCTTGACCTTGTAGATGCGCGGGCTCTCGGGAACGTACGGGGGCCCATAGAGGCTGGCGATCACCTCGCGCGCCTCGCTGAGCGCCTCGGGGGCCGACTGAACCCCGTCGGTGCGCATGTAGGTGATGAGGCCCACGGTCTCCCCGCCGATGTCGACGCCCTCGTAGAGCCGCTGGGCGGTCTGCATGGTGCGCTGGGCGGAGAAGCCCAGCTTGCGGGCCGCCTCCTGCTGCAGCGTGGAGGTGGTGAACGGCGGCGGCGGACTGCGGCGGCCGGGCTTGGTTTCCACCGCGGTGACCGTGAATGTCCCCGTCTCCACCGCTGCCTTGGCGCCGAGGGCGGCGGCCTCATCGGCGAGGTCGAGCTTGGTGAGGCGCTTGCCGCCGTGCTTGACCAGGCGGGCGAGGAAGGGGTCGCTCTGAGCGCTGACGTCGGCCTCGACGGTCCAGTATTCCTCGCTCCTGAAAGCCTCGATCTCGATCTCGCGGTCGACGATCAGGCGCAGAGCCACCGACTGCACCCGGCCGGCCGAGCGCGCGCCGGGCAGCTTGCGCCACAACACCGGCGAGAGCGTAAATCCAACCAGATAGTCGAGGGCGCGGCGGGCGAGGTAGGCGTTGACCAGTTCCATGTCGAGGGAGCGGGGGTGTCTCATAGCGTCGGTGACGGCGGTCCGAGTGATGGCGTTGAACACCACCCGCTCGACCTTGACGTCCTTCAGGGCCCTGCGCCGCTGGAGATCCTCGAGCACATGCCAGCTGATGGCCTCGCCCTCGCGATCGGGGTCGGTGGCCAGAATCAGCCGCTCGGCGCCCTTCACCGCCGCCGCGATACCGGAAAGCCGCTTGGCCGCCTTGCCGTCCACCTCCCAGCTCATCGAGAAATCGTCGTCCGGACGGACCGAGCCGTCCTTGGGCGGCAGGTCGCGGACATGGCCGAAGGAGGCCAGCACGGTGTAGTCCGAGCCGAGGTAGCGATTGATGGTTTTCGCCTTGGCCGGACTTTCGACGACGACGACGTTCATGGACGGATTGGGACGCCTGCTCGAGGGAAGGGACCGCCAGGGTGCGGCTTCGCGCGTGAAAGGTGGGCGAGCGCCCCCCGCTCTGTCAACGCGCCGTACTTGAAGGGCGCACGGCGTAGCCGCCTGGGAGGAGCTCCACCCGACCAGCAAGGGCCAGTTCCACCAGGGCCGCGGCGACCGCCGAAGCGTGAACACCGGCGTCGCGCGCCAGATCGTCGAATCGGCTGGGCGAAAGCGACAATAAAGATTCGAGTCGGTCGAGACTCGCCACCTCTAGCGGCTCGGTAGGTTCGTCGGAAGCGAAGCTCGTCGGCTGTTCCGGGTCGGAAAATCCGGGCTGCGCGTCGAGCACGCGAAGAACATCGTCGGCTTCCTCAACCAGGAAGGCGCCCTGGCGAAGCAGGCCGTTCGACCCCCGCGCCCGGGGATCGATGGGCGAGCCGGGCACGGCGAAGACGTCGCGGCCCTGTTCGCCGGCCAGGCGGGCGGTGATCAGGGAGCCGGAGCGGATTTCGGCCTCCACCACGACGACGCCGAGCGACAGCCCTGAGATGATCCGGTTGCGGCGAGGAAAATCCTGGGCCCGGGCGGCGTGGCCGATTGTGCGCTCGGAAACCAGGCAGCCCTTCGCTTTCACCGCCTCGATGAGGGCGGCGTTGTCTGGCGGATAGACATCGTCCACGCCCCCGGCCAGGGCGGCGATGGTGCCGGTCTCCAGCGCGCCCTGATGCGCCGCCGCGTCGATGCCCCGCGCCATGCCGGAGACGACCACGTAACCGGCGCAGCCCAGGTCCCGGGCGAGGTCATTGGCGAAACGCCGGCCGGCGGAGGAGGCGATCCGGGCCCCGACGATGGCCACCGTGCGGCGCGTCATCAGGGCCGCGTCGCCGAGGACCCAGAGAAGCGGGGGCGGGGCGTCGAGAACGGCGAGGAGACGCGGGAAATCCGGTTCGCCGGCGAGGACCAGGCGCGCGCCCAACGCCTGGCCGGCGGCCAGTTCAGCCTGCGCTTCGGCCGGGGAGGGGATGCGCAGCGGGGCGGCGCGGCCACCGCCGCGGGCAAGGTCGGGAATTGCCTCCAGGGCGGCGCCCGCCGTCCGGTACCGGCGAATCAAGTGGGCGAACGTGACCGCGCCGACCGCCTCGGTGCGCGCAAGCCTGAGCCAATCGAGGCGCTCTCGCGCGTCGGATGTCATGCCTTGGCCCGGACGCCGCCGATGCGAGGCTCGGTCCCGGCCAGGAGACGGGCGATATTTTCGCGGTGCCGAATGAAGATCAGAACGCCCATGCCGATCGTCAGCGAGAACACCGGCGAGGCCCAACCCAGGACCAGAGCCGTGAAGGCCGGGGCGAGCGCCGCGGCGGTCAGGGCAGCCAGGGAGGAGAAGCGCAGGACCGCCGCCACGACCAGCCAGGCGACGCCGGCCATCAAGCAGACCGGCCATGCGGCGGCAAGCAGGATGCCGAAAAAGGTGGCGACGCCTTTTCCGCCCCGGAATCGCAGCCATATGGGAAAGAGGTGCCCGAGGAACGCCGCGCCGCCGGCGATGGCGGCCGCGATGGGCGAAACCAGGCTCGCCGCGGCCAGGACCGCGACGGCGCCCTTGCCGGCATCACCGATCAAGGTGATGGCCGCCAAGTCCTTGCGGCCGGTGCGCAGGACATTGGTCGCGCCGATGTTTCCCGAACCCACCTGGCGAACGTCGCCAGCGCCGCCCAGGCGCGTGGCGATGACCCCGAATGGGATCGATCCGATGAGATAGCCCCCGACCGCGCAACCGATGAGCGGCAGCATGCCGATGGGACCAGTCATGCGGCGCCCGCCGCGTCGAAGACCACGCGGCCATCCACGAAGGTCATGCGCACGGCTCCCTGGAGACGGCGGCCATCAAAGGCCGAGTTCTTGGATTTGGATACGAGCTGCGCCGCATCGATCAGAATCGGAGCGTCGATGTCGCACAGGACGAGGTCGGCCGGCGCCCCCTTCGCGAGGCGGCCGGCAGCGAGGCCGACCGCCCTGGCCGGCGCGAGCGTGACGGCCTCGATCAGGCGCATCAGCGGCGCGCGACCCTCATGGTGCAGGGTGAGCAGGGCAGGCAGCAGGGTTTGCAGGCCGACCGATCCGGGCGCCGCCTCGTCGAAGGGCAGGCGCTTTTCTTCGGCCGGCGCCGGGGCGTGGGCGGAGACGACAATGTCGATCTCGCTCTTCGCCAAGGCATCGATCAAGGCCAGGCGATCGGATTCGCTGCGTAGGGGAGGGGAAAGCTTGCAGAAGGTGCGGTAGTCGCCGATGTCCAGCTCGTTGAACGACAGATGGTTGATCGAGGCGGTGGCGATGACCGGCAGGCCGCGGGCCCGGGCCCGCGCCAGGCTCTCCAGCGGGGCGGCCGCGCTGATCTGATCGACCATCAGACGGGCGCCGGTCAGGGCGACCAGGGCCAGGTCGCGTTCGAGCATGATGGTCTCGGCCGCCACCGGCTCGGCCGGGAGGCCGAGGCGCCCGGCGAACTCCCCTTCGGTGGCCACCGATCCGGCCGTCAGCCACGGATCTGCGGGCCTGTGGGCCACCACTATGCCAAGGCAATCGGCATAGGCGAGAAGGCGGCGCATGAGGCGGGAATCGGTGATCGAGCGGTCGGCGTTGGTGACGTAGACGCAGCCGGCCTCGTGCAGCAGGCCGATTTCGGCCATGCCTTGGCCTTCCAGTCCCTCGGTGGCGGCGCCGGCCGGATAGACGTGGACCAGGCCGATATCGCGGGCTCGGCGCAGGATGAAATCGGCCACCGCCGGATCGTCGATCACCGGATCGGTGTCGGGCTGGACGACGATCGAGGTGACCCCACCGGCGGCGGCGGCGAGAGCTGCGGACTTGAGGGTTTCCTTGGGCTCGGAACCGGGCTCGCCGGTCTTGACTCTAAGGTCTATCAAGCCAGGGCAGAGCAGGGCGCCGTCGGCGTCGATCCGGCGCACATCCGGCGAAACCTCGATCGGGACAGGTCCCTTGCCCACATCGGCGATCTTGCCGTCCCTGACGAGGAGGGCGCCGGGGCCGTCGTAGCCGCTCTCCGGATCGACGAGGCGAGCATTGGCGATGAGGATCGGCGGCTGGCTCATTGATTGTCCAGCCGCGCCGCCAGGGAGGCCAGCACGGCCATGCGGGTGGCGACGCCCATCTCCACCTGGTCCTGGATCAGGCTGACTTCGAGGTCGTCGGCGACATCGGAATCGATTTCCACGCCGCGGTTCATCGGACCCGGGTGCATGACCCGCACGCCCTTGGAGGCTCCGGCCAGCTTGCCGCGATCAAGGCCCCACAGGCGGAAGTATTCACGCATGGAGGGCACGAGCGCGCCCTGCATTCGCTCGAGCTGAAGGCGCAACATCATGACCACGTCGGCGCCCTCGATCCCGGCCCTCATGCTGGTGGAAGCCTCCACGCCCCAGCGGGCGACATCGGCCGGCATCAGGGTCGGGGGCCCGACCACGCGCACCCGGGCGCCGAGCATGGTCAGCAGGGCGACGTTGGAGCGCGCCACACGGCTGTGGAGCACGTCGCCGCAGATGGCGACCGTCAGGCCGTCGATCCGGCCGAACGCCCGCCGGATGGACAAGGCGTCGAGCAGGGCTTGGGTGGGATGTTCGTGCTGACCGTCGCCGGCGTTGACGACCGAACAGCTCACTTTCTGCGATAGCAACGAGGCGGCGCCGGACGACCCATGGCGAACGACCAATATGTCTGGCTGCATGGCGTTCAAGGTGACCGCCGTATCGATGAGGGTCTCGCCCTTCACGATTGAGGAGGCCCGCGGGCTCATGTTGACCACATCGGCGCCGAGTCGCTTGCCGGCCAACTCGAATGAGCTCTGCGTGCGCGTGGAAGCCTCGAAGAAGAGGTTGATCAGGGTGCGGCCCTTGAGAAGGTCGAGTTTCTTGCTCGCCTGGCGGTTGAGGGCCACGAAGCTTTCGGCGAGGTCGAGCAGATCCGCCACCTGGACGGGATCGAGATCGACGACGGAGAGGAAATGCCGGCTCGGAAACGGGAAAGCCCGCGAACGGACTTCATCGACGCCGGGGGCGAGCGCGGTCATTAAAGCGACACCTTAGGATCTGCCCCGGCCGCGCGCAACCGATCGAGCGCCCCCTGAAGAATCCAGGCGGCGGCCATCTTGTCCACCACCTGGGCACGGCGCGCCCGGCTGGCGTCGGCTTCTTCAATGAGCACTCGGTTGACGGCCACGGTCGACAGGCGCTCGTCCCAGAAGGCGATAGGCAGATCCTCGAGGCGAAGCAGGTTGCGGGCGAAGGCCCGCGCCGACTGGCACCTTCGTCCCTCGCTGCCGTCCATGTTCATAGGCAAGCCGATCACGAGCCCCCCGGCCTGCCGCTGCGCCATCAGGGTGAAGAGGACCTCTGCGTCGCGTGTGAATTTTGTCTTCTCGATCACAGTGACGGGCGAAGCGATGGTCAGGCGACTGTCGGAGAAGGCGAGGCCGATCGTCTTTTCCCCGTGATCGACCCCGGCCAGGACGCCGCCCGGCGGAAGCGCGCTGGCCAACTCCAAAAGATCGACGACCGCCATGCACGGCCCTCGCGCCCGTCACCGCGCACTTGTCAAGGCCCCGATGCGGCGCGTAGGGCAGGCGACTTCGCCACCGGGAGTCTCCATGGCCATCGACGTCGACACCGTGCGCAAGGTGGCGGATTTGGCTCAGATCCGGGAGCCGGAAGACCGGCTGGCCGCTCTCGCCGCCGAGCTCTCGGGCATTCTGAGGTGGATCGAACAGCTGGGCGAGGTCGACACCGACGGCGTCGAGCCGATGACCTCGGCGGTCGCCGTCCGCCTTCCCATGCGCGAGGACGTCGTCACGGACGGCGGCGATCCGGCGGCGATCCTGGCCAATGCGCCGAAGTCTCGCGACGGCTTCTTCGTTGTCCCCAAGGTGGTCGAATGAGCGAACTCACCGCCTTGAGTCTGAAGCAGGCGCTCGACGGCCTCGCCAAACGGACGTTGTCTTCCCGCGAGTTGACGCTCGCCCACATCGAGGCGATCGAGGCGGCGCGCGCCCTCAACGCCTTTGTCCTCGAGACCCCCGAAGCGGCGCTGGTGATGGCGGAGGCGTCGGACGAGAGACGGGCGCGTGGAGAGGCCGGCCTGCTGGAAGGCGCGCCGTTGGGGATCAAGGACCTGTTCTGCACCAAGGGCGTGCGCTCGACGGCGGGCTCGCGCATCCTGGGCGACTTCACCCCGCCCTATGAATCGACGGTCACGGCCCATCTCTGGCGCGACGGGGCGGTCATGCTCGGCAAGCTCAACATGGATGAGTTCGCCATGGGCTCGTCCAACGAGACCAGCGCCTTTGGCCCGGTCGTCAACCCGTGGCGATCGGCGGGGTCGAACCGGGCCCTCTCGCCCGGCGGCTCGTCGGGCGGATCGGCGGCGGCAGTGGCCGCCGACCTCGTTCTGGGCGCGACGGCGACCGACACCGGCGGATCGATCCGTCAGCCGGCCTCGCTGACCGGAACCGTCGGCATGAAGCCCACCTATGGTCGCTGCTCACGCTGGGGCGTGGTGGCCTTCGCTTCCTCCCTCGACCAGGCTGGGCCGCTGGCCAAGACGGTGGAGGACGCCGCAATTCTCCTCACCTCGATGAGCGGTCATGATCCCAAGGACTCGACCAGTCTAACCGTTGAGGTTCCTCACTATCCGGATTTCGTAGGCAGGTCGGTCAAGGGCTTGCGCGTGGGGGTGCCCAGGGAATACCGCGTGGACGACATGCCGCCTGAGATCGAGCAGCTGTGGGCGCGGGGGGTCGAGTGGCTGAAGGACGCCGGATGCGAGATCGTCGAGGTGTCGCTGCCGCACACCAAGTACGCCTTGCCGGCCTACTACATCATCGCGCCAGCCGAGGCGTCGTCGAACCTCGCCCGCTATGACGGGATGCGTTACGGAGTGCGCGCCGAGGGCGCCACGCTGAGCGATGTCTATCAGCTCACCCGCGCCGCCGGCTTCGGCGACGAGGTCAAGCGGCGAGTCCTGATCGGGACTTACGTGCTCTCGGCCGGCTACTACGACGCCTATTACCTCAAGGCTCTGAGAGTGCGCCGCAGGATCGCCGACGATTTCACCGATGTGTTCGGCAAGGTCGACGCGTTGCTCACGCCCACTGCCCCGTCGGCGGCCTTCGGGCTGGGGGAGAACAGCGCCGATCCGATCGCCATGTACCTCAACGACATCTTCACGGTGACGGTCAACTTGGCCGGCCTGCCGGCGATCAGCGTGCCAGGCGGCCTGGACGCCCAGGGCCTGCCGCTGGGCCTTCAGTTGATCGGCCGCGCCCTCGACGAGGCGACTCTGTTTTCCCTCGCCGGAGCCTTGGAGAAGGCGGCCGACTTCAACGTCCGGCCGGCCCGCTGGTGGTGATGGCGGTCCTTGCTTCAGGACGGCGGCATGGCGTCGAAATCCTTCTGGATGGTCGCCAGCTTGGCGTCGTCGAGCTGGGCCTGCGGGAACTTGGAGATGTCACGAAGGGTCATGCCCTTGATGGAATCGAGGCCATCGTAGGTCAAAAGGCCAGCGTAGTCCTTGGCCAGCACCGCCTTGGTCTTCTCGTTGGCGACGAGATCGCCGATCGGGGTGGTTTCCACCGAGGGCTTAGCGCTGGCGGCGGCGGGCGCCGGCGCGCTTTGCTGAGCCATCGCGGCAAACGCGGTCAGGGTGATCGACAGGGCGGCCAGGGCGGAGATCATCGTGCGCATTGAAAGTCCTCACATGGGTGGCGAGCGAAGTGGGGATCACTTTTCGCGATTTGTCCAGCGCGCGCGGCGCGGTGACGACGTAGAATTCCGACCATGAGCGGCGCGGTTCAATTCATCGAAGGCTCGAGCGGCGCCTGGGAGATCGTCCTGGGCCTGGAGGTCCACGCTCAGGTGGCTTCCAAGGCGAAGCTTTTTTCCGGGGCGGCCGTCGGCTTTGGGGCCGGCCCGAACGAACAGGTCAGCACCGTCGACGCGGCCATGCCGGGAATGCTGCCGGTCATCAACCGTCACTGCGTCGAGCAGGCCGTCCGCACGGGGCTGGGCCTGAAGGCGCGGATCAACCTGTGGTCGCGATTCGACCGCAAAAACTATTTTTACCCCGACCTGCCGCAAGGCTATCAGATCAGCCAATACAAGGACCCGATCGTCGGCGAGGGCGAGATCGAGGTCGAGCGAGACGACGGCTCGACCTTCAAGGTCCGCATCGAACGGCTGCACCTCGAGCAGGACGCCGGCAAGCTGATTCATGATCTCGAACCCAACGCCACCTTGGTCGATCTCAACCGGGCGGGCACGGCCCTGATGGAGATCGTGTCGTTTCCCGACATGCGCTCAGCCGAGGACGCTGCCGCCTATGTGAAGAAGCTGCGCACCATCCTTCGCTACCTCGGCACCTGCGACGGCGACATGGAGAAGGGCAATCTGCGCGCCGACGTGAACGTCTCGGTGCGACGGCCGGGGGAGGCGCTGGGCACGAGGTGTGAGATCAAGAACGTCAACTCCTATCGCTACATCCAGCAGGCGATCGGCTTCGAGGCGCGCCGCCAGGTGGATATTCTCGAGGAGGGCGGAACGATCCGCCAGGAGACGCGCCTGTTCGATCCGGCGAAGGGCGAAACGCGCGCCATGCGCTCGAAGGAGGAGGCGCACGATTATCGCTACTTCCCCGATCCGGATTTGGCGCCCCTCGAGTTGGATGCGGTCTGGGTCGAGGAGATCAAGGCCGGCCTGCCAGAGCTTCCCGACGCCAAGCGGAGCCGGCTCGAGAGTGAATACGGCCTATCGCGTTATGACGCCGGGGTTCTGGTGATCGATCCCGACCGGGCCGACTATTTCGAACGCGCGGCGGCTGGCCGGGACGCCAAGCTGGTGGCCAACACCATTACCAACGCCGTCTTGACGCATCTCGCCAGGGACGGCCTCGAGATCGAAGCCAGCCCGGTTTCCGCGGACGATGTCGCTGCCCTGGTCAAGCTTCAGGAGGATGGCGTCATTTCCTCCAAGATCGCCAAGGAGGTGTTCGAGCACATGTGGTCGGGAGAGGGATCGCCAGAGGCCATCGTGCGAAGCCGCGGCCTCGTTCAGGTCACCGATACGGACGAGCTGGAAGCGCTCGTCGATCGGCTGATCGCCGCCAATCCGGAGCAGGCCGGCGCGGTAAAGACGCGGCCCCAGGCCCTGGGCTGGTTCGTCGGGCAGGTCATGCGCGAAACGCAAGGGAAGGCCAGCCCTGGCGCCGTCAACGCCATCCTCCGCGCCCGCCTGGGTGTCGCCTGAGACCAGCGGCGGCGGTGTTAATCGAAGGTTCACGACCGAAAGCGTAGATTCGCGCCCGTTGAGACCTGCAGAAAGGTTTCCGAACGGTGTTAGGTCAACTCGACAGGCAATCGGGGCTGCCGCCGGCCGCCGCCCATCCCAGCAACGACGAACTGTTCCGGCTCGGCTTGCGCTATTCGACCGGCCAGGATGGGGATCGCGTCGACTTTGTGCTGGCCCATACCTGCTTCAATCTCGCCGCCCTGCACGGCTCGGTCGAGGCGATGATCTATCGCAAGGAGCTCGGCGCCGAGATGAATCCCTCCGATGTCGCCGAGGCGCAGCGCGTCGCCCGCGAATGGATGGCCCAAGCCGCCCATTGAAGCCGGCGCGGGCGCCTCTGAAGCTGGCCCAAGGCGGCGCGAAGATTGCGAGTTGGCGGCCGACACGGTATGGCCGCGCGCGGGTGACGTGGCCGAGCGGCTGAAGGCGGCGGTTTGCTAAACCGTTGTACGGTGTAAAGCCGTACCGAGGGTTCGAATCCCTCCGTCACCGCCAAC
>DASZKO010000131.1:0-4126 GCA_035605655.1 Caulobacteraceae bacterium | reverse complement strand
TTCACGCCGATCTCCACGAGCAGGTCGAAGAAGCGCTGCTTCTTCTCGGCGTTCATCGGGTCGGCGAGGGCCTGGTTGCCGTCGCGCAGATCGGTGGAGAGCCACCGGGGAGCCTTGGTGATGGTCCGGCTCGGCCATTGGCGGTCCGGCAGGTCGACTTGAGGAAAAGGGCGGTACTTGACCGAAGGGTCGCGCAGCATCGTGGCGTCTCTCATTCAGAGCAAAGAGAACTCGGGGATGGTAGGCTGGCGTGCCGCCGCCGGCGCAGCCGCTCAGGTCCGGCGGCCGCCGGTAAGTCGCCCCAAGGCGAGATGCAGAGCTGCGAAGCCGCTGACCATGGAGCCTCTTAGCCTCCAGCGGAGGCCGTGACTAGCTCGAGACGCCGATCCGGAAGCCGCGCTCGCGAGAGGTCAGTCCTGAATACCGCGATCATCGTGGCGGTCGGCATCGCCGAGCGAAGCGACGGTCACCGGCTGGTGCGCTTCGCCGATGTGCCTCTGGCTAGCGAAGACTTGAACCTAGCCGCGGACTGTCAGGGATATCTCCGGGCTAAAGTGTCAGCGATCTTCCCAGTTGCTCAGCGCTCTTTCCCCAGCCCCCTCCATCCCTTCGGGGTTCCCCTCCCCCAGTGGGGGAGGAGAGCGCCGGGGCTTCCGCCGTGAGCGGCGAGAGATGTGTGAATCCGGTAGCTCTCCCGCCGGGTAGTCACTGGCCGGGGGTTGCTCGCCCTAGCTGCCGTTCGCGAGTCCGCTGCGGCCAATCCACCGGCTGAAGGTGGCAGACAGGACGGGATCGCCATCGAGCTCGATGCGGTTGGCGCGGAGTTCGGCTTCGAGATCGCTCATCCCCATCCAGGCGGAGGTCATGGCGCGCAGATCGGCCGTCACCAGCAGATCGACGTCTTGGCCTGGATCGATCGAGCAGAGGTCGACGGGGGCGCTGGGCGCGACGATCAGCCAGTATCGCGCATCCTCCTCCGGAAGCTCCGGGTATCGAAACTCGACGACGACACGTCGCTCGGGAAGCGGATCGGGCCGCAGGTTGCGACGCATGTTCCACATCAACAGCCGGGCATCGAGATTGGCGAGCGAGCAATCCGACCTCACCCAGCGCAGCGCCCAGCGCCCCAGGCCCTGGACGACGGGTGCGAGGTCGCGGCCCGATGCGGTCAGCACATATTCGCCGCCGGCATGGACCAGCACGCCAGCAGCTTCCAGTTCACGCAGCCGCTTCGAAAGAAGCGCGGACGACATCCGCGGCACGCCGCGGCGGATTTCATTGAACCGGGTCGAGCCAGACAGCATCTCGCCGAGCATGACCAGGGTCCAACGCGTCGCCAGCAGCTCCGCCGCCATCGCCACCGGACAGAACTGACCGTAGAGCGAGGCCTCGCCGGCCGGGATGTCGATTTGCTCGCCGTCGTCAGGTCGGTGGTCGCGCGCTAGCATCGGTTCAGTTCCTGAACTTGTGACCACGACCTATCCAGCCAAGTGTCGCCGCTCCGATCAGAAGGAGCAAGCCATGCCGCTAGTGGACATTCACGTGATCAAGGGCGTGTTCACGCCCGAGCAGAAATCGGCGATGATCGCCAAGGTGACCGACGCCATGGTCGCCGTGGAGGGCGAGAACCTCCGTGGCGTGACCTGGGTGAAGATCAACGAAGTCGAAGGGGGCGACTGGGCGATCGGCGGCCAGCCTCTCCAGGCCGCCGATGTGCGCAAGATGGCGACCGGATAGCGCAGCGCGACGCCCCCTAGGTCCCGCATCCGCGGTCGCCCGAGGCGTCCTCCCCTGCGTAATGACGGATGGGATCAGGACGCCGGCGGCGGGGGCGGGGCGGGGTCGGGCGGCAACGGCGTGAACTCGTCGTGGTCGAGGTCGGGGAGCTTCATGCGGCCCGCCCGCCAGTCGGCCTTGGCCTGGTCGATGCGGTCCTTCGACGAGGAGACGAAATTCCATTCCAGGAAGCGCGGGCCGAGGCTCTCGCCGCCCAGAAGCATGACCACCGCTTCGGTGATCCCGGTGATCGGGACCGGCGCCCCGGGCTCGAAGACGATCATTTCACCGGCGGCGAAGGATCGCCCGTCGATCTCGACCGATCCCTCGGCGATGAAGGCGGCCCGCTCGGGATATTCCGCTGGCACGGCCGCCGTCGCCCCCGCGCCCAGGCGCCAGTGGACATAGAACATCGGCGAGTGGGTCTTCACCGCCGCCTTGGCACCGAAGGCCTCGCCGGCCACCAGGCGGGCCCACAGGCCGGGAAACTCGTAGGTGGGCAGATCCTCGGGGCCGTGATGGGCGAAGGCCGGCTCGGTCTCCTCGAGCTCGGCCGGCAGCGCGATCCAGGCCTGGATGCCGTGGAGCGCCCCGCCGGTGCGGCGAAGGGTCTCGAAGCGCTCGGAATGGGTGATGCCGCGCCCGGCGGTCATCCAGTTGACCTCGCCTGGACGGATGACCGCCTCGGTGGCCAGGCTGTCGCGGTGGGTGATCTCGCCTTCGAAGAGGTAGGTCAGCGTGGAAAGGCCGATGTGCGGATGGGGCCTGACATCGGCGTCGCGGGCGAGGCCGGCGGGAAAGTCCACCGGCCCCATGTGGTCGAAGAACACGAAGGGCCCGACCGTGCGGTGCGGCGCGAAGGGCAGGACCCGGCCGACCTCGAAGGCGCCCAGCGAATGACGGCGCGAAGGGATCACCAGTTCGATCATCGCGCCCGCTCCCGTCCTTGCTAGCTCCTGGCGGTCACATAGGCGCTGACGAGGCCGAGCGGAATGGCCGTGGAGTTCTTCACCGCCCGGATGACGATCCGGCTCTCGATGTTGGACACCAGGCCCAGCGCCAGGATCTTGTCGCGCAGGAAGGAGTCGAAGGCGTGCATGTCGCGGGTGACGATGCGCAGCTCGTAGTCCGCCGCCCCGGTGACGGTGGCGCACTGGACCACTTCGGGCCAGCGATTGACCGCCTGCTCGAAGGCCTCGAGGTTGTCGTGGATCGGCAGGGAAAGCTTGACCGTGCAGTAGACCTCGAAGTCGAGGCCCAGTTTCTCCCGGTCCAGCACGGTCACCCGCCGCTGGATCACCCCGTCCTCCTCCAGCCGCTTGATCCGCCGCCAGCACGGAGAGGAGGAGAGCCCCACGCGTTCGGCGATCTCGGCCACCGAAAGGGCCGCGTCATGCTGGATCAGATCGAGAATTCGGGCATCGACGGCATCGAGCTTGTCGGACAAGATTTCACCCCCGATTTCCGGCTTATGGCCTCTTCCTTGCCGATTCGAAGGGGTGAAGCGGCAAGTCTTTGGCAAGCTTTATCCCGGCCTCCATATATCATTGCGATATGAAGGACCAGGGTGCGGGGAAGGATTTTGCGATGGTTGGCGCGATTGCGGGCCTTGGCGGAAAATATCTTCTCCAGCCTGGAATAGGGACCCTCCCCCGTTTACGGGGGAGGGGGACCGCGAAGCGGTGGAGGGGGCGGGGGAAGGGGCGCTGGCGCACGACCCCCGCCCCCCTCCCCGGCTTCGCCGGTACTCCCCCCGCTACGCAGGGGGAGATCGCCAGGGAGGCGGTTGTTCTATGAGCGCGCGCTCGCCATCGGCGAAGGAGGAGGCAAGGCCGGCCATGCCGCTGAAGTTCCAGGTCCCGGAACCGGCCAGCCGGCCCGGCGGCAAGCCCGATTTCTCCACCATGGTCATCCCCAAGGCCGGGTCGGTGGTCCGCCCGCCCGTGGACGTCGATCCCAAGGACATCCGCGACCTCGCCTTCTCGATCATCCGGGTGCTCGACGACGACGGCGCGGCGGTCGGGCCGTGGGCGCCGGCGCTCAGCCAAGAGGAGCTGGTCGCCGGCCTGCGCCACATGATGACGCTCAGGGCCTTCGATGCGCGCATGCAGATGGCCCAGCGCCAGGGCAAGACCAGCTTCTACATGCAGAACACCGGCGAGGAGGCGGTCGCCTCGGCCTTCCGGATCGCCCTTTCGCCCGGCGACATGAACTTCCCGACCTATCGCCAGGCCGGCCTGCTGATCGCCGGCGGCTATCCCCTGGTCGACATGATGTGCCAGATCTATTCCAACGAAAAAGACCCGATGAAGGGCCGCCAGCTGCCGGTGCTCTACACCGCCAAGTCGCA
>DASZKO010000129.1:0-33705 GCA_035605655.1 Caulobacteraceae bacterium | reverse complement strand
GTGGGGGGAATGCCGACGATCGAGACGATGGTCAGGACCTTGAAGACGTCGTTCTGGGCGATGCCGATGAGGCCCATGAGGGCGTCGAGCAGGAACTGGATCTTGGTGAACATCTGCACGTCGTAGTCGCTGAGCGAAGAGATATCCTGGGCGGCGCTGGCCAGCCGCTCCCTGATGGTCGGCTCGACCGAGGCGCCACAGTGGTGGGCGGCGTAGGTGACGACCCGGCCGAGCCCCGCCAGGGCGTCGCGGAACTCCGACAGCCGATCGCCGTGGCGGCCCAGGGTGCGCAGCTGGGTGCGCAGGACGACGGTGGAGCGCACCGCGCGGCGGCCCTCGATGTCGTCCACGTGAAAGGCCGCGTCGGAGAGCGGCGCGAGCTGGGCCGCCAGTTCCTCCAGGCCGTCGGCGATCCGGTCGACGATCTCCTCGCAGAGGGCGACGAAGACCTCGACGGCCGAGGCCGGGGCCGGTTCGGCGTCGGCGAACCGCCCGGCCACCGCATCGAAGGCGGGGGACGGAAGGTAGCGGACGGTGACCAGGCGTTCGGGCGACAGGATGAAACCGACCGGCGTGCCGGATCGCCCGCCGTCCGGCGGCGGCGCCGCCGAGGGCATGCTCATGTAGAGCACCCCGTCGCGCGCGCGGACGCGGCTGGAGGTCTCGATCTCGCTCAGCGCGTCGCGCGTGGGCAGGGCGTGGCCGAACAGCGCCTCCGCGCGCGCCCGCTCGGCGTCGGTGGGATCGAGGAGGTCGAGCCAGAGGGCGGCCTCGGGGCCGGCCGATGGGGGATAGGTGTTCAGCATCGGGTCACGCCGCCGGTGGGCCGGCGGCTATTAGCGGCGGTCTGCCAACCATGCAACCTCGGCAGCTGGGGCGCGACCGACTTGGTAAGAACAGCCCCGTTCTCTTCCCCCTTCACAAGGGGGAAGTACCGGCGAAGCCGGGGATGGGGGATCGGAAACGCCGGCGGGTCCGTCCCCCCATCCCGGCCTTCGGCCGGACTTCCCCCCGATGCGGGGGGAAGAGAACGAACCTGGCCGATTCCGTGTCAACGGAACGCGCGCTACCGTCCAGACGGGATGTCCTTGAAGGGGACGTCCTTGTCTAGGCGGACGTCCTGGGGGAGGCCCAGGATGCGCTCGGCGATGATGTTGCGCAGGATCTCGTCGGTGCCGCCGGCGATTCTGAGGCCCGGCGCGGCCATCAGGGAGTTCTGGAAGGCGGCGGCCAGCGGCGCCAGCTTGGGATCGTTGATGATCCCGTACTGGTCCTCGAGTTCGAGGGCGGCGTTGGCCATGTCCTGCATGAGGGTCGCGGTCACGACCTTGCCGATCGAGCTTTCCGGCCCCGGGGTCTGGCCGCGGGAAAGCGCGGTCATCGTCCGGTAGGTGGTGTATTTCAGCCCCTCGGCCTGGACGAACCACTCGGCGATCTTCTCGCGCAGGGCCCCGTCCTTGACCGCCGGACCGCCGAGGGTGGCGATGTCGCTGGCCAGCTTGAACACCCGGGTGTGGCCCGAACCCGTGCCCCCGCCGCCCACCGACAGGCGTTCGTTCATCAGGGTGACGAGGGCCACCCGCCAGCCCTCGCCGACGGCGCCCACCCGCTGGGAATCCTTGACCTTGAGGTCGGTGAAATAGACCTCGTTGAAGTTCGACGCGCCCGACATCTGGTGGATCGGCCTCACCTCGACGGCCGGATCCTTCATGTCGATCCAGAACATGGTCAGGCCCTTGTGCTTGGGCACGTCCGGATCGGTCCTGGTGAGCAGCAGGCCGAAATCGGAGAAGTGAGCCCCGCTGGTCCACACCTTCTGGCCGTTGATCACCCATTCGTCGCCCTGCCTGATCGCCCGGGTGCGGGCCGCCGCCGCGTCGGAGCCGCCGGAGGGTTCGCTGAACAGCTGGCACCAGATCTCCTCGCCCAGCACCGCCGGCCTGACGAACCGCTCCTTGTCGGCCTCGTTTCCGGCCGTCATCACCGTGGGCACGCACATCCCCAGGCCGATGGCGAAGGGATTGCCGGGGGTCGAGACCTTGGCCTCCTCCTGGCCGAAGATCACCGACTGCCAGGGCGCGCCGCCGCCGCCGCCCCAGGCCTTGGGCCAGGTGATGCAGGCGTAGCCGGCCTCGGCCTTCTTGCGCTGCCAGGCGCGGGCGGCGTCCATGCTGACCGGATCCTCGAGGCCCGTTTCGCCGGCGCCCGAACGGGGCGGGGCGTTGGCCGTCAGCCAGGCGCGAGCCTTGGCGCGGTAGTCGGCTTCCTCGGGAGTGTCGTTGAAATCCATCGCTTTTTCCCTCTCAGGCCGCGTTGCGCCGTTCGAGCTGGCTGACCAGCCGCTCTTTCCAGGCCTTGGCCCCGCCGGCCACCAGGCCGAGCTGCTGGGCGCGGCGATAGAAGAGGTGGCAGTCGACTTCCCAGGTGTAGCCCATGCCGCCATGGGTCTGCAGGTTCTCCTTGGCGGCGAACCAGAAGGCTTCGCAGGCCGCCACCCGAGCCGCTGCGGCGGCCACCGGGAGTTGCCCCGCCGCGCTCTGCAACGCCCAGGCCCCGTAGTAGGCGTTGGATCGGGCCAGCTCGTTCTTGATGTAGATGTCGGCCAGCTTGTGCTTGATCGCCTGGTAGCTGCCGATCGGCCGGCCGAAGGCGTAGCGTTCGAGGGCGTAGCCCTTGGCCATCTCCAGGGCCCGGTCGGCCCCGCCCACCTGTTCGAAGGCCAGAAGCACGGCGGCCCGGTCCAGCACCTGCTCGGCCAGCGCCATGCCCTCGCCCGCTTCGCCCAGGCGTTCGGCGGCCGCGCCGGAGAAGGTGATCCTGGCGGCGCCGCGGGTGGGGTCGAGCGTCGGGAGGGTTTCTCGCTCCACCCCGGGGCCGGCCAGTTCGACCAGCCACAGGCCGGGGCGCCCGCCCTCCTTGGCGACAACCACGGCGAGATCGGCGATGTCGCCGTCGGTCACCGGGATCTTGACGCCGGTCAGCTTGCCGTCTTCCACGCGCGCCTTGACCTGCGCCTCGGTGAGCACGCCCGGCCCCTCGGTGGCGGCGAAACAGCCGATGACCTCGCCGGCGGCGATCTTCGGCAGCCACTTGGCCTTCTGCGCGTCCGAGCCGGCCAGCATCACCGCCTCGGCCAGGAAATAGACCGTCGAGGCGAAGGGGATCGGCGCCAGGGCCCGTCCCAGCTCCTCGGCGATGGCGCACAGTTCGATGTGGCCCAGGCCCAGGCCGCCGTGGGCTTCGGGGATCGCCGCGCCCAGCCAGCCCTGCCCGGCGACCGCCTTCCACAGGCTCTCGTCGTAGGACCGGGCGGGGTCGTTGAGCACCTTGCGCACCACCCCCACGCCACAGCGGCCCTCGAGGAACCGCCGGGCTTCGCCCTTGAGGAACTTCTGATCGTCGGAAAAATCGAAATCCATGGCCGTCCGCTCGCGCATGCTATGTAGCCGAGCGCGCAAGGATAGCGGGGTTTACGCGAACGGAAAGCCTGACCGCGCGTAAAGGCGGCGCGATTCCTCGAAGGTCCGCCTGGCGCGGCGGCGCTACTTCTTGTTGGCGGAGGTGGTCGGCGCCGGCTTGGCCTTGGCCTGCTTGGGCTTGCGGATTTCCTTGTTGCTCTTCTTCTGACCCTTGGCCATGGCGGGCTCCTTGAAAATGAGATGGCGATGCGGCGCGAGCCAGAGGGCACATTGCGCCATTTGCGCGCCCCGATCACCCCATTTGATGAAAATCCGCGCCGCGTTCATGGCGCGGTCCCCGACCGGTCGCTAAACACCCTGGGATCATGCGCACAGAATCCCCCCTCCCGATCCGGCTCGACGACTATCGGCCGCCCGCGTTCCTGATCGACGAGGTGAGCCTCGATTTCGATCTTCACCCCGGCGCCACGCGGGTGAAGGCCCGCCTCGCGGTGCGACGCAGCGGCGATCACCGCGATCCCCTGAGGCTGAACGGCGAGCGGCTGAAGGCCGTCTCGGTGGCGGTGGACGGGCGCGCCCTGGGGACGGATGAGTTCTCCGTCGACGAGGAATGGCTGACCATCGCCGAGGTCCCTGACGCCTTCTGCCTCGAGACCGAGGTGGAGATCGATCCGGCCGCCAACCGGGCCCTCGACGGCCTCTACATGTCCGGCGGCCGCTACTGCACCCAGTGCGAGGCCGAAGGCTTTCGCAAGATCACCTTCTTCGCCGACCGGCCGGATGTCCTGGCCCGCTATACCGTGCGCATCGCCGCGCCGCAGGCCTTTCCGCGCCTGCTCTCCAACGGCAACCTGATCGAAGAGGGCGAGCTCCCCGACGGGCGACACTTCGCGGTCTGGCAGGATCCCTTCCCCAAGCCCTGCTACCTCTTCGCCCTGGTGGCCGGCGAACTCGATGTGCTCGAGGATTCCTTCGTCACCATGAGCGGCCGCCAGGTCGCCTTGCGCATCTATGTCGACCCGGGCATGGCGCCGCGCGCCGCCTACGCCATGGACAGCCTCAAGCGGGCCATGGCCTGGGACGAAACGGCGTTCGGGCGGGAATACGACCTCGACCTCTTCATGATCGTGGCGGTGCGCGACTTCAACTTCGGGGCGATGGAGAACAAGGGCCTCAACATCTTCAATTCGTCCCTGGTGCTGGCCAAGCCGGAGACGGCCACCGACCTCGACTACGAGCGCATCGAGAGCGTCGTGGCCCACGAGTATTTTCACAACTGGACGGGCGACCGGGTCACCTGCCGCGACTGGTTCCAGCTGTGCCTCAAGGAGGGCCTGACGGTCTTCCGCGACCAGTCGTTCAGCGCCGACCAGCGCGGCCACGCGGTGCAGCGGATCAAGGACGTCATGGCCCTGCGGGCCCGGCAATTTTCCGAGGATGCCGGGCCGCTCGCCCATCCGGTCCGGCCGTCGAGCTACCTGAAGATCGAGAACTTCTACACCGCGACCATCTACGAGAAGGGCGCCGAGGTCATCCGTATGCTGAGCATCCTGCTCGGCGAGACCCACTTTCGGGCCGGCATGGACCTCTATTTCGAGCGGTGGGACGGCCAGGCGACCACCATGGAGGCCTTCATCGCCTGCTTCGCCGAGGCTTCGGGGCGCGATCTGACCGCCTTCTTCACCTGGTACGAGCAGGCCGGCACGCCCCGGGTGGACATCGCCGCCCAATACGACGCCGAGGCCCGGGCCCTCGACCTCGTCCTTCGCCAGATCACCGATCCGACGCCGGGCCAGGCGGAGAAGAAGCCGCTGCCGATCCCGGTGGCGCTCGGCCTGCTGGACGAGGACGGCCGCGAATTGCTCGGCGCCCAGACCATCATGCTGGAAGGCGCCGAACTGAAGGTGCGGCTGGAAGGCGTCGACCGCACGCCGGTGCTGTCGGCCCTGCGCGGTTTCTCGGCGCCGGTGAAGCTCACCACCGATGCGCCGCCCAAGGACGCCTATGTGCTCCTGGCCTCCGATCCCGATCTGTTCAACCGCTGGGAGGCCGGCCAGACCCTGGCGCGGGATCTGATCCTGGCCCGCGCGGCCGGAAACGCCGACGAGGTGGGTGAAGAGCGCTTCGCCGAGGCCATGGGCCGGGCGGTGGAGGACCAGTCGGCCGATCCGGCCTTCAAGGCCCTGCTGCTCGCCCTGCCCTCGGAGTCGGATCTGGCCCAGGCGGCCAGGCCAGCCGATCCGGCCGCCCTGCACGCGGCCCGCGAAGCGCTGCGCTGGCGCATGGCCACCCACCTGGCCGAGACCCTGCGCCGTCTGCACGGCGGCCTGCAGGAAAGCGGCGAATACGCCGCCGACGCCGAGGCCGCCGGCCGACGCGCCCTGCGCAATGCCGCCCTGGAGCTGCTGGCCGCCGAGCCCAGCGGCCGCAATCGCGAGCGGGCCCGCGGCCATTTCCGCGCCGCCGGCAACATGACCGACGCCATCGGGGGCCTCAGCGCCTTGCTGCGCATGGGCGGTCCCGATCTCGAGGCGGCGCTGGCCGAGTTCTACGAGAAGTGGAAGGACGATCCGCTGGTCATCGACAAGTGGTTCGCCATTCAGGCCCGCGATCCGGACGAGGGAGCGCTCGGCCGGGTGCTGGCGCTCACCGCCCATCCCGATTTCGACATTCGCACGCCCAATCGCCTGCGCGCCCTGGTGGCCGTGTTCGCCAACTTCAACCAGGCCCGCTTTCACGACCCGAGCGGGGCCGGCTACCGGTTCCTTGCCGACCAGATCCTCGCCGTCGACGCCTTCAATCCCAGCACCGCCGCGCGCCTGGTCGAACCGCTGTGCGGATTCGCCAACTACACGCCCGAGCTCGCCGCCCTGATGCGCGGCCAGCTGGAGCGCCTCGCCGCTCACCCGAAACTGTCGAAGAACGTCTTCGAACTGGTCACCCGCGCCCTGGGCGACTGACCCGCGCTCCCGCGATCACCGCTCGCGAAGCGGCCAGGGCGGCGCGGCGGGAGGCGGCCAGCGACGCTTTCATCGAGCGGAAGTCCCGCGCCCCGGCGGCCCGCGCCAGGAGGGCGCGCAGGGCCTTGGGCTCGGCGCCTGGATCGGCTCCGTCCTCGAGGGCGATCTTGAGCAGCTGGGAGATATCCTGCTGCAGCACCCAGGCGCCGTGCAGGGCGACAAGCGGCGCCTTGGCGGCCAGATGGGCCTCCGCCAGAGCCCTCAGGGCCTCGTCGGTGTTGGGGCGCAGAGGGCCACCCTCGGCGGCGTGGACGAGCTGAAGGTGCTGGGCGGCGAACTCGATATCCACCAGGCCGCCGTCGCTGAGCTTCATGTCCCAGAAGCCCGAGGCCGGCCGCTCCTCGGCCATCAGGGTCCGCATGGCCATGACGTCGGCGGCGATATCGCCCTCCCGGCGCGGACGGCGCAGCGCGGCGGCGATGGCGGCCTCGGCGTCGGCGGCGAAGGCCGGGGAGGTCGCCCACACCACCCGCGCCCGGGTCATGGCCAGCAGCTCCCAGGTCTCGGCGCTTGCCGCGTAGTAATCCTCGAAGGCCGCCAGGCTGACCGCCACCGGGCCCTTGGTGCCCGACGGGCGCAGTTGCAGGTCGACCTCGTAGAGCCCGCCCTCGGTGGTGAAGACCGACAAGGCGGCTATCAGGCGCTGGGTGAAGCGGGCGTAGAAGGTGTCGGCGGAAAGGCCGCTCCGCGCCGAGGCCGTGTCCGCCGCGGCCGGCCGATAGAGGGTCATCAGGTCGAGATCGGACTGGGCGGTCATCTCGCGCGAGCCGCACTTGCCAAGAGCGATCACCGCCGCCTCGCCGGCCATGGCGCCGGCCGTGCGTTCGACCTCGGCGAGGGCGGCCCCGGCCAGGGCGCCGATCAAGGCCTCGGCGAGATCGGTGAAGGCCGCCCCGGCGGTCTCGGCGCCGGCCACCCCCTCGAGCACCTGGACGGCGATGCGGAAGGCGTGCTCGCGGTGAATGCGCCGGGCCAGATCCATGGCCGCCTCGAAGCCGTCCGCCGCCTCGATCCGGTGGGCGACATCGGCCGGGCCGGCCACCGGGCCGAAGAATCCCGGATCTAGCAGGGCGTCCAACGCGGCGGGGTGGCGCGCCAGGGTGGTCGCGAAGCGCGGCGCGAAAGCCATGATCCGGACCACCAGCTCCAAGAGGCGCGGCTGGGCGAGGAACAGGGACTGGACCTGAACGCCGGACGCGAGGCGGCAGAAGAAATCGGCGAAACGGGCGAAGGCCTTGTCGGGGGCGCCGGTGGCCGCGGCCGCCTCCAGCAGACGCGGGGCCAGGCGCGTGAAAAGCTCGCGGCCCCGTTCGCTGCGGGTGGCCCCGATCACCCCGTGGTGCCAGGCCCTGATCGTCCGCGACACCGGGGCGGGATCGGGAAATCCCATCCGGGCCAGGGTGGCGAGGGTCTCGGGGTCGTCCTCGACGCCGGTGAAGATCAGGCTGCCGAAGCGGGAGGACAGGGCCTCCTCGCCGGCGAACAGCGCCCCATAGATCTGGTTGACCCGGCGCAGGGTCCTGGCCACCTCGGCGTCGAAGGCGCGCAGAGCGCCATGACCGGCGAGGCAGGCCACGGCCCGGCGTTCGGCGGGCGCCTGGGGCAGGCGGTGGGTCTGCTCGTCCGCCACCATCTGCACCCGGTGCTCCCAGCCGCGCAGCTTTTCATAGGCGCGGGCCATATCGGCGGCGGCGTCGGGGGCGACCTGACCGGCCCCGGCCAGGGCCTGGAGAGCATCCAGGGTGCGGGGCGAGCGCAGGTCGCGGTGACGGCCGCCGAGGATCAGCTGCTGGGTCTGGACGAAGAACTCGATCTCGCGGATCCCGCCCCGGCCGAGCTTGAGGTCCGCCCCGGCCGCGCTCAGCCGGTCATCGACCTTGTGGGCGTGGATCTGGCGCTTGATCGAGTGGATGTCGGCGATGGCCGCGAAGTCGAGGTTGCGCCGCCAGATGAAGGGGGCGAGTTCGGCCAGGAAGGCCTCACCGCGCGGCATGTCGCCGGCCACCGTGCGGGCCTTGATCAGGGCCGCCCGTTCCCAGTTCTGACCGACGCTTTCGTAGTAGCCGAACGCCGCCGCGACGGGCACAGCGACGCGGGTCGAGGCCGGGTCCGGGCGAAGCCGCAGATCGACCCGGAACACATACCCGTCCTCGGTGCGCGCCTGGAGCAGGCTCGCCATGCGATCGGTGAGCCGCACCGCCACCGGGTCCGGTTCGAGGCCGGGGGCGATGGGCATCGCCCCGGCCTCGTGAAAGACGGTGATGTCGATGTCGCTGGAATAGTTGAGCTCGTGCGCGCCGTGCTTGCCCATGGCGATGACGAAGAGACCCGGAACCGGCCCCTCGGGTCCCGTCCCCAGGCTCGTCAGGCGCCCGGCGACGACAGCTTCGCGGGCGGCGAGCACCAGGGCGGCGGCGACGGCGGCGTCGGCGAAGCGGCTGAGCGCCCCGGTCACCTGGTCGAGGCTCCACAACCCGCCCAGGTCGGCCAGGGCGACGAGCAGGTGCAGACGGCTCTTGAGCCGGCGAAGGCGGGCGGCGGCGGCGTCGAGATCGCGCTCGTGGGCGCACCGGGCGGTGGCGGCCAGAATCCTCGCCAGATTCGCCTGTGGGGCCGCGCCGAGCACGCCCTCGAGGCGAGCCGGATCACGCGTCGCCAGGGCGGCGAGATAGGGCGAGGCGGCGAACACCGGGGCCAGGGCCGGCCAGGCCAGCGCCAGGGTCTCGCTCCAGCCGCCGTCGCGGGCCGCCTCGGCGAGGACCTGGCGCGCTCGCTCGGCCGCTTCGGCGTCGACCACCGGGCCGCAGGGATCGAGAAGGGCCGCCAGCTCGGCCGCCATCAGCCCACCTTCGGCAGGACCAGGGCCACCCTCAGCCCCGGTCCGCTGTCTCCCACGACTCCGGGGCCTTCATCCAGTTCCAGATGGCCGCGATGGGAGCGCGCCACGGCGCCGACCAGGGAAAGGCCGAGACCGACGCCCGGCTCGCTGCGGCTGTGCTCGAGCCGCACGAAACGCTCGATCACCCGGGCCCGATCGGCCGCCGGCACGCCTGGACCGGTGTCGGTGACCGAGATCTCGATGTCGCCGGAAGAGCGCCGGCGCACCCGCAGCATCACCGCGCCGCCGACGGGAGTGTACTTGACCGCGTTGTCGAGGATGTTGGCGACGGCCTGGGCGATGATCTCGCGGTTGCCCCTGGCCTCCAGGCCGGGAGTCAGTTCGGCCTTGAATTCCAGACCCTTGTCCTCGCAGAGGGGCTCGTAGAGTTCGGCGACTCCGGCGGCCAGAACGCCGGGGTCGAACAGGGTCTGGTCGGGCGCGTCGCCGGCCGCCTCCAGGCGGGCGATGGCGAGCACGGCGGCGAAGGTGCGCAATACCCCGTCGGCGTCGTCCAAGGCCTGGTGAAGGGCCTGGCGAGGGTCGGCGCGGCCGGCGTCGGCCTCGATCATCGCCACCTCCAGGCGGGCGCGGAGGCGAGTGAGGGGCGAGCGCAGGTCGTGGGCGATGGCGTCGCCGGCGTGCCTGAGGCCGCCCACCGACCGCTCCAGGCGCTCGAGCATGTCGTTGAGGCCGCCGGCCAGTTCGTCATATTCGTCGCCGGTTCCGCGCACCCGGGCCCGGGCCCCCAGATCGCCGCCGCGGGCGGCGTCGACGACGTCGTTGAGGCTGGCCATCTTGCGGCTGACGTCGCGGCTGACCAGGACCCCGCCGGCCAGGCCGAGCAGGATCACCAGGGCCCCCGCGCCCCACAAGGCGCGCAGGATCCTGACCACGAAGCCCTCGGCCTCGCCGACATCGGCCCCGACGAACAGCCATTCGCCGCCGCTCATCCGCTCCTGCAAGCCGCGAGCCGGGCGGCGGACCACCGCCCCGTCGGGATCGGTCTGGGTAAGGACGAAGCTGGCCCAGGCGTGGTCGGCGTCGCGGCGATGCACGGGCGAGGCCCCGATCGAGCCGGAGACCGGCGCGCCGTTCCGGTTCATCAGCAGGTAGAGCATGGGGTGGTCGCCGGTCGAGCGCTCGATTACCGCCTGGTTGAGGGCGGCGAACCCGCCGCTGGCGTAGACCGCCTCGAGGGAGCGCATCTCGTGGCTGACCTGGGCATCGGCGCGCCGGGTCACCTCCCCGGCGGTGGCGAGGTAGATGTAGGCCAGGAAGGCGCAGGCCGCCCCGGCGAACAGGGCCAGGAACAGGAGGGTGAGGCGGAACGGGGTGGTCCGCAGGACGCGCGGCAGGCGCACGGCGTCCTAGAGCCAGAGACGGCTGAGACAATCGCTGACCGACCCCCAACCCCCGCTTTTCCCCGCGAAAGCGGGGACCCAGGATTTTTTGGTTTGCCTGAACTCGCCAATCCCCTCGGAAGATGGCCCAACTGGACACAACTGGATCCCCGCGTTCGCGGGGAAGAGCGGAGGGGGGGTGGGCATTTGGCCGATCATAGGCGATTCAGGTCCCCGCGTCGGATGCTCTGGATCACGAAACGTGATCCATTTCTTATACTTAGAGCGGATTGCGGGCGGAAAACCACTTCGCACTTTTCCTCGGGCCCGCTCTAGGCTTCCAGGCGATAACCCGCGCCCCGGACGGTCTGCAGCATCACCTTGTCGAAGCCCTTGTCGACCTTGGCTCTGAGGCGGGAGATGTGGACGTCGATGACATTGGTCTGGGGATCGAAATGATACTCCCAGACCTTTTCCAGCAGCATGGTGCGGGTCACCGACTGGCCGGCGTGGCGCATCAGGAACTCGAGCAGCTGGAATTCGCGCGGCTGAAGGTCGATCTCCTGGCCGGCCCGGCGGACTTCGCGGCCGAGCAGATCCATTTCCAGATCGCCGACCTTGAGGACCGTCTGGACCGAGCCGGTCTCGCGGCGCCGGGCCAGGGCCTCGACGCGGGCGATCAGTTCGGCGAAGGCGTAGGGCTTGACCAGATAGTCGTCGCCGCCGGCGTTGAGCCCGGTGACCCGATCGTTGATCTCCCCCAGGGCGGAGAGGAAGAGCACCGGGGTCTGATCGCCGCCGGCGCGCAGCCTCTCGACCATGCCCACCCCATCCAGGCGGGGCATCATCCGATCGACGATCAGGACATCGAAACGGTCGGCGGCGACGGCGGCGAGACCCGCTTCCCCGTCCGCCGCCGCGGAGCACTCGTGGCCGGCCTCGGTCAGGCCCTTGGACATGGCCACCGAAGCTTCCAGATCGTCCTCGACGATCAAGACCCTCATCTTTTCCCCCTCGCCGAAGCGGCGGATCAGCCCTCGATCTTCACCGGCACAAAGAGGGTGCGCCCGCCACGGGTGATCGCCAGAGGAATGCTCTTGCGCCCGGCCTTCTTCCACTCGTTGACCGCCGCGGCCACGTCGCCGGCGTTGGCCACGAGGCGGTCGCCGGCCCTGACGATCACGTCGCCGCGCTGAAGGCCCTTGTCGCTGGCGTCGCCCGTGACCCCGGCGACGACCACGCCGCGAGCGTTCTCACTGAGGTTGAACTCCTGGCGCGCCGCCGGACCCAGCGGCATGAGGTTCATGCCGAGAACCGCGGAGCCAGGGGTGGCGCGGGGACCGGAGCCGATGTCGCCGCCCTGCTCCTGGCCATCGCCGCCGTTCTGGGCCAGCTGGGTCTCGGAGGGCCGCAAGGCCGTGTGGACGTCGATCTGATGCTCCTTGCCGTCGCGGAACACATCCAGGCGGGCGACTTCCCCGGCCGGCACCTTGGCGACTTCGCGGGTCATCTCGGTGTAGCTGTTGATCGGGCGGCCGTTGACCGCCACGACCACGTCGCCGGACAACACCCCGGCTCTCTGGGCCGGGCCGTTCGGCACGACGTCGGCCACCACCGCGCCCTTGCGCCCGCCGAGCCCGAAGGAATCGGCCATCTCGTCGCTGAGCGGCTGGATGGTCGCGCCGATATAGCCGCGCTGGATCTTGCCGGTGGCGATCAGCTGCTTGGTCACCGAGGCGGCGACGTCGGCGGGGATGTCGAAACCGATGCCGACCGAACCACCGGACGGCGAGAAGATCATCGTATTGACCCCGATCACCCGGCCGTAGGTATCGAAGGTCGGGCCCCCCGAGTTGCCGCGGTTCACCGGCGCGTCGATCTGGATGTAGTCGACGAAGTTCTCGCCCAGGTCACGGTTGTAGGCCGAGACGATGCCGGCCGTCGCCGTGCTGCCCAGGCTGAACGGATTGCCGACCGCCAGCACCCAGTCGCCGACCCGCGGCTTGGCCGAGTTCTCGAAGTCCACGTAGGGATAGTTGTGGCCCTCGACCTTGACGACCGCCAGATCGGTGCCCTCGTCGCGGCCGACGACGGTGCCTTTCAGTTCCTTGCCGTCCTTGAGCACGACCTTGATCTCCAAGGCGTTGTCGACGACGTGGTTGTTGGTGACGATGTAGCCGTCGGGCGAAACGAAGAAGCCGGAGCCCGCCGACATCTGCTTGGGGGCCGGCGTCGGCGTTCCGTTCAGGCCGCCCTGGCCCTGGCCGCCCTGGCCGCGGGGGACGAGATCGAAGGGAAAGTTCTCCATGCCCGGAATCTTGTTGAGCGCCGCCGCCGTCGGACGCGAGGTGACATCGATGGAGACCACGGCCGGCGACACCTTCTCGAAAATGTCGGCGAACGACTGCGGCTGGCCGGGCGCGGAGGGCAGGACCGGCAGCGAGGCGTTCATCAACTGGCCCTGGTCCCTGAAACCAGGCACGGGGGTGTGCATCCCGGCTCCGGCCATGGCCGCGACAGCGATGCCGGCGCCCGCGACGGCGCCGATCACGACGTGAGTTCTGGTGACGGCCATCAGTAATTTCCTCGAGGTCCCCGCCGCGCGGGGCTCTTAATCTAGTATCGCATGGCGTGGAGCGCGAGGCCTCACAAGTTACCTTTCAGTTAGTTCGGAGGCGTTCTTGGAACCTAATTCTGGCGCCTTGGTGTCCGAACTCCCATCCAGCGCGGCCAGGCGCGCCTCCTCGGCGGGCGAAAGGGGCGCCGCGGGCTCGCTCGCCCCTCTGTGGCGGGCGATGAGGAGGCCGAGCCCGGCCAGGGCGACCACGAAGGGCGCGCTCCACAAAAGGGCGTTGGTGAGCGTCAATCTCGGCCGGAAAAGCACGAAATCGCCGTAGCGGGCGACGAGGAAGGCCCTCACCTCGTCATCGCTCTGGCCGGCGCCCACGCGCTCGCGGATGGCCCGGCGCAGGTCGGCGGCCAGGGCGGCGTCCGATTCGTCGATCGACTCGCCCTGGCAGACCAGGCAGCGGGTCTCGCGGAAGAGGGACCTCGCCCGGGCCTCGCGGGCCGGATCGGCCAAACGCTCGCCGGGGTCGGCGGCGGCGGCGAGGCACAGAACGGCCCCGGCCACGGCCGCCCATCGCCGCCAGCTCATCGCGCCGCCGCCCACTGCCCCGCGGCCACGCCTCGCCGGACGCCGGCGGCGATGCGCAACCGCCGGTCGGAAAGGGAAAGCGCTCCCCCGGCCGCCATCAGCAGGGGGCCCAGGAAGATCAGGCGCACCCAGGGATTGAGGAAGCCTCGGACCAGCCATGCCGAGCCGCCGCCGACCGTGGCCCGCCGCTCGCCCAGCGTCACGTAGAGATCGCTCAGCGGCCCCATGCACAGGGCCACCTTGGCGATGCTCTGGCCACCGACGTCGTAGGTTCGCCGCTCCGGGCGGGCCACGCACACTGGCGCGCCCCTCGCATTGGTGATGACGATTCGTCCCTGTTCGGCATCGTAGTTGGGGCCCGGGGCGTCGCCGACGCCCTGGAGGCGAAGGTGATAGCCGCCCAGCCCCAGGTTCCCTCCCGGCGAGAGCACGGCGGCCGCCTCGACCCGCCAGCCGGTTTCGAACGCCGCCCCCATGACGAAAATGCCCAGGCCCAGATGGGCGAGGCTCATGCCCCAGGTCCCGCGCGGCAGGGCGGCGAAGCGGCGCCGGCTCTCGGCGAAGGGGACTCTCGCCAGGCGAATGCGCTCGGCGGCTTCGGCCAGGGAGCCGGCGACCAGCCACGCGCCCAGGCCCACGAGGGCGGCGCCCAGGGCCTGCCTCGGGGCGGCGACGGCGTAGACCAGGAGGCCGGCGGCGAGCGCCGCCGTCGCCGCCGCGGCGAGGCGCTGGATGGCCCCCAGGGCGTCGCCGCGCTTCCAGGCCAGCAGGGGCCCGGCCGGCAGGATTACGAAGGCCGTGGCGGCCAGGACCCCGACGACCAGATTGTAATAGGGCGCGCCGACCCCGCCCTGGCGGCCGAAAGCCTCGAGGATCAGGGGCCAGAGGGTGCCGGCCAGCACGGCGCTGGTCACCGCCGCCAGGAAGATGTTGTTGAGCACCAGGGCGCTCTCGCGGCTGATCGGGGCGAAGACGGCGCGGTCCTTCAGGCTCGCCGCCCGCCAGGCGAAGAGGGAGAACGCCGATCCGGCCGTCACGGCGAGGATCGCCAGCAGCAGCAGTCCCCGCCGCGGATCGACCGCGAAGGCGTGGACGGAGGTCAGGACGCCGGAGCGGACCAGGAACGCCCCCAGCATGGACAGGGTGAAGGCGGCGATGGCCAGGAACACGGTCCAGGCGGCCAGGGCCCCGCGCTTTTCGGTGACCACCGCCGAGTGCAGCAGGGCGGTGGCCATCAGCCACGGCATCAGGCTGGCGTTTTCCACCGGGTCCCAGAACCACCAGCCGCCCCAGCCGAGCACATAATAGGACCAGAACGATCCCAGGGTGATCCCGACGGTGAGCAGGCTCCACGCCGCCAGGGTCCACGGCCGCACCCAGCGCGCCCAGGCCGCGTCGACGCGGCCCTCGATCAGGGCGGCAATGGCCAGGGAAAAAACCACCGAAAGGCCGACGTAGCCGGCGTACAGAAAGGGCGGATGGGCCGCCAGGGCCGGGTCCTGCAGCAGGGGGTTGAGCGAGTTCCCCTCGGCCGGCGGATCGATGAGGCGCGTCAGGGGGTTGGACGCAAAGACCAGGTAGGCGATGAAGAGGGCCCCAAGCGTTCCCTGGACGGCGACGGCCAGGGCTTTCAGTCCCCACGGCAGGGTGCGCGCCAGGGCCAGCGCCGCCCCATAGGCGGTCAGGGCGAAGCACCACAGGACGATGGAGCCCTCGTGGCTCCCCCACGCCCCGGCGATCTTGTAGATCAGCGGCTTGGCGGTGTGGGAATTCTGCGCCGCGTTGGCGACCGAGAAATCGGAGGTGACGAAGGCCCAGATCAGGGCCGCGAAGCCGATGGCGACGCCCAGGAAGGCCCCCAGCGCCGCGCCCTCGGCGGCTCCGGTCAGGGTGGCGTCGCGCCGCGCCCGACCGGCGAACGACAGGCCGGCCTGGGCCAGCGACAGGCACAGGGCCAGGACAAGGGAAAAGGCCCCCAGTTCGGCGGTCATGAGCGGCCCGCCCCGGCTGCGTAGGCGGGGGCCGGCGCTCCCGCTCCGCGCCACTCGCCGCGCGCCTTGAGCGCCCTGGCCAGTTCGGCGGGCATGTAGCGCTCGTCGTGCTTGGCGAGGATCGTCGTGGCGACAAACACGCCAGTGGGGTCGAAGGAGCCCATGGCCACGACGCCCTGCCCCTCGCGGAAGAGATCCGGCAGGTCGCCGCGATAGACCACCGCGGCGCTCGCCGCCCGGTCGGTGACCACGAAGCGCGTCGCCCCGTCGGGACTTTTCGCCACGCTGCCCACCGCCACCAGGCCGCCGAGCTGGATCGCGCGGCCGGCTCCGACGTGGGCGGCCCGGGCCTGGGCGGGGGTGTAGAAATAGGAGATCGAGTTCCGCAGGCCATAAAGGGTCAGGCCGGCGGCCAGGGCGAGGACCGGGGCGACCGCGGCAAGCACGGTGAGGCGCCGCCGGGCCGTGCGCGATCGTGGCCACAGAGCCATCAGCCGGCGGGCCCGGCGCGGGCGGCGGCGGCGAGCGCGGCGAGCATGTCCGGCCGCCCGCCATAACGGGACCGGGCGGTCGCCAGGGCGGCGTCGCGCCGGCCGCTCTCGCCGAGCACGGCGTAGGCGCGCACCAGGCGCACCCAGCCGGCCGGATCGTCGGGGTGGGCGCGCAGCCGCGCCGCCAATCCTTCGACCATGCCGCGGACGGCGGCCGAGACATCGGCGGCGGGGGGCGGCGCCGGGACAAGCGGCGGCAGGGTCCCCGACCTCTCGACCGCGGCGATGTCTCTTTCCAGCCCCGCTCGCCGCGCATCCCTGGGCGGCAAGCTGGCGAGGAGGGCCCGCCAGGCGGTGAGGCCGCCGGCGACGTCGCCGTCGGCGATCTTTGCGCGGGCCAGATAGTAGCGGGCCGCGCCCTGGCCCGGATCGGCCGCCACGGCGCGAAGGAAAAGGGCTCGCGCGTCGGGACCGACCGCGCCGCCGGCTTGCAGGACCGTCACTTCGCCGAGCATGGCCGCCAGGTCGCCGCGTTGCGGGGCGATGGCCACGGCGCGCCGCAAGGCATGGATCGCCCCGCCGCTGTCGCCGATGGCGAGATCCAGCGCCGCCAGCCGCTGGAGAGGCTCGAGATCGCCCGGCCGCTCGTCGGCGATCGCCCCCAGGGCGGCGGCCAGCGCCGCCGGCGGATAGCGCTCGGGATGGGCTCGCCAGGCCGCCAGGCGGGCGGCGAAGGGCTGGTCGGGCAGGCCCGGCGAGCCGACCGCCAGGTAGATCGCCGCGGCGGCGATCGCGACGGCGCCGGCGGCCAGGACGGGGCCGATCGGGCCGCTGGCGGTGACCGGCGCTTCGCCTCGGTCGGAGGCTTCGAGCAGGCGGCGGGCCGCCTCGGCGCGGACCGCCCGGCGCTCGTCTTCGGCCAGGAGGTCGCGAGCGGCCAGTTCATCGATCTCGGCCAGGGCCCGCCGATAGACCACCGGGGAAGGATCGACGGCTCTCGCTCGGCCGTGGGCCGCGCGGTGGAGCATCAGGGCTCCGGCGCCCGCCGCGAGAAGCGCCGCCGCGACCCATAGTCCGATCATGGCCGCCCTCTTAACCAATTCCCCCGGCGGCGGCGAGGGGCCGCTCTATCGTTCTGAGCGGGGCAGGGTGATCTCGATGCCGAGGCCGCCGAGAGTCGAGGATCCGAGCACCACCCCGCCGCCGTAGGCGCGGGCCAGTTCGTCGATGATCGACAGCCCGAGCCCCGAGCCGGGGGCGGTCTCGTCGGCCCGCTCGCCACGCCGGAGCACCGCCTCGCGCTGGTCGGCGGCCAGGCCCTCGCCGTCGTCCTCCACCGTCAGCCTGAACGTCCGCGACGGGTCGGGATTCGCCTGGCAGACGACCCTCACGCGCCGGACGCACCATTTGCAGGCGTTCTCCATGGCGTTGCCGGCCATTTCGAGGAGGTCCTGGCGCTCGCCCATGAACCACAGGTTGTCGGGGCAGGAGAATTCGATATGACCGACCCTGCCCGCGAAGATGCGCTCGAGGGTCCGGGCGAGTTCCTCGACGACAGGCCCGACCTCGGTCCGCTCGCCGATGCCCGGCGTGCGCGCCGCCGCCCGGGCGCGGCGAAGATGATGGTCGACCTGCTGGCTCATGATCATGGCCTGGCGCTCGACCACGCCGGCCAGCTCGCCGCCCCGTTGTCCGGCCTCGGTGAGGATCACCGACAGTGGGGTCTTGAGGGCATGGGCCAGGTTGCCCACGTGGGTCCGCTGGCGCTCGACCACTTGCTGATTGTGCTCGACCAGGGCGTTGAGTTCGCTGGCCAGGGGGGCGAGCTCCGTCGGGTACCGCCCGCCCAGCCGTTCGCGCCGCCCGGTGCGGACGTCGGCCACCTCGCGGCGCAGGGCGAAAAGGGGGCGCAGCCCGACCCGCACCTGGACGATCACCGCCGCCACCAGACCGAAACCGAGGATGCCCAGGGCCGCCGCCAGGGTGGTGATGAAGGTGCGGATGTCGCGATTGACCGAGGAGCGGTCCTGGGCGGCCATGAACACCACCGCGGTCGGGTAATCGGCCATGCGCACCTCCATGGCGTCGACCCGGAGCGGCTGATCGAGAGGGCCCGGGCTGTCGTAGAAGACACCCTTGCCCGGCGCGCGGGCCAGGGCGACCGAGCCCCCCGGCGGCGGGGGCAGGGGGCGGTCCCACAGCGAGCGGGAGCGGGCCACGGCGCGCAGGCCGCCCGCCCCGTCGGGGGCGGCGATCTCCCAGTAGGATCCGGAATAGGCGCGGCGGTAGAGCGGATCGGGGTCGTCGGGCGGGGCGATCACGCCGGCCTCGGCCTTCACTCCGGCGAGCAGTCCGTCCACCGTTCCGGCCAGATCGTCGTCGAGGCGAACCGACGCGGCGTGGTTGAAATAGATCGAAAGGGCGATCCCGGCCACGACGAGGACCGCCAGGCTCCAGCCGGCCGCCAGGACCACCAGACGTCTGACAAGCGAGGACCCGCGCGGGGGCCCGCTCACGCGTCGCTCGCCTCGCCCTCGAGCGCCACCAGGCGGTAGCCGAGGCCGCGCACCGTTTCGACCCGGTCGGCTCCGATCTTCTTGCGCAGACGCCCGATGAACACCTCGATGGTGTTGGAATCGCGGTCGAAATCCTGATCGTAGAGGTGTTCGACCAGCTCTGTTCGGCTGATCACGCGGCCGCCATGCATGATGAGGTAGTGCAGCATGCGGTATTCCAGGGAGGTCAGGCGCACCGGCTCGCCGCCCACCGAGGCCCGCGCGGCGCGGGGATCCAGGCGCAGGGCCCCGCAGGCGAGGCTGGGGGCCGAATGGCCGGCGGACCGGCGCAGCAAGGCCCGAAGGCGCGCCAGCAGCTCCTCGGTGTGGAAGGGTTTGGTGAGATAGTCGTCGGCCCCGGCGTCGAAACCGGCCACCTTCTCGCCCCATGAGCCGCGGGCGGTGAGGATGAGGACCGGCGTCCCGACGTGCAGCCGCCGCCAGCCCTCCAGCACCGCCGCGCCGTCCACCTTGGGCAGGCCCAGGTCGAGCACGATGGCGTCGTACGGCTCGGTTTCACCCAGAAACGCCGCCTCCTCGCCATCGGCGGCGTGGTCGACCGCGTAGCCGGCGTCGGCCAGCGCCTGCTTGAGCTGCCGCGAGAGGTCCGGATCGTCCTCGACCAGCAGGATGCGCATGTCTCGACCTATCGCCCGTTGAGGATCGCGCCGCTGGCGGCGTCGACGATGTAGTCGACCCTGCGGCCCTGATCGGTGACCCACTGGACGCGATAGACCATCCGCGGGCCGAGATATTCGATGTGGGCGTCGAGCTGACGACCGGGGCTGATCTGGCGAATGGAGCCGATCACCCGGCCGAGCGGCGCGAGTTGGCCCTGGCGCACGCCTTGGCGAAGGACGTCCTGCTGTTCGCGCCAGCCGCCGAGCGCGGCGCGCGGGACATAGCCGTAGGTCCCGTAGCCATAGGCCGGCGGACCGAATCTCCGCGGGGCGCCGTAGGTGGGGTAGGCCTGAGGCGCCCGGCCGTAGCCGCCGCGTCCGTAACCCGGCGCCGGCGCATAGGCGCGGCCCCCCGCCGGCATGCGGCCGATGGCGCCCCCCCGGGGGCGTTGCTGGGCCTGACCGGCGCCGGCCAGGGTCAAGGCCAGGCACGCGGTCGCCAAGAGGGTGCGCGCGAATTTCACCGGGGCTCCTCTAGAACGATCGGCCTGAACGGGGACTGAACACCCTATCATGGGCGAGAGCGTGGCGCGTAGGGTCGATCGCGCCGCCACTCCTCGGCGAACGTCTCCAGCTTGTCGTCGGCGTCTTCCGGCAGGGTGACGACGAGCCGGGCCAGCAGGTCGCCGCGCCGGCCATGGCCATCGGCGAGGCCGCGCCGGCGCAGGCGCAGGGTCGATCCGGAATTCGAGCCCTTGGGCACATTGAGGGTCACCGGTCCGTCCGGGGTGGGGACCTCGACCTTGCCGCCGAGAACCGCGTCGGGAACCGAAATCGGCACGTCCATCACCAGGGCATCGCCTTCGCGGCGAAAGCGCGGATGGGGCTTGAGGATGAGTTCGATGAGGGCGTCGCCCGCTCCGGCCCTGCCGGGCGAGCCCTGGCCCTTGAGCCGCATCACCTGGCGGTCGCTGGCCCCGGGCGGGATGGTGATGTCGAGGGTGCGGCCGTCGGCGAAGGCGATGCGCTTCTTGGCCCCCAGGATGGCGTCTTCCAGATCAATTTCCAGGCTGGCGCGGACATCGCCGCCGCGCGAGGCGAAACCGCCGCCGCGCCGGCCGCCGAAGATCCCGCCGAGGATTTCGTCGAGATCGACATTTTCGAAACCGGCCCCCCGCGGGTCGCCGCCCTGGCCGAAGGGGTGACCACCCTGGCCGAAGGGATGACCGGAAAAGCCGCGCATGGTCTCACGACCGTCGGCGTCGATCTCGCCGGCGTCGAACTTCTTGCGCTTGTCGGGATCGCCCAGGATGTCGAAGGCGGAGCTGGCGCGCTTGAACCTCTCCTCGGAAGCCTTGTTGCCGGGGTTGGCGTCGGGATGATGCTGTTTGGCGAGCTTGCGAAACGCCTTGCGGATGTCGTCGGCGCTGGCGCCGCGCGCCACCCCTAGCTCCTGATACGGATCCTGCGCCAATCCAACGTCCTTCGGGCCACGGGCCTTGAGTTAAGCTAACCCGAGGCGGCCGCAAGGGGGAGGGTTGCGCGAATGCCACAGTCCTGCGGCGCCGCGGTCACCGTCCGCGTTCGATCATCAGGTCGGGGGCGGCGAATTCCAGGGCGTCGTCGGGATCGGCGAGGGTTTCCTCGCCGATCGTCTGGCCGCGCACCGAAACGCCGGCCGCATGGACGCTTTCCGGATCGCCGCTGACGAGCGGGTGCCACGGGGCCAGACCGCGCCCCTCGGCGAGCCGGCGGTAGGCGCAACTGCGCGGCATCCACTCGAGGGCCCCGACATTGCCCGGCGTGAGCTTGATGCAGTCGGGCACGCTCTGGCGGCGGTGAGCATAGTCCGTGCACCGGCAGGCCTCGGAATCGAACAGCCGGCAGTGCACGCGGGTGGGGGTGACCACGCCGCTTTCCTCGTCCTCGAAGCGGACGAGACAGCACAGGCCGCAGCCGTCGCACAGACTCTCCCACTCGGAAGCGGACATCTGCTCGAGGGTCTTGGTTTCCCAGAAAGGTCTCGCCGGCGCCACGGGCCTGTCCTAGACCCTCCGGCCCGCCATCGGTAGCGTGGCGGCCGATAAATCAGGGAGTGAACCGACCATCCATGGCGCCGCCCGTCCTCAGCCTGCGGGGCGTCCGCCTCACCGACGGCCGCGAGCTCATGTTCGACGGGGTCGATCTGGCCCTCGAAAAGGGCGCGCGCGCCTGCCTGGTGGGCCGTAACGGGGCGGGCAAATCGACTCTCCTGCGCATCCTGGCCGGAACCCTGGAGCCCGACGAGGGCGAGCGCGTCGCCAGCCCCGGTCTCGCCATCGCCCTCGCGCCCCAGGAACCCGATGTCACCGGCGAGACGCTGGAGGCCTATGTCCGCTCCGGCGGGGCGCCGACGCACGAGGCGCGCTCGGCGCTCGAATCCCTCGGCCTGGCGCCGGACCGGTCGCCGACCGGCCTTTCCGGCGGCGAGATCCGCCGGGCCGCCCTCGCCCGCGCCTTCGCCGCCGATCCCGACGTCCTGTTGCTCGACGAGCCGACCAACCACCTCGACATCCTGGCCATCGAAGCCCTGGAGGCGCGCCTGGGCCGCAGCCGGGCCGCCATCCTCACCGTCAGCCACGACCGGGCCTTCCTCGAACATGTGACCAGCCAATGCTTCTGGCTCGCGGGGCGCGGGATGCGGCGACTGGACAAGGGGTTCGCCGGCTTCGAGGCCTGGTCGGAGGCGATCCTCGAGGCCGAGACCGAGACCGCCCGCCGCCTCGACAAGGCGATCGCCCGGGACGAGCGCTGGCTGGCCTTCGGAGTCACGGCCCGGCGGGCCCGCAACGAGGGTCGGCTGCGGCGGCTGAACACCCTGCGCGCCGAGAAGGCCGACCGGATGCGGCAGTCGGCGGGCGGCCTCAGCCTCGCCGGCGCGCGCCCGCCCGCTTCCGGGCGCCTGGCGATCGAGGTGAAGAACCTCGCCAAGGCCTGGGGCGATCGGCGCCTGATCAGCGGCTTTTCGACCCGCCTGATGCGCGGCGACCGCCTGGCCATCGTCGGTCCCAACGGGGCCGGCAAGACGACGCTGGTGGGCCTGCTTTTGGGTACCGTCGCGCCGGACGCCGGCCAGGTCCGGCTGGGCAGCGGCCTGGAGATCTCCGTCGTCTCCCAGAACCGCTCCGAACTGGCGGCGGAGAAAAGCATCCACGAGATTCTCGCGCCCGGCGGCGGCGATCAGATCATGGTCCACGGGCGGCCGCGCCACGTGGCCGGCTATGCCGCCGATTTTCTGTTCCGCCCCGACCAGCTGCGCCAGCCGGCCGCCAGCCTCTCGGGGGGTGAGCGCAACCGCCTGCTGCTGGCCCTGGCGCTCGCCAGGCCCTCGAACCTGCTGGTGCTCGACGAGCCGACCAACGATCTCGACATGCAGACCCTGGACCTGCTGGAGGACCACCTCGCCGACTATCGGGGGACCTTGATCCTGGTCAGCCACGACCGGGATTTCATCGACCGCCTGGCGAGCTCCACCGTCGGCCTCGACGGATCCGGCCGCGCCATCGAGACGGCCGGCGGCTGGACCGATTTCAACACCCAGGCCCCCGGCTTCTTCGCGCCGCCGGCCGCGCCGGCGCTGTCCCGTCCCACCGCTCGCCGCGCCAAGGCGCCCGCGGCCAAGCTCTCCTATCGCGATCAGCGGCGTCTCGCCGAGCTGGAGGACCTGGCGGCCCGAACGGCGGCCGACATAGCCGAACTGGAGCAGCGCCTCGCCGATCCGTCCCTCTTCGCCCGCGACAGGGCGGAATTCGGACGGGTCACCGGGCGCTTGGCCGAGGCCCGCCGCACTCTCGCCCAGACCGAGACAGACTGGCTGGACCTGGAGGCCCGCCGCGACGCCCTTGAGAGCGGCGCCGCGCCAGCCTAACGTCGCGCCGCAATCGGGGGCGCGCATCGACATGAAATCCGGATTGATCCTGGCGCTGGTTGCCGGCCTGCTCGCCGGCGCCTGTTCACGTCAGGCCGCCGCGCCGGCCGCGGGGACGCCGATCCGCTTCGCCACCGACTGGCGGGCCGAGGCCGAGCAGGGCGGCTTCTACGAGGCGCTGGCCAACGGAGAATACGCCAGGCGCGGCCTGGCGGTGACCATCGTCCCCGGCGGACCGGGGGTGAACGTGCCCCAGCTGGTCGCCTCCGGGGCCGTGGAGTTGGGCGTCGGCTCCAACAGCTTCATCGTCATGAACCTGGCCGCCCAGAACGTGCCGGTGCGCGCCGTCGCCGCGTTCATGCAGAAAGACCCGCAGGTGCTGCTCGCCCACCCGGACGCCGGCATCAGAAGCATCGCCGACATGAAGGGCCATCCCATCCTGCTGTCGGACGCCTCGGTCAGCGCTTTCTGGCTGTGGCTCAAGGCGAAGTACGGCTTCACCGATGACCAGGTCCGCAAATACAATTTCAGCAACGCCCCGTTCCTGGCCGACAAGCGCCTTGTGCAGCAGGGCTATCTGACGAGCGAGCCCTACACCCTGGAAAAACAGGCTCATCTCAAGCCGGCCGTCTTCCTGCTGGCCGACGAGGGCTACCCTGGCTACGCCGCCATGGTGCTCGCTCCCGATCGCCTGATCGCGGCCAAGCCGGCGGCTGTGCGCGCTTTCGTCGAGGCCAGCGCCGCGGGCTGGCGCGCCTATCTGCAGGGCGATCCGCGTCCTGGCGACGCCCTGATCCTCAAGGACAATCCGGAGATGACGCCCGATGTGCTGGCCCAGGCGCGCGAGAAGATGCGCGCCTACGGGATCGTCGATTCCGGCGACGCGGCCCGGCTCGGCCCAGGGGCCATGACCGACCAGCGCTGGGCCTCCTTCTTCTCCGCCGCCTCGGCCGAGGGCGTCTATCCCAAGACCCTCGACTTCAAGCGGGCCTACGATCTGGCGTTCGTGCGGCCGGCGGGTTCCGCGGCCAAGTGAGCCTCGCCACACTGGAGCGTGTCGAAGTCGTCTATCCCGGTCGCGGCGCGGCGCTCGGTCCTCTCGATCTTTCCCTTCGGGCCGGCGAAATCGTCGCCCTGGTCGGGCCATCGGGCTGCGGCAAGTCGACGGCCCTTCGCCTGCTCGCCGGCCTGGAGGCCCCGACCCGGGGCGAGGTGAGGCGCCTCACTGCCCGCGGCGAAACCTCGGTGGTCTTCCAGTCGGCGACCCTGGCCCCATGGCTGAGCGCCCGGGCCAATGTTTCGCTGCCTCTGGAACTGGCCGGGGTGGCGCGGGGCGAAGCCCGAACGCGGGCGGACGGCGCGCTCGGGCGGGTCGGCCTCGGAGCCGCCGCCGACGCCCGTCCCGTCCAGCTCTCCGGCGGCATGGCCATGCGGGCCGCCCTGGCCAGGGCCCTGGTCACCGGTCCCAAACTGCTGCTGCTCGACGAGCCCTTCGCCGCCCTCGACGAGATCACCCGCCGGGCGCTCGCCGACGACCTGCTGGCGATCTGGGCCGACACCCGGCCGGCGATCGTTTTCGTCACCCACAACGTCGAGGAGGCGGTCTACATGGCCGCCAGGGTGGTGGTGCTGACCTCGGGGCCCGGCCGGGTCGCCGGCGAGACCCGCATCGACGCGGAGCTTCCCCGGCCGCCCGGATTTCGCGCCACGGCCCCATTCAGAGAGGCGGCCGAGAAGGTGTCGGCGACGCTGGCCGGAGCCATGGCCGCGTGAGGGCCGTGATCGCCCCGGCGGCGCTGATCGGCGTCCTGCTCGCCGCCTGGGAGATCGGCGCCCACTACGCCGGCGTGCCGGAATATCTTCTCCCCACCCCGCTCGCGATCGGCAAGGCGCTCGGCGCCAGCGCCCCCTTGCTGCTGGCCTCGGCGTGGCGGACCCTGGCCATGGCGCTCCAGGCCCTCGCCGTGGCCGCGGTCGCCGCCATCGCCCTGGCTCTTACCGTCAGCCTCAGCCAGACCCTCGAGCGGGCCGTGCGGCCGATCGCCGTGGCGCTGCAGGTGACGCCGGTGGTGGCGATCGCGCCGCTGTTCGTGATCTGGGCCGGCGTCGACCATCCGGATCGGGCGATCATCGCTCTGGCCGCCATCGTCGCCTTCTTCCCGGTCTTTTCGGGCACCGCCCGCGGCTTGGCCTCGGCCGATCCCGATCTCGAGCGGCTTTTCGATCTTTACGGCGCCAGCCCCCTGCAGCGTCTCCTTCGCCTGCGCCTGCCCTCGGCCCTGCCGTTCATCGTCGAGGGGGCCAAGGTCGCCTCGGGCCTGGCGATCATCGGAACCGTGGTCGCCGAATGGGTGGCCGGGAGCGGCGGGGCCCAGGGTCTGGCGTGGCGCATCCTCGAGGCCGGCAACCGCCTGGAGACCGCCAAGATGTTCGCCGCCATCCTGGCGCTCGCCTTGATGGCCGCCGCGGTCCACCTGGTCTTCCTCATCGTCGAGCGGCGGGCCCTGGTGTGGTGGCGGGGACGGTGAGGGCGGCGGCGATCTCTTCGGCCCCGGCGATGCGCCACTGACCCGGCGCGAGGTCGGCCGGCAGCTCCAGCGACCCTATGGCTTCGCGGTGGAGGGCGGTGACGTGGTTGCCCGCGGCGGCGAACATCCGGCGGACCTGGTGATAGCGGCCCTCGCCGATGGCGAGGAGCGCCGACGTCGCCGAAAGGGGTTGCAGCACCGCCGGGGCCAGCGGCTTCAGCTCGCCGTCGAGCATCACGGTTCCCGACGCGAACAGCGTCGCCTCGTCGCCCCTGAGCGGCCGGTCGAGTTCGGCCCGATAGCGCTTGGGCACCGCGCTTTTCGGCGAGATCAGGCGGTGCAGGAGGGGCCCGTCGTCGGTGATCAGGATGAGGCCGCTGGTCTCGGCGTCGAGCCGGCCGACGGTGGAGAGCGCCGGCATGCGCGCCCGCCAGCGCGGCGGCAGCAGTTCGTAGACGCTGCGCCCCGCCTCGCGATGAGAGCAGACCACGCCCAGCGGCTTGTGAAGAATGAGGGTGAGGGGGGCCGGAGGATCGAGCGGCTGGCCGTTCACGCTCATCCGGTCCGGCAGGCCCGAGCCGATCTCGATGTGGCCGGCGGGATCGCGCAGCGGCGTCCCGTCCAGCCTGACCGCGCGGGCGGATATCAGGGCGTGGACTTCGCGCCGCGAGCCGTAGCCGAGATTGGCCAGCAGGCGGTCGAGGCGGGCCCTCACCGGCGCGCTTCCAGCACCTTGTAGCCGCCGCCCCGGGCCACGAGGGCGACGTGGGCGAAGCTGGCGGCGAGGGTGGTCTCGTAGGGCAGGGCGACATTGGCCACCAGGCGGCAGAGTCCGCCGGGCCCGAGCATGGCGGCGGCGGTGGCGACCAGGGCCTGGCCGAGGCTGCGGTCCTCCGCCCCGCCGTCGTGGAACGGTGGGTTCATGATCACGAAATCGAGCTCGCCAAGGCCGCTGGGCGGCGGCCGGCGCAGGTCGCAATGGAGGAAATGGGCGCGCTGATCGTCGATATTGCGGCGGGCGGCGTCGAGGGCGCGGCGGTCGATATCGATCAGAGCGAGCCGGGTCACCGCTGGCGAAGCCAGGACAGCGCGGGCCAGCGCGCCGTAGCCGCAGCCGAAGTCTGCGCCGTTTCCGGCGGGCGTCCACCGCTGGGCCAGGAGCAGGGCCGTTCCGGGATCGAGGCGGTCCCAGCTGAACACGCCCGGCTGGGACCACAGGCCGAGCGCGGGGACGATCCGCGGTCCGCCCGCGGCGATGGCGGCCTCGGCGCCGACAAGTCTCGCCGGCCGCGCGGCGCGGCAGATGCGCTGATGGCGGCGGGCGTTTTCCCTCACCTCGCAGCCGAACCCCGCCAGCTCGCCGCCCAGGCGCGCGCCGCCCTTGGCCTTGGGGGCCAGGGCGACGATCTCGCCGCCTTCGCGCAGGGCCCGCAAGCCATGCGCCAGGACATAGCGCCGCTCGAGCGTGCCGGGCGGGGCGGCGATGACCAGCCTGTCCAGCGAAGCATCGGCGAGGCTCTCGATGGCGCTCGCTCCGACGATCAGGGGCGAGACCTGGATGGCGTCCGGCCCGCTCGTCGCCAGGCCGGCCGGCGGCAGGCCATAGACCGCTTCGGCGGCCACCTAGCCCCTCTCCCGGGTCCGCTCGAAGGCGACTTCCGGATAGCGCTCGGTCACATAGCCGATCTCCCAGGCCGATTTGGCCAGGAACACGGGGGCCCCGTCGATGTCGCTGGCCATCGCCGAGCGATGGGTGGCGGCGAACGCCTCCAGCGGGGCCTTGTCGGCCGCGAGCCAGCGGGCCTCGGCGAAGGGGGCCGGCTCGAAGACCACGTCGAGGGCGTATTCGCCGCCCAGCCGATCGGCCATCACCTCGAACTGCAGCTGGCCCACCGCCCCGACGACGAAATCGGCGCCTAGGTCCGGCCGGAAGAGCTGGGTGACGCCTTCTTCGGCGAGGCCCTCGAGGGCCTTCTTGAGGTGCTTGGCTTTCAGGGGATCGGTGACCCGGACACGCCGCAGGATCTCGGGGGCGAAGTTGGGCAGGCCGGCGAAGCGCAGGGCGCCGTCCTGTGAGAGGCTGTCGCCGACCCGCAGCACGCCATGGTTGGGAATGCCGATGACATCGCCGGCAAAGGCCTCCTCGGCCAATTCCCGATCGGAGGCGAAGAACATGATCGGGGCGTTGACGCCGATCGTCTTGCCGGTGTTCTCCACCTTCAGTTTCATGCCGCGGGAGAACCGTCCCGAGGTCAGGCGCACGAAGGCCACCCGGTCGCGGTGATTAGGATCCATGTTGGCCTGGATCTTGAACACGAAGCCGGACACCTCGTCGTCGCCGGGCGCCACGTGGGTGGCTTCCCCGGACCTCGTCGCGGCCACCATGCCGGGGGGCGGCGCATAGGCGCCGATGACGCCGAGGAGTTCGTCGACCCCGAAATGGCGCAGGGCCGAACCGAACAGCACCGGGGTCATGTGTCCCTCGCGGAAGCTCCGCGGATCGAACCCCTTCGAGGCCTCCTGGACCAGCAGGGCCCCTTCCTCGACCTCTTCCCGCTCCTCGGGCTCCAGAAAGGCGCCCAGGGCATTGGATTTCAGGGCCATGGGCGGCCCGTGGTCGGCGGCGTGGCGGCGGAAGGGCAGGAAGCGGTCGTGGCGCAGGTCGATCATGCCCTTGAAGCGGGCGCCCGAGCCGGCCGGCCAGTAGAGCGGGGCCGGATCGAGGGCCAGCTTCTCGCCGATCTCGTCCAACAGGGAGAAGGGGTCCTCCGCCTCACGGTCCATCTTGTTGATGAAGGTGATGATCGGAATGTCACGCAGCCTGCAGACCTCGAAGAGCTTCAGGGTTTGGGGTTCGATCCCCTTGGCGGCGTCCAGGACCATGATCGCCGCGTCGGCGGCGGTGAGGGTGCGGTAGGTGTCCTCGCTGAAGTCCTCGTGGCCGGGGGTGTCCAAGAGATTGAACATCAGCCCGGCGTGGTCGAAGGTCATGGCGCTGGCCGAGACCGAGATGCCCCGTTCGCGCTCGATCTTCATCCAGTCCGAGCGGGTGCGGCGCTGCTCGCCGCGGGCCCGCACCGCCCCGGCGGCGCGGATCGCCCCGCCGGCCAGGAGCAGGTTCTCGGTGAGCGTCGTCTTGCCGGCGTCCGGATGGCTGATGATCGCGAAGGTGCGCCGGCGGGCGGCCTCGCCGGCGGGGGAAAGGGTTGGCGACATGGCGCGGCGATAGCGCGGCGGGGGAGGCGAGGCAAATCTCAGCCCTGAGGTGGCCCCCTCTCCACCGGCTCGGTGAGGAAGCGGGCCCCGTCGGAGGCCTCGACCTCGACCACCCAGACATCCGGGTCGATGCGGACGGCGCGCTCGATGTAGGCGTCGATATCGCCCTCGGCGTGGGAGTCGACCGGCTGCATCCAAACCGGCTCGCCCTCGCGGCGCGTCGCCAGCGCGTAAAGCCTCGCCGCTCCGGCGCGGCGGTCGAAGGTCTTGACCAGGATCGCGCCGGCGGCGGCATCGCCCCGTCGGGCGACCGTGGCGAAGGCCCCGGCCAGCTCGACCCGGCGAATCAGGGCGGAGACCCAGACGACGCTGGCGATCTCCACGGCTCAGGCGTCCACGAGGATCGGCAGGCGAACGGTGGCCACCACCCCGCCGCCCGTTCGCGACGTGAAATCCAGGCGCCCGCCGTGGCTGGCGGCGAGGGCCCGGACAAGGCCGAGACCCTGGCCTTCCATGCCGGAAATCCCGGGGCCGGTATCGGCGAGAGCGATGACCAGATCCCCCTCATCGCGCGCCAGCGAAAGCGCGACCCGGCCCCCCGCCGGCGTCGCCGCCAGGGCGTTGGCAAGAAGGTTGATCACGATCTGCCTGAGCGTGAGGGGGTCGGCCAGGATCGTCACAGGATTCGCGCCAAGCTCGGCGGCGAGGGCGATCCCTGCCTCTTGCAGCCTCATGTCGAAGAGGCCCGTGGCCTCGGCGACGCCGGCGCGGGCGTCGAACCGCAGGCGGGGCCGGCCGCCGCCAGTCAGCGCCTCGACCAGGGCCTGGAGGTGCCGCGCCGCGGCCTCGATGGTCCGGGCTCCCTCGATGTATTTCTCGTCCAGCGGACCGAAGGCGCGCTCGCGCATGGCGTCGGCATAGCCGATGATGACGGCGAGCGGCGTCTTGAGCTCGTGGGCCAGAGCCCCGGCGTCGTCGAGGGAGACGGTCACCAGGCCACTATGCGCGAGAGGGGCAAAGCTTGCCAGCGCCCGGCGGAGGGGCCAAATCCTTGACGCCATGGACCAGGCCACGCCCGCCATCGACAGCGCTGTCGCCGATCTCGCCGATGAACTCGATGTGCTCGGCGATTGGGAGCAGCGCTACCGCCATGTGATTGATCTGGGCCGCACGCTCACGCCGCTCAGCGAGGCCGAGCACGCCGAGGCCAACAAGGTCAAGGGCTGCGCCAGTCAGGTGTGGCTGATCGTCGAACGCGACGCAAATGGCCGACTGAGCTTTCGCGGCGACTCCGACGCCCATATCGTGCGTGGCCTGATCGCCATACTGCTGGGCTTCTACAACCGCCGCGCGCCGGCCGAGATCCTGGCCTTCGATGCCCGGGCGGCCTTCGACCGGCTGGGCCTGACCGGGGCCCTCTCGCGCCAGAGGTCCAACGGGCTCTTCTCGATGATCGAGCGCATTCGCCACGACGCCGAGAAAGCGGCCCAAACGTAAACGCGGGCCGTCTCGAACACAGCTACAATGGAGTACCCGAGCGCCGACTACATTCGGCGCTGAAATGCTCGCCTACCGGCGCTTGCCCGGCTTGGCTGCCTGACGGCCGCCTTGGCCGAGGCCCATCTGCTTGGCGAGATCCGAGCGCGCCTTGGCATAGTTGGGCGCGACCATGGGATAGTCCTTGGCCAGGCCCCACTTGGCCCGATAGTCCTCCGGGCTCATGTTGTACTTGGTGCGCAGGTGACGCTTCAGCGATTTGAACTTGCGGCCATCTTCGAGGCAGATCAGGTAGTCGGCGGTGATCGAGCGGCGGACCGGCACGGCCGGTTCCTTGGGCGCGGCTTCGACCGCTTCGGCGCCCGCGGCCACCGACGTCAGCGCCCGATGCACGCTTTGGATCAAGGCGGGCAGATCGCCGGTGGGAACGTTGTTGTTCTCGACATAGGCCGCCACGATTTCGGCGGTCATCTCGATCAATTCGGCTTTGTCATCCATGGACTGTGCTTTCGATTAATTTGACGGTGATTGTACCATACGCACGCCCCGCTACTGTGGAGGCTTGCTCTTATGGTCTTTCTCACGCCTCGACAAGCACCTTGATTCGGACTTGCCGTTAAGATGCGTCGTTTTCAGCCCCCGCAAGCGTAAGGGCAGTAGCGACGCTGAGGATCAACTGAAATCGCGGGCTTTCCAGTCCGGCCAGATGTCGGGAATATCGTTCGACACGCGATCGGGAAAGTGCGGCGGACGCTTTTCCAGAAAAGCCGTCACGCCCTCGGCCACATCCGCCGAAACGCCGCGCGCCTGGATGGCCCGGCTGTCGGCGCGGTGGGCCTCCATCGGCTGATCGGCCCCGGCCATGCGCCAGAGCATCTGGCGCATCAGGGCGTTGGAGACCGGGGCGGTGTTGTCGACGATCTCCCTGGCCAGGGCGCGGGCGGCGGGAACGAGTTCGTCCGGGGCGTGCAGGGAGCGGACCAGGCCGCGGTCGAAGGCCTCCTGGGCCGGAAACACCCGGCCGGTGAAGCACCATTCCAGGGCGGTCTGCATCCCCACCAGGCGGGGCAGGAACCACGACGAAGCGGCCTCCATGGTGATCCCCCGCCGGCCGAAGACGAAGCCGAACCGCGCGTCGGTGGAGGCCATTCGGATATCCATGGCCAGCTGCATGGTCATCCCCACGCCCACCGCCGGCCCGTTCACCGCCGCGATCACCGGCTTCAGGCAGTCGAAGATGCGCAAAGTGAGCCGCCCGCCGCCGTCGCGCTGCACCCCGCCAACCCGGGCTTCCGTGCGGATCGGATCGCGGCTGCCGCGGTGATCGAAGGTGGCGGCGCCGCCGGCGAGATCCGCTCCGGCGCAAAATCCCCGCCCCGCCCCGGTGACGATCACCGCCCCCACATCATCGTCGGCGTCAACCAGATCGAAGGCGGCGATCATCTCGGCCATCATCTTGGCGGTGAAGGCGTTGAGCCGGTCGGGGCGATTCAGGGTGATGGTCGCGATCCTGTCCTCCACCGCGTAGAGGATGGTCTCGAAGGCGGCGGCGGTCATGGCGGCGGGCTCCTCACAAGCAATCAACGGCGACATCGCGGGCCCTTACGCCGGGAGAGTCAATCGCGCCGGCTCGGTGACGCCTTTACGGGCGGGGGCGCGCCGCCGTAGGGTTGAAACGTCCGTTCGAAACGCTGCCTGAGGAAACCGATGTCCGAGGAAATCGCCGCCGACTTCATCATCGTGGGAGCAGGCTCGGCCGGCTGCGTCCTGGCTAATCGGCTGAGCGCCGATCCCAAGAGCCGTGTCCTCTTGCTCGAGGCCGGCGGCGATGACCGGCCCACCAGGAATCCCGGCCAGTTCCTCTCCAACCTGATGATCCATGTGCCGGTCGGCTATTCCCAGACTCTGAAGGATCCCAAGGTCAACTGGCTCTACGCCACCGAGCCGGACCCGGGCACCGGCGGGCGGGTCCACATCTGGCCGCGCGGCAAGGTGCTGGGCGGGTCCTCGTCGATCAATGGCCTGCTCTACATCCGCGGCCAGCGCGCCGATTACGACGGCTGGCGCCAGCTCGGCTGCGAAGGCTGGGGCTGGGCGGACGTGCGGCCCTATTTCCTGCGCGCCGAACACCAGGAGCGGGGCGCCGACGACCACCACGCCATCGGCGGCCCGCTCAACGTCTCCGACGTCACCCAGACCCATACGGTTTCCGACGCCGTCATCGAGGCCTGCGTCGAGGCCGGCATCCCGCGCAACAACGACGTCAACGGCGCCGAACAGGAGGGCGTCGGCTACTATCAGCTCACCGTGAAGAACGGCCAGCGCTGCTCGGCCGCGGTGGCCTATCTCCATCCGGTCATGGGCCGGCCCAATCTGCGCGTCGAGACCCGCGCCCTGGCCTCGCGGGTGCTGTTCGAGGGCAAGCGCGCGGTGGGCGTCGAATTCATCCAGGACGGCGTCGTCCGCCGGGCCAAGGCGGCGCGCGAGGTGATCCTGGCCGGCGGGGCGATCAACTCGCCGCAATTGCTGCAGCTCTCGGGGATCGGGCCGGCTGACTTGCTTAGTGATCACGGCATCCAGACCTTGGCCGATCTGCCCGGCGTCGGCGAGAACCTCCAGGATCACTACGTGATCACCATGACCTGGCGGCTCAAGCCCGGCACGGTCTCGGTCAACGAGCTCACCCGCGGCGGCCGGTTCTTCGGCGAGACGATGAAATATCTCTTCGCCCGCAAGGGTCTGCTGACCCTGTCGGCCGCCCATATCGCCGCTTTCTGCAAGTCGCGGCCGGACCTCGCCGGTCCGGACATCCAGTATCACATCCTGCCGGCGACCATGGATACCGAGAAGCTGGTCAACGAGCAGAAGATGGTCCTGGAAAACCAGCCGGGCCTGACCATCGCCCCCTGCCAAGTGCGCCCGGAAAGCCGCGGCCACGTGCGGATTTCCTCGCCCGATCCCGCCGTTCATCCCCAGATCGCGCCCAACTACCTCTCCGCCTCTTTGGATCAGGAAGTGGTGGTCGCTTCCTTACGCATCGGCCGCAGCATCGCCGGCCAGCCGGCCCTGGCCCCGTGGATCGA
>DASZKO010000119.1:0-2567 GCA_035605655.1 Caulobacteraceae bacterium | reverse complement strand
ATGGACGGCGGGCTCGGCCGCCGGCGCCGAAGATGCGCACAGCAGCAACAAGCCCGCCGCCACGCCCCCGAGCGCCCCCGCTCCGGCCCGAAACTCTAACTGCATCGCCCCCTCGAGCCGTGACGTGCGATGAACTTATCTCCGAGGCCGGAATGGTTTCCAACTGTTTCGGCGCCGATTCGCCGGCTTGGCGACACTATGCCGCACAATCCCCTAGCCGAGCTTGGCATCGAGGGTGATTTCGGCGTTGAGAACCTTGGAAACCGGGCAGTTTTTTTCCGCGTCGCCGGCCAGGCGGTGGAACGTTTCCTCGTCCAGGCCGGGGACCTCGGCGCGGAGGATGAGCGCCGAGCGCGTGATCCGAAAGCCAGGGCCGTCGGGGTCGAGGCTGACGGCGGCCTCGGTGGTCAGACTCGTCGGCGTATAGCCGGCCAACTGGAGCTGGAAGGCCAGCGCCATGGTGAAGCAGCCGGCGTGGGCGGCGGCCAGAAGTTCCTCCGGATTGGTCCCCTTCTCGTTCTCGAAGCGGGTGCGGAAGGAATAGGCGGTCTCCGAGAGCACGCCGGAATCGGTGGTCAGGTCGCCCTCGCCGTCCCGTCCTGTTCCGCGCCACTGGGCGCGCGCCTTGCGGATCATCGGCTCAGTCCTCGACCTCGGTGACCGGGCGATCGTCGCCGCCGGCGATCTCGTCATGCCACCGGCCCTTGTCGTCCTCCCAGGAGATCCCGACCTCGCGACCGGGAACCCGCTGCTCGCGGGCGGCGCGCTCGGCGGCCGCGCGAGCGGCCTCGTGGGTCCGGAAGGTTTCGGAATAGACGCCGTCGGCGCGATAGGCCCATCCGCCGTCATGTTCGACGATGTGATAAATGAGCTTGCTCATGGGCAGGGACCTCCCGTCGAAACCGCTTCCTTATCAAGGCGGGCCGCCGGCCTAGCCTCACGATGCCGTGAGCAGGCTTGGGTTTGTGGTCGATTTGGTCTTCATATGGCAAGTCGCCAGCAAGGGCTTCCGCAGATCGAGCGATTTGAGGTACGATTAGCAATCGTTTACCTGAGGATGAGCGTAAACTTGCCGCGATGACCAGCGCCGCGCGCCCCCACCTCGAATCCGCCTCCCACCGCCCGGCGGCCCGGGCGGCCCTGGCCGGAATCACCGCCTATGAGCCGGGGATGACGCCGGAGTTGGCCGCCTTGCGGTTCGGGCCGCGAAGCTACGCCAAGCTGTCCAGCAACGAGAACCCGTTCGGCCCCAGTCCGCGGGCGGTGGAAGCGGCCATCGCCGCCCTGGCCCATCCGGAGACCTACCCCGACTCGACCTCCTCGGCCTTGCGTGGGGCGCTGGCCGAGCACCTCGCCAGACCGGTCGAGCGGGTCGTCGCCGGCCCGGGTTCGGAAGCCCTGATCGATTATTTCTTCCGCGCCTACCTTTCCCCGGGTGACGCCTTCCTGCTGTCGCGGCCGACCTTCCCGAGCTACGAGATCTTCGCCCGCTCGGCGGGAGCCCGGATCGTCGATGTGCCGCGCACCGCCGCCTTCGACCTCGATGTCGCGGCCATCCGCGCCGCCCTTGGCGAGCGGCCCCGGGCCATGGCCCTCTGCACGCCCAACAACCCGACCGGCTCCCGCACGCCGCGCGCCGATCTGGCCGCCATCCTCGAGGCAACCTCCCTGGAGACCGTGGTCCTCCTCGACGAGGCCTACTTCGAGTTCCATGACGAGGGCGGCGCCCTCGATCTGCTGGAGGATTGGGGGGGCGTGTTCATGCTCACCCGCACCTTTTCCAAGGCCTATGGCCTGGCCGGGTTGCGCGCCGGCTACGGCGTCGTCTCGGGACCGGAGGTGATCGACGCCTTCGACCGCCTGCGTCCGGCCTTCAACCTGACCTCCGTCTCCCAGGCCGCCGCCATGGCCGCCCTCGCCGACCAGGCGCACATGCGGGCCGGCGTGGCGATGATCGTCGCCGAGCGCCGTCGGGTCGAGGACGCCCTCGCCGCGGCCGGCGTCGTCCACACCCGATCGCAGGGCAATTTCATCTTCGTGCGCAGCCCCGGTCCCATCGCCGAGAGCTTCGATCGGCTGCTGGCCGCCGGCGTCATCGTGCGGCCGATCCCCGTAGGATCGGGCCATTTCCGGATCACCCTCGGCGAGGCCGCCGACAACGATAGCATGCTGGCCGCCCTGACCCGGACGAGGGCGTGAGCGCGACCCTCACCACGGCGCGGGCCGCCAAGGCCGACGAGGCCGCGGTCGATTGGCGCCGGGCGGCCTTCCTGGTCCAGGTTTCGCGGGCCCTGGACACCCTCGAGGAGACCGTCCTCGTTCCCGAAAAGAAGATCCTCTACCAGTTCTCCGCCCGCGGCCACGATCTGGCCCAGGTCCTGCTGGGCCTCTGCCTCACCGACCCCAGGGACGCGGTGTGCGGCTATTATCGCTCCCGCCCCCTGCTGCTGGCCCTCGGCGTGCCGATCGCCGACGCCCTCGGCTCGTCCATGGCCCGCGCCGGCGGCTACTCGGGCGGCCGCGACATCGGCGCGGTGTTCAACTTTCCCAACCCCGACGGTCCCTCG
>DASZKO010000101.1:0-3302 GCA_035605655.1 Caulobacteraceae bacterium | reverse complement strand
ACCGGCGAGAAATCGGCCATGGAGGAATCGATGCTCGACTTCGCCGAGAACGTCGAGGACAACTCCCGCCTCTCCTGCCAGATCAAGGTCACCGACGACCTCGACGGCCTGACCGTCAAGATGCCGGAGAGCCAGCACTAGAGCGTCAGACGGCTGTAATGAACGCGGACCGCCCCCAACCCCCGCTCTTCCCCGCGCAAGCGCCAAGCGATTCGTGGATCCGAGTCGGAGACTTCCCCAACCTCCGCCGTCATAGCCGACCGTTAGTGTCGGCTACCTATTGAGCGCCGAGCCGGCCATGGCCGTGCGCGCGCACGGCCACCTCGCCTCACGTGCGCATGGGTCCCCGGGCCGAGCCCAGGGATGACGGTGGGGTGGGGAAATGTTCGCGAATCGATTGGTGTGAATCCCATAACGAGAGCGCCGGGAAGAGCCGGGGTTAGGGTTCGTCCGCCTTCATCTCCGCTGTCTTTTCCTTTTTGGGGCCGTAGGTCAGCCTATGTCCCGCCGCCCTATCGGTCCCAAGATCGCGGGAAGCGGGGCTAGCCTCGGCCGATGGCGTAGAAGCGCTCGGCGCGCTGGTCGCGCAAGGCGTCGGGGGTCAGGGCGGTGAGCTTCCCCAGCGCCTCGGCCACGGCGTCGCCGACCCGGCTGACGGCGAGGCCCGGGTCGGCGTGGGCCCCGCCCGCCGGCTCCTCGACGATCCTGTCGACGATCTTCATGGCCAGGAGGTCCTGGGCGGTGATCTTCATCGCCTTGGCCGCGCCCTCGGCCATGGCCCGGTCGCGCAGCAGGATCGAGGCGCAGCCCTCCGGCGAGATGACCGCATAGATGGAGTGCTCGAGGATCAGCACCTTGTTGGCCGCGGCGATGCCGATCGCCCCGCCGCTCATTCCCTCGCCGGTGATGGTGGCGATCATCGGCACGCCCAGGGTCATGCACCGCTCGGTGCCGCGGGCGATGGCCTCGGCGACGCCGCGCTCCTCGCTGCCGATCCCCGGATAGGCCCCGCCGGTGTCGATGAACGACAGGACCGGCAGGTTGAACTGCTCGGCCAGGTCCATCAGGCGGATGGCCTTGCGGTAGCCCTCGGGCCGGGCGGCCCCGAAGTTGTGCTTGATGCGGGTGGTGGTGTCGTGGCCTTTCTCCTGGCCGATGACCACCACCGGGGCGCCACGGAATCGGCCGAGGCCGCCGAGGATCGCCTGGTCGTCGGCGAAGGCCCGGTCGCCGCGCAGTTCGACGAATTCCTCGATGAGGCCGGCCAGGTAGTCGACGAAATGCGGCCGCTCCGGATGGCGGGCGATCTGAGTCTTCTGCCAGGCGTCGAGGTTGGCGTAGGTGGCGGCGCGCAGGTCGCCCACCTTGGCGCGCAGGGCGGCGATCTCGGCATCGAAGCCGCCGCTGGTTTCGGAGAGCTTGGAGAGCTCGTCGATCTTGGCTTCGAGATCAGCGATCGGCCGCTCGAACTCCAGATAGTGCGCGGCCATCCAGATCCCTGAACCATCCCCCGGCTGGCGCGACCCTAGGGCGGAAGGTTCAGCGCGGCAAGCGCGCGGCCGGCGCGAGACGATGGCGGGAAAGGCGTTCGTAGATCGGCCGGGCCTTCTCGGCGATCGCCCGCAGACGGCCATCCAGGGCGGCGGGCGGGCCGGGCGGGCGGGCGAATCCCGTCGAGCGCTCGACCGCCTCGTACCACACCGGCGCCCAGACCCCGTCGGTGGCGCGTCGGCCGGGGGGCCACGCCAGCATGGCCTCGTCGAAAGGGATGTCGAGCGCGGCGCACAGGGCGTTGAGCGCCCCCCGCGGGTCGGCCAGGACGTCCTCGGCGTCGAGGATCGGGGCCGGGCGGCCCAGCCGGTCCGACACTTCGTCGAACAGGTCCGCCTGCTCGGCAAAGCCTATGTCGGCGAATTCGACCTCGGCTCGACGGGCGGCATAGGAGGCGAGCACCTTCTCGGGCGCGCGGATCAGGAAGGCGTGCCGGCAGGCTCCCATCCAGGCCCGCGGCACGGGCGCCAGCATGTGGTGGGTCATGTGTTTCTGGAACCAGATCGCCGCCCCGCTCGGGGCCAGCCCGGTGAGGGCCGCGGCGACGCGAGCGGGATCGGTCTCCATGGCCGCCAGCACCTCGCCACGCATGGGGTGGTCGACGCCCGAGAGCGCCAGGTAGGCGCCGTAGAAAGGCTCGTCGGTCACCGCCGTGTCGGGTCGGTTCTCGAAGGCCCGCATCATCGCCGTGGAGATGTTCCGCGGCCCCGACCACATCGCGATCCGCACCGGCTCGCTCATCGCCTCGCCCGCGCATCGGCGTCCTTGAGGGCCGCGTAGAGGTCGCCCAGCCGCACGGTCAGCGGGCCCGGGCAGGCGGAAAGGACGGCCTCGTCGATCTGGCGGACGGGGGTGATTCCGCCGAGCGTCCCGGTCGCGAAGGCCTCGTCGGCGGCCCGCGCCATCCCGGGCGCGAAGGCCCCCAGGCGGATGGGGATTCCGCCCTCTCGGCAAAGGGCGATCACCTGGGCCCGGGTGATGCCGTTGAAGCAGTAGTCGCCGGTCGAGGTGAACACCTCGCCGTCCCGCACGAAGAAGAAGTTGGTCGCGTTGCAGCTCGACACCGCGCCGGCCGGGTCGAGCATCAGGGCCTCGTCGGCCCCGGCGCCGATGGCCTCCAGGAGGGCGGTGATGAGGTTGAGCCGGCTGTGCGAATTGAGCCTCATGTCGAACATCGCCGCCGGCGTGCAGCGCACCGAAACGGTCGCCAGGCGCAGCCCGGCCTCGGCGACGGCGGCGCTCGGGGTCTTGTATTCGGCGGTGATGGCCACGGTCGGAATCCCCAGGGCGTTGCGCGGGTCCTGGTTGATCGAGGCCTTGACCCCGCGGGTGGCCATGAGGCGCATGTGCACGCCGTCGGTCATGGCGTTGGCCGCGAGGGTGAGCCCGAGGGCCTTGGTCAGGCCGGCGCGGTCCATGCCGATGTCGAGGCTTATGGCCTTGGCCCCGGCGAACAGTCGATCGAGGTGGGCGTCCAGAAAGAGCAGCCGGCCCCTGTGCAGACGCAGCCCCTCCCACACCCCGTCGCCCATCCCGAAGCCGGCGTCGAAGAGGGAGACCTTGGCCTCGCCGCGCGGGACCATTTCGCCGTTCAGATAGACAAGCGCCGCGGCGTTGCGCGGATCGTCGGCGAAATCCTGACTTCCCGCCATGCCCACGCTCTGCATCCGCCTTGAGGTAAGCCTCTAGCGCATCCGACGCGGGGACTTAAATCGCCTATGATTGGCCAAATGCCCGCCCCGCTCCGCTCT
>DASZKO010000093.1:0-84137 GCA_035605655.1 Caulobacteraceae bacterium | reverse complement strand
CAGAAGAGTGTCAGGACCGGCGTGCTCCCAACGCCGACGACCTTCATCTTCACCACGCCATATTGGGATGGCGACATGCCGGAAAACGTTGGCTGTGTTCCGGAAAACACAATTGGCGCTCCGGCCGCGCCCCAGTGGGCGATTGAGTAGGCCGAATTCGGACTGGTGATGACGAGCGTGTACTCGGCGGACGTCTGGAGGTTCGTCGTTGAAATGTTCAGGGTATGGCCTGTCATTGAAAGTGACAGAGTGAAATCCCGACTGCTCGTGAACTCCACGGTGAAAGTGCTCGTGGTTTGTATCCCCAGATTGAGCGGGGCGTCGGCGACATTGTCGAAGTAGCTCCGAAGCGATCCCGGATTGATCGAGTAACTGCTCGCGGGCGGAATTTTCAGATTGTAGGCGGTGACGCCGCTGGGCCCCGCTCCGCTGGCCGAGACGTAGTTGCTGGGAACGAGGTCCAGACCCGGCAGATTATCCCCGATCGCCACGCTTCCCGACTGGACGGCCCAGACGGTGAGCAGATTGTTGGTCACGGCTCCGGTGACGACCGCCCCGATGGGGCCGGACGTCGCGACCATCACCGTGGTTGGCACGGATTGCGAGCTGTTGACATCATAGGTTCCCGGACCACCGGTTCCCGACCCGACATTCGAGATCGTCGTTCCGGCGGCGACGCCCATCCCCGTTACGCTCTGCCCGATGGCGAGCGTGCCCGAACTCACCGATCCGACGGTGAGAATGGTGCCCGCGATCGAGCCGCTCAGCACCGCCGCGCTCGGCGCGGTGGTCAAGGAACTCGACGGGAGGGTCTGGGAGATGCCGACGCTGTACGACGTGCCCGATCCGGACGTAATCGCGGTGCCGACCGCGACCCCTGTCCCCAAAACGGCCTGTCCTGCGGACAGGGCGGTGGACGCCGCCAGCGTCATGGTGGTTCCGGCGATCGAGGCCGTGAAATTCGTCGGCGCCAGGAGCGGAAAGGCCATGATCGGCAGCGTCTGGCCGACGACGACGGTGCTGCCGCTGCCGTAGGTACCCGCGCCCAGTGAGGTCACCCAGGTCCCCGGCGGGATCGCCGGGCCGATGAGATACTGGCCCCAGGCCACGGCGCCCAAACTCGGCAGCGAGCTGATGGTGACGGCCCCGCTGCTGATCGCACCGCTGAACACCGCCGCCGTGGCGATCGTGAGCATGGGGTTCGAGGCGGCGGTCTGCGTCGTGCTGATCGTCCAATTCGGTGAGGAGAACCCCGTGATCACCGTGCCCGTCTCGATGCCCGGCCCGATGAGGGCCTGGCCGATGGCGATGCCGGCGCCTCCCGACGAGACCGTCAGGTTGGTGCCCGAAGTCGAGCCGGTGAAACTCGCGGCGACCGCATAGGCAGTGAAAACCGACGGTCCCGTCGATTGCGATCCCTGTTCGGCGCTCAGCGTCCATTTGCGGTGCGATAAGGTGGTGAGCAATGTTCCTGGCCATACCCCGGGCCCCAGCAGGACCTGACCCACGGCCAAGGCTCCGCACAGGGTCTCGTTGACGATGAGCGTTCCGTCCGAGATCGAACCTGTGACCACCGCCGCCGGCGCGAGCGAGGCATATGTCTTCGTTCCCGCGGGAATATGGGTCGAGACCAGGGCCGCGCCTGTGCCGTCCGGATTGGCGCCCAAGGCGGTGATGGCGGTGTCGCCGGAGACCGCGCCCACCCCCACGCCGCCCTCGACCACCAGCTGGCCGACGGCCAGCGTGCCGGACGTAAGCGATTCCAGTTCAAGGAACGAACCGGTCATGAACCCCTGGGCCATGGCGGCTGGCGTCACCCCGGAAATGGCCGTCGACGCGACGGTCTGGGACAGATTGACCGTCCAGGTCGTCGGTCCGGGGCCGCCGGTTATCTGCGTACCCGGCGTCACGCCGACACCGTAGATGAACTGCCCCATCGCGAACCCCGTGCCGGATCCGATCGTGAGGGTCTTGCCCGAGATCGAAGATCCCGTCGATGTGGCCGTCGTCACGGCGCTGGAAAAGGCCGTGCCGCTCACGCGCTGGGACGGGCTTACGGTCCAGCTGGAGCCGCTCCCGCCGGTGATGACGGTCCCCGGGGCGACCCCTGGGCCGAAGAGTGGCTGGCCCGCCGCGATGGTCCCCGAAGTCAGGGTGGTGACCGTGAACACCGTTTGGTCGATGTTACCCGCCGAAACGACTCCGCCCGGGGTGAGCATCGCCAGGCTCTGCGAAGCGTCGGCGGCGGTGGGGTCCGAGACGTCGGTGTACGGATCGATATCGACGCCCGTCGCTTGCGAGCCGATCGCAAAGCCGGTGGCGAACCCCTTGACGCTGTTCCCGGCGATCTTGAGGCCGGCGACATAGCTGGCTTGCAGGAAAGTGTCGCCGCCGCCATCGGAGACGGCGTAGCAGTTCTGCACCGTGACGTTGGCCGCCGGCTTGGCGGACGAAGCCGGATCGCCCAGCTGCACGACGGCCCGGGTGGTGTCATGGGTCGCGTGAGGGCGGAAATGGCAGCTTATCGAGACATCGCCGGCGGCTTTCAGCAGGATGGACTCGTATCTGAGGCCTTCGAAATGAAGATCCTGAAGAGTGATCTTCGCCGCCTGCGGGCTGTCTCCCAGTCCGAGGCTGTCCACGGCGAACCCGATCAGGCCGCCATCGGGGGCGCGGGAGATCGGCGAACAACCGCCGCCGATCCAGGCGAAATTCGATCCGTGGCTGAAGCGGACGGCGTTCGTCGCCTGCGATGTGCCGGCGGTGGCCTGGGACGCCGAGGCCTGGAAGAAACACCCCAGCATCAGGAACTGCAGGGCCTGGTAGATGTTGCACAGCGAGGCGTTGAGTTCGGCGATCGAGGAATAGGGCCGGTCGAAGGAGACATCGGGATTTTTCACCCCGACGCGGTCCATGATCGTGCCGGCTTGCGGCGACCACAAATCGAGATAGCCCTCGAGGCCGAACGACGACAAACCAACCGTGGAAGCGGCCGGCACGCCGCCGTCCAGGGCGGTCTTGATATCGCCCACCGAGATCGCCGCATTGATGATCTGGGAAGCGAACTTGCCGGCCCCGCGGAACGAGCGGTCAAGAACCTCTGACCCGCCGGATGTACCGTCGCTGCTGATGTATAAGGCGTTTTTGGCGCAGTTGATCATGCCCGGGTCGATGAAACCGACGCAACCGCTCCCAAGAGTGTCAGTGGTGGTGTTGATGACAGCGTTGATGAAATTCTGCATGGCCGCGTGTTGGTCGCCGGTCCCGTCGTGTTTGATTCCGAACCACTTTGTGTGAAGAATGCCGTCGGTTGGCCGAATATAGCGGCCTATTATGGTGGCGCTGTTTGGTCCGAATACTATACCTGAATCAGGCACTTGCGTTGAGCCAGGAAAATGCATTAGCGGGCCGCCGCCACCATCGCCCGGAGTGTTGTAGCCCTCAAGAAAAGTCAGATCGTTAGGCTCCGTCGGAGCCCCGATCGTCCCAGTCTGAGCGAGAGTCTCTGCTGTTGCCGCTGTGTCTACCGAGCCGACGGAAGCAATTTGTAGCGCGTAGGCGCTGCCGGCCAACGTGGAGCCATAAGGGGCGGCTAAGATTATCTTTGTGTTGGTGGCGACGGAGGAGACCTCACCTGTGATCGCGCCACCTACGACCAAGGGCGAGCCAATCGGGATGAGATCCGCAGTCCAAAGCGTGCCGCTGTCCGTGATCGTCGTTGATCCGATGTTCGTGGAGATGCTCCCGATCGAATACCAAGTCGTCATTAATTTGCCTTTCGTCACAGCGAGGGTCACTATCGACCCCTCTGCTAGTGGCCGCCGAGCGTTGGGGGTGCAGAGTTCTCAAGGCTGTGAGCCACGAAGCGCCCGCGCCGGAAAGCTGTCAACGCGAAATGGGCTTGGATTGAGATGACGAACACGATCAGCTGGCTGGACGGCATTAGCGGTGATTTCGCCGACGGCGCGAACTGGAGCACCGGGACGGTTCCCGGCAGCGACGACATCGCGCACATCGAGGCGGCTGGGACCTACACCGTCACCTCCTCAATGAATGAAGACGTCCACAGCCTCGCCGTCACGCAGGGGGCCGCTCTCGATCTCACTGGCGGAACCTTCGGGGCCGGGCTCCACGGCACGAATTTGCCCGAACTCACGGTCGGCGCCGATGCGTCCATTTCGATCGGCAGCGGCGCGACGCTGGAATTGGGCGCCGACAGCGCCGGACAGAGCATCGTTCTCGCAGGAAACATCAGTGTGGGGCCTGGAGGCAAGCTCAAGCTCGCTCAGGGGCTGCGCGGCAGCGTGGGAACTTCCGGAGGCGGAACAATCTCGCTGAACGGAGAAGGCAGTGAAGTCATCGTCGACTGCGCAGCCGGAATTCAAGGGACGATTCAGGGAACAGGCGAAATCACATCTAGCGTGGTTGGTTTCGCCAGTCTCAGCGCATCGCTCATTGACGCTAACCAGTTATCATCGGAACTCGACATAATCCTCGGCGACGCAGTCAATTTTGACCAGCTTCCCGCAATCGCGGGGATCGGCGTCATCGAAGCCACAGATGGCAGCGGCCTACTCCTGTCGGGCCAGCCCGGAGATGGAATGACCGTGCAAGCGGATGTGCAGGCGGGGCCCGGTCTTATTCAGGCCTTGGGCAAAGGTTCCTATGTGAACTTTGACGATGTCACCGTCCAAGGAGGCACGCTTTCGACGTCCGGAGGCGGGATCATGTCTGTACTGGCGGGCGGTGCAACATTGAATAGCTTCGATCCGTTCGGCGACAACGGCGCCGTTTTCAACACCGGGTCTCTCAAAGTGAGTGATGGCGCGACCTTGGCGGTCGCGGGGACGTTGGACAACAGCGGGACAATTTCCGTCGCTTCCGGCAGCGGCGGCGCCGTCATGCGCCTAGAGACGAAGGGAGACCTGACGGTCAACTTCAAGGACACGGCGGCGACAAGGGTTATTGAGTTCACCGGCAATGGAACGATCGCCCTGTCGGACAGCGCCGCCAATGCGATCACGGCCAGTCACGCCATCGACACCATGGACAACGAGGGGAACACCATCAGCGGGGCCGGCCAGATCGGCGGCGGTTCGGCGATGAACATCACCAACCGCGGGGTGATCGCCGCCACCGGCGTGAATACGCTGGTGATCGACATAGTGACGGGCAAGCTCTCCAACGGGGCCGCTGGCGTGCTGGAGGGCTCAGGCGCTGGCGGTCTTTCCATCACCGGCGGCACGGTCAAGAACACCGGCACGGTGCAGGCGCTGGATGGATCGAGCGTCACCTTCGGGTCCGGGTCCACGATCACCAACGATGTGGGCGGCAAGCTCTCCGGCGGCCACTGGTTTGTCACCGACGGCGGGCATGGGGCGAGCTTGACCCTCTCCGGCGCGGCGGTCACCAGCCTGGCCGGCAAGGTCGAGCTCTCCGGCGCCGGCAGCGTGATGGCGACCGGCGGCGGAACCCTGCTGGAAGCGAGCCTGACGACCATCGCCGCCGGCGGCGACCTGGAACTGCTGAACGGCCGGGGATGGACGAGCGCGCTTTCCCTCACCGACAACGCCCAACTGAAGCTGATCGGCGGGACCTTCGCCGCCGCCGGGCTGACGGTGGGAGCGGCCGGCACGGTGAGCGCGGTGGGAACGATCGCCGCCCCAACCCGGGACAACGGCCTCGTCCAGGCCTATCGCGGCGTCCTGGACATCACCGGCGATATCACCGGGAGCGGGACGCTGAAGATTCTGGGCTCCTCGTCGCTGGAGATCGGCGGCGCCATCGCCTCCACCGTCGATGTGCTCTTCGGGACCGGGACGCACGAGACCCTGAAGGTCGATCATCCCGGCGCCTTCGCCAGCACGCTCACCAACTGGTCGTACGGCGACACCATCGACCTCGCCGCCACCGACGCCACGGCGGCCCAGATCGTCGGGAACACGCTCGAGATCGACCTCTCCGGCGGCGGCACGCTGGACTATGCGCTCGCCAACGCCTCGGCCGGGCGCTTGGTGCTGGCCAGCGACGGAGCGGGGGGAACCAACATCACCCTCTACCGGGCCAAGGCCCCGGCCGCGCTCGCCCAGGCCATGGGGGCGATGGCCGGAGGCGGGACGGGAGGCGGCCCGTCTCTATCGTCCGCATCCGAGAGCCCATCGCCCCCGGCGCTGGCCAAGCCCGGCTAGCCGGCCCGGACTGTCAGGGATGTCTCTGGGCTAAAGTGTCAGCGATCCTTCCAGTGAGATACGCTGGCGCTCCTTCACCCGCCCCCTCCACCGCTTCGCGGTCCCCCTCCCCCGCTCCGCAGGGGAGGATTCGAATTATTCCGAATCTCCCTCGGTTTAAGGGGGGATAATCTCAGTCGGGACGGGGCGGGGGCCGCGGGCCGGCGCTCTTTCCTATGGCGCGCGCCGCGTGGCGATCTGCCAGGTGTTGCCCCAGGAGTCCTCGATCGTCGCCCGCCGGTCGCCATAGGGCAGGTCGGCCGGATCCTCCAGGGAGCGCGCCCCGGCGTCAAGGGCGCGACGCCAGGCGGCGTCGACGTCGCGGACATAGACGTACAGGAATGCTTTCGGCGCGCCGCGCACCCCCGCGCCGTCGCTGACCATGACCAGGGACTCGCCGATGCGCATCTCGGCGGGGCGGCCGTCGGCGTCCTCGCCGCGGGCGTCGAACACTGCTCTGAGGAAGCGCACCAGACCGGCCGTGTCGTCGGTGAAGAGGCGCGGGATCACCGTTGGCCAACCCTCGGGCTTCATTTCCGCGCCCGCCATCTGGCGAGGACGGCCGCTTCGCGCTCGGGGGTGAGGCCGGCGCGCAGCTTGGCCTGGCGTTCGGCGGGCAGGGTCTTGAACCAGGCCAGGGTCTCGGCCGCTGTGAGGCTCACCGGGCGGAAGGTGAGGCCGGCGGCCACGGCGGCGCGGTTGCCGCGGCGATGGAAACCGAGAGAGTCGCCGGCGGCGGGAACCCACACCGGCATGTCGCTCCAGGCTTCGATCTTTTCGGCGTCCAGGAAGGAGGCCGGGACCCAGGCGAGATGGGGATGGGCGCTGACGCCCCGGTCGATGCCGTCCAGCATCTGGGCCATGGTCAGGGGCCGGGCCGGCCCCAGGGCATTGAACACCCCGGCCGTCCGCCGTTCGGCCAGACGCACCGTCCACTCGGCCACATCGCGGGCGTCGACGAACTGGACCGGATCGGCGCCGTCGCCGGGGGCGAGGACATCCCCGCCGCGGGCCAGGCGCACCGGCCAGTAGGTGAAGCGGTCAGTGGGATCGCCAGGGCCGACGATGAGGCCGGGGCGCACGATCGCGGCCTGGGCGCCGAACTGGCGGCGGGCTTCGGCCTCGGCCAGCGCCTTGAGCGGGCCATAGAGGCCGCCGACGTCGGCGCGCAAGGTGGCGGTCGTTTCGGCCATGGCGTCCCTGCCGGCATAGGGAGCCAGAGCCGCGCTCTCATCGGCCCCCGGCTTGTCGTTGGCCGCGTAGACCGAGACGGTGGAGATGAAAATGTAGGTCCCGGTGTGGCCGCGAAGCGTGGCCCCGGCGTCGCGCACCCAGGCCGGCAGGGTGGTGGGGTTGTCGATGACCGCGTCCCAGTCGCGGCCGGCCAGGGCCTTCAGGTCGCCGGTGTCGCGATCGCCGATCAGTTCCTCGACCTTGCCCGGCCATTCCGGCTTCTGGCGGCCGCGGTTGAAGAGCGTCACTTGGTGGCCACGGGCCAGGGCATAGCGCACCTGGTAGGGGCCGATGAAGCCGGTGCCGCCGAGGATCAGCAGGCGAAGCCGGCGCGGCGCGGCGCGGGCGGCGAGGGCGGCGGACGCGGCGAGGGCCGGCAGAGCGGCGATCTGGCGGCGCGTGGGGCGCATGGCGTCCTCCCGAGGGCGAGGCCAAAGCTATATCGCAAACACCGTCGGCGGCGAGCGGACTTGCGCGGCGGGCCAGCCTCGTTTCTACCGGGGCCATGACAGTCTCTCCGCCTTCGCAAGGGTTCGACGGCCTCGAGGTCTGGCGCGGCAGCGTCGGAGCCTGGGAATGCGACGAGATGGGCCACATGAACGTGCGCTTCTACGTCGCGCGCGCCATGGAGGGCCTGACCAGCGTGGCCGCGGCTCTCGGCCTGGCCGGGGCCTTCCGCCCCGACGCCCAGGCGACCCTGAGGCTCGAGGACCATCATATCCGCTTTCTGCGCGAGGCGCGCGCCGGGGCTCCGCTGATCATGCGCGCCGGGATCGTCGAGATGGGCGAGAGCCACGCGCGGATCCTCCAGCTGCTGATACACGCCGTCACCGGCGAACTGGCCGCCACTTTCCAGGCCGTGGTAAGTCATGTCACGAGCCGGGAGGGACGCGTCTTTGCCTTCTCGCCGGTGGTGCGCGAGCGGGCCGCCGGGCTCGCCATGGCGGTTGCGGACAAGGCCGCGCCGCGCAGCCTGGACCTCGCCCCGCCGTCCGGCCGGGCGAGCCTGGCCGAGGCGGAGCGCCTGGGCCTCGTCGCCATAGCCGGCGGGGCGTTCGGGGCGGGGGACTGCGACGTTTTCGGGCGCGTGGGGGCCGAGCACATCATCGGCGTGGTGGCGGGCGGAATCCCGATCCTGGCCGCATCGCTCGGCGGGGGCGCGCGGCCGGCGGGGGTGGGCGGCGCGGTGCTGGAATATCGCCTGGCCTATGCCGATTGGCCGAGGGCCGGTGACCGCTACGAGGTGCGCTCGGGCCTGATCGGCTTCGACGACCGCACCCAGCGCCTCGCCCACTGGATCCTCGACCCGGCCACCGGCGCTCCCTGGGCGACCAGCGAGGCGGTGGCCATTTCCCTCGACCTGGCGGCGCGCAAGATCATCTCCCTCACGGACGAGACGAAGGCGCGGTTGGCCCAGCGGGTGATTCCCGGACTCTGTCTCTAGGGCTCGGCGAGCGCCCGTCTCAGGCGCTCGGTGGCGAGCGCCGGGCGCTCCATGGGCAGGAAATGACTGGTCCCGGCCACCGTCTCGACCGTGATCCGCCCCGGCGCGGCGTTGGCCTCGTCCACGCGGCAGGTGGAATTGCGCTCGGCCTTCAGGATCTCGACGGGACACGGCGCGAGGTCCAGGGCCGCCCACGGATCACTCCCCTGGGCGAGGAAAGTGGAGGCTTCCCAGGCCGGCTCGCAGGCCAGGCGAACCGACCCGTCCGGCAGGTCGCGGAAGCCGGCCTCGACATAGTCGGCCAGGACGTCGTCCGGCCAGGAGGCGAAGGCCCCGCGGCCGCGATAGGCCTCGCGGGCCGCCGCCCGGCTGGGAAACTCGGCCCGCCGACGCCGCGCCCCCTCGATCAGGGCCGAGTGGACCGGGGATGCCTGCTCGCTCGTCCGACGCGGCCCGATCACCGGATCGAAGAGCAGGAGGCGGCGAATGCGGTCGCCACAAGCCGCCGCGGCGAGGAGGGCGGCCGCGCCGCCCAGGGAATGGCCGGAAAGGACGACGTCCTTCAGATCGAGGGTCTCGATGAGGGCGATCAGGTCGTCGCGAAAATCGTGCCAGTCGGAGCGGCCGTCGGCGTCGGTGGACAGGCTAGAGGCCCCATGACCGCGCTGATCGACGGCGAGGATCCGGAAATCGCCCGCCAGGGGTTCGAGGATGCGCCGATAGGTGAGGGCGTTGAAACCATTGGCATGAAGGAAGACGAGATCGATCGGTCGCCGCGGCGCGCCGAAATCGAGGGCGGCAAGGGCGCCCTCCCCGCGCCCGGCAAGGGCGATGGAGCGGTGAGCGAACGCGGGCGCGCTACTTCTTGTCGGAGGCCCCGGTGGCCAGCTGGATGAGGGCGGCGATGCGATCGGTGGAATCGGCGGCCTGGCCGAGCATGTGGAGGGGCGAGGCGCCGGGCTTGACCGTGGCCACCACGTGGTTGGCGGCGTTCTGGGCCATGACCATGGCCGCGTTCTGGGCCTGGGCGATCTTCACGCCCGGGGAGGCGGCGTTCTGGTAGATGAAGCCGTAGGTCGGATAGGTGGTCGCGCCGAGATCGCGCGAGGGATCGTTCCAGACCTTGACGAGGGACCAGTCGCCGGCCGGCGACACGTCGATGACGGTGACGTTCTTCTCGACGTGGCCGCGGTCGCCTTCGATCAGCGACCAGTTGGCGTGGGTGATCTGAATGATGCGGTCGGTGAGCACCTGGGTGACCACGGCGACATGGCCCAGACGCATGCGGCCAGTGGCCTTGAAGCACAGCACGGCGCCGGCCTTGGGCAGATAGCCGGTCGGGTATCGTCCGGCCGCCTGCTGCCACCAGGTGTGGGCGTCACCGAAGATCTGAATGCCGGACATCAGGCGGGCGAAGGGGACGCACTGCCAATAGTCCTCGGAGAAGGCGCACGCCGGGGTCAGGGCGAGGCTCACCGCAATCACTAGGGAACCCAACCGGGTCCGTACATGTTGGCTCATGTTACGCCGTCACTCGCCCGATTGGTAACCAAAGACGTACCTTTGGATCGAGAGAATGAAAAGAGTCTTTATGCCTGGGCCGCTCGCGTTTTTGTGATCCGGCCCAGGCGGGCGGCGACAACAAAACCCCAAGGTGACGCTTCCTGTGGATAAATCCGTCAAAGGATTGGACCGCGTAACTCAAATAATACCCCCCAATTCGTGTCCTTATCGGGGGCGGCGGCGACGATATACTCGGAGAAATTGGTTTTCGCTGACCGCCGAGGATGTCGATATTGGTTGTGAAACGCGGCGAAATGGGACTTGACCACCGCGGAGCGGGTTGGCCGCCGCATTTTCGCCCAGCGCCAGCTTGGCAGCCAAGACAAACGTCCGTTTCGCCATCGATTTCACGGTCCGGGCGGAGGCGCGCGCCATTGGAAATCGCCTGCAAATGGGCGCGGTCGCGCGACGATCCGCCGCATCAGAGAAAACTGTACGGATCGATGTCGATCGTCAGCCGAATCGTTCCCGGCGGCCTCACGCGGGCGCGCCAGGCCTGCATGAAGGCGGAAAGGTCGACCGATCTCTCGGCGCGGACGAGGAATCGCTTGCGCCTGCGGCCGCGGATCAGGCCGAGCGGAGCGTCGGCGGGGCCGAAGATCTCCACGCCGTCGGCGTTGGGCGCGACGGCGGCCATCGCCTCGGCAAAGGCCTCCAGGGCGGCAAGATCGGGACCCGAAAGGATCACCGCCGCCAGGCGGGCGAACGGTGGCAGGCCGGCGGCCCGGCGCTCGGCCATTTCGGCCTCGACAAAGGCGTCGCGATCGCCGGCGGCCAAGGCCGTCATCACCGGATGATCGGGCGTCCAGGTCTGGATCAGGGCGCGTCCAGGCCGTTCGCGCCGGCCCGCCCGGCCGGAAATCTGGGTGAGGAGCTGGAATGTGCGCTCGGCGGCCCGCAGGTCGCCCCCGCGCAGGCCCAGATCGGCGTCGACGACGCCCACCAGGGTGAGAAAAGGGAAGTCATGGCCTTTGGCGGCGACCTGGGTGGCCACCAGGATGTCGATCTCACCGGCCGCCATCTGGTCGACGAGCGTCCGGGCGGCGTCCGCGTCGGCCACCGTGTCCGAGGAGAATACCGCCAGGCGGGCGTCCGGAAACCGGCGAGCGGCCTCCTCCTGGACCCGCTCGACGCCCGGGCCCACCGACACCAGGGAGTCGTCGGCCTGGCAATGGGGGCATCGCCGGGGCTTGGGCATGGAAAAGCCGGTCAAATGGCAGACCAGCCGCCCGCTGTAGCGGTGCTCGACCAGCCAGGAGTCGGTATCCGGGGCGGTGAGCCGCTCGCCGCAGGCCCGGCAGAGGACGAGCGGCGCATAGCCGCGGCGATTGAGGAACAAGAGCCCCTGTTCGCCCCTCGCCAGGGTCTCCTCCATCGCTTCGACGAGGGGCGGCGAGAGCCAGGCGCCGGATTGTGGCGGCTGAGCCCGCAGATCGATCAGGCTGACCGTGGGCAGAACCGCCGCGCCGTGGCGGGCGGCGAGCCGGAGCCAGCGATAGCGCCCGGCGCCGGCGTTCCACAGGGTTTCCAGGGAAGGCGTGGCCGAGGCCAGGACGACCGGACAATCCTCGATCTTGGCCCTGGCGACGGCCAGGTCGCGGGCCTGGTAGACGAAACCGTCGTCCTGCTTGTAGGCGCCGTCATGTTCCTCGTCGACGACGATCAGGGCCAGGTGGGCGAAGGGCAGGAAGAGGGCCGAGCGCGCGCCCACCACGACCCTCGCCTCGCTCCTGGCGACCGCTTCCCAGACCGCGCGCCGGCGGACCGGCGCGACGCCGGAATGCCATTGGGCCGGGGTGGCGCCGAAGCGCCGCGCGAAGCGGTCGATGACCGCCGCCGTGAGAGCGATCTCGGGAAGCAGCACCAGGACCTGGCCGCGGTCGGAACGGGCGAGGGCGGCGGCCACGGCCTCCAGATAGACCTCGGTCTTGCCCGAGCCGGTCACCCCGTCGAGCAAGGCGGTGGCGAAGCCGCCGGTCTCGATCATTTCGGCGAGCGATCGGGCGGCCGCCGCCTGGCCGGGATTGAGCGCCGCGCCGGGGCGTGCCGGATCGGGGGGGTCGAACTTCTCCTGGGCGGTGATCCAGCTCTCGGCCAAGGCTCCCTCGGCGACGAGCGGGACGAGGACGCCCGATGAAACGCCGGCGGCGCGGGCCAGCTCGGCCGGGGCCATGGACGTCGTCGCCGCCGCCAGGACCCGCATCCTGGCCGGCGTGGGCCGAGAGGGGGCGCGGCCGGTGGCCGTCAGGCGACGCTGGGGCGCCGGGCGGCGGGCTCCCAGCCCTCGGATGGCCATGGCCAGCGGCCGGCCGGGAAAGTCGACCCCATAGCGGGCCGCCCACTCCACGAACTCCACCGTACGGGGCGGCAGGGGCGGATCGTCCAGCCGAGCCTCCACCATCTTCAGAGGCCGATTGGATCCGACGGCGTCCTTCAGGGCGACCACCACCCCGCGGGTCAGGCGCGGCCCCAGGGGCACGGCGACATGGTCTCCCACGGCGAGGCCGAGACCCTCCGGTTCGGCGTAGTCGAAGGCCTCGGGAAGCGGCAAGGGGAGCAGCACCTGGGCGATTCGGCCGGCCGCCACCGGCTCCGTTCCGCCTGGTTCGCGCCGCTCCATGGCCGCTCATCGGGCGTTTTCCGCCGCGCTTCAAGCGGCCGTTAACCCTGGCCGGGTTTTGATGAGGCCTGGCGGGCGCCGAAGAGGCGGACGCTCACATCGTCGGGGGACGGGAAGGTCATGGATGCAAGCGCCGCGGCGCAGCCGCTGGACGAGACCGAGATGGTGAAAGTCGTGCTGAGGACCCATCGCGAGGCGGTGATGCAGGACGCCGAGCTCCTGGCCGAACTCGGTTTGCGGCTGGACGCCGCCAACATCGTCGATTTCGGGCCGGTGGCCCTTTCCCGGGTCGCGGCCGCCCATGAGCGGGAATCCAGCCAGAGAAAGCGCCTCGAGGCGATCTCGGCGGCCAACTTCGCCGCCCAGGCTCGCACCCACGCCTCGGTGATCGAACTCCTGGAAGCGAGCGACCGCTCCGACCTGGCGAGCCGGGTGGACGAGATCGCCAGAACGCGATTCGACCTCGTGGCCGGGGTGGTGGCTCTGGAGGGGCCGAGGGGGGTCCCGGCCGGCTGGCGGGCCTTGGCCGAGGGCCAGGTCGATCTCATTCTAGGTCGCCGACGCCACGCCCGCATGGGGATCGCTCCGACGGCCCTTGGCCTCTTCGGCGATCTGGCCCCGGTGGTCGGCAGCGTGGCGATGGTGCGCCTCGCGGTCGCCGACCGAGCGGGCGTGATCGCCTTCGGCGGCGGCGAGATCTGCGCTTTCAGCGCCGACATGGGTTCCGAACTGGTGAGCTTCCTGGCCCGGGTGGTCGAACGCACCGCCTGCCGCTGGCCGTGGGATTAGGACGCGTCCTTGACCGGCCATGAGGCGCTCCTCGCCTTTCTCGAACACCTCGAGCACGAACGGCGGGCGAGCGGGCGAACCCTCGAAGCCTACGGCGCCGGCGTGCGCGCCTATCTCGCTTTTCTGGAGAGCCACCTGGGCGGCCCGGCGAATCTGGCGGCGCTCGGCGAGATCTCGGCGGCCGATCTGCGCGCCTATCTGGCGGCCCGGCGGACCGGCGAGCGGCCGCTCGGGGCCCGCTCCCTGGCCCAGGCCCTGTCGGCGATCCGCGCCTTCCACCGATTCCTCGACGCGCGCCTGGCGACGCCCAACGCCGCTATCAGCCTGGTCCGCGGACCCAGGATCAAGCCCGGGACCCCGCGCCCGGTGAGCGAGGACGAGGCCGCCGGGCTGCTGGTCGAAGCCGGTCTGGATGAGAGCCGGGCGGCGTGGATCGCCTGCCGCGACGAGGCGGTGCTGACCCTTCTGTGGGGCTGCGGCCTGCGGATCTCCGAGGCCCTGGCGCTGAAGCGTTCGGACGCGCCGCTGCCGGCGTCGCTGCGGATCGTCGGCAAGGGCGGGAAGACGCGGCTCACCCCCGTGCTTCCCGCGGTGCGGGAGGCCGTGGACGCCTATGTCGAAGCCCTGCCCGGGGCGTTGGGACCGGACGAGCCTCTGTTTCGCGCCGCCCGGGGGGGAGCGCTGAAGCCGCGCCATGTCCAGGCGCTCATGCAGCGGCTCCGCGGCCGGCTCGGCCTTTCCGAACGGGCGACCCCGCACGCCCTGCGGCACTCCTTCGCCACCCATCTGCTGGGAGCCGGCGCCGACCTCCGCTCGATCCAGGAACTGCTGGGCCACGCCAGCCTGTCGACCACCCAGCGCTACACCGCCGTCGACGCCGCCGGCCTGATGAGCGCCTACGCCAGGGCTCATCCCAGAGCCTAGGCCTGCATCGTCCAGCCTTCCACGCCCATGGCCGCCTGGCGCAGGGCCTCGGAGCGGGTGGGGTGGGGATGGGAGGTGCGGGCGATGTCCTCCGAGGCGGCGGAGAACTCCATGGCGAGGCAGGCCTCGGCGATCATCTCGCTGACGTCGGGGCCGATCATGTGGACGCCCAGGACGAGGTCGGTGGCGGCGTCGGCCAGCACCTTCACGAAACCTTCGGCCTCGTGGTTGATCTTGGCGCGGGCGTTGGCCGTGAACGGAAATTTGCCGGCCTTGTAGGCCACGCCGCGGGCCTCGAGATCCTCTTCGGTTTCCCCGACGCTGGCCACCTCCGGCCAAGTGTAGATCACGCTGGGGATGACGTTCTCGTTCACGTGGCCGGCGTGGCCGGCGATCGTCTCGACGCAGGCGACCGCTTCGTCCTCGGCCTTGTGGGCCAGCATCGGTCCGTGGGTGACATCGCCGATCGCCCAGACACCGGCCGCACTGGTGGCGAAATGACTGGTTTCGATGAAGCCGCGCTTGTCGGGGACGACGCCGACCGTCTCCAGGCCGAGACCCTCCGTATACGGACGGCGGCCGATGGCGAGAAGGAGATAGTCGGCGTCGAGGCTCTCGGCCGCCCCGCCGGCGACGGGCTCGAAGGTGACCGTCACCGATTTGGCCTCCGCCTTGGCCCCCGTCACCTTGCAGCCGAGGCGGAACTCGATCCCCTGGCGGGTCAGCGAGCGCTGCAGGGTCTTGGCGACCTCGCCGTCGACGCCGGGCGTGACCCGGTCGAGGAACTCGATCACGGTGACCTTGGCGCCCAGGCGCCGCCACACCGAGCCCAGCTCCAGGCCGATGATGCCTGCGCCGATGACGATCAGGCTGCCGGGAACTTCAGGCAGGGCCAGGGCGCCGGTGGAATCGACGATCCTCTTGCCGTCCACGGTCACGCCGGCGAGGGGCGCCGGCTCCGAACCGGAGGCGATGACGATGTTGGCGCTCTCCAGCCCGGTCACCTCGCCGCCGTCGGCGGTGACCTCGACCTTGCCGGGACCGGCGATCCGACCCTTGCCGCGGATCCAGTCGACCTTGTTCTTCTTGAACAGGAACTCGACTCCCTTGGTCAGCTGGCCGACCGACGCCTCCTTCTGGGCCATCATCGCCGGCAGGTTGAGCTTGGGCGCCACCTCGATGCCGAGGCCGGCGAAGTCCTTGGCCGCCACCTCGAAAAGCTCCGAGGCATGCAGCAGGGCCTTGGAGGGGATGCAGCCGACGTTGAGGCATGTGCCGCCGAGGGTCGCGCGGCTTTCGACGCAGGCCACCTTCAGGCCCAGCTGGCCGGCGCGGATGGCCCCGTTGTAGCCGCCCGGTCCGCCGCCGATGATGATCACGTCATAGCCAGCCATGGCGGCGCTCCAGAAGCTTCGAGGCAGCTCGATATAGGGTGAATTCAGACGTCCAGCAGCAGGCGCCGCGGATCCTCGATGTGTTCCTTGACCTTGACCAGGAAGGTCACCGCGCCCTGGCCATCGACCACGCGGTGATCATACGAGAGCGCCAGATACATCATCGGCCGGATGACCACCTGGCCGCCCAGAGCCACCGGCCGGTCCTGGATCTTGTGCACGCCCAGGATGCCCGACTGCGGGGCGTTGAGGATCGGCGTCGACATCAGCGAGCCGTAGACGCCGCCGTTGGAGATGGTGAAGGTGCCGCCCTGCAGGTCTTCCAGGGCCAGGTCGCCATCACGGGCCTTGCGGCTCAGCTCGCCGATGGCCTTTTCGATGCCGGCAAGGCTCAGGGCGTCGGCGTCGCGCACCACCGGCACGACGAGGCCGCGCTCGGTCCCCACCGCCACCCCGATGTCATAGTGGTTCTTGTAGATGAGGTCGGCGCCGTCGATCTCGGCGTTGACGGCCGGAACCTCCTCGAGCGCGAAGATGCAGGCCTTGACGAAGAAGCCCATGAATCCGAGCCGCACGCCGTGGCGCTTCTCGAACACCTCCTTGTACTGACTGCGCAGAGCCATCACCGCGGTCATGTCGACCTCGTTGAAGGTCGTCAGCATGGCGGCGTTGGCCTGCGCCTCCTTGAGGCGGCGGGCGATGGTCTGGCGCAGGCGACTCATCCGCACCCGCTCCTCGCGCTCGTGGATGGCGCGGGCCGGGGCGGCTTGCGGCGGCTCGGCGGGACGCTTGGCCAGGGCGTCGATGGCGGCCAGGGCGTCGCCCTTGGTGATCCGGCCCTCGCGGCCGGTCCCGGGGATGGCGGCCGGGTCGAGGGTGTTTTCGGCGACGATCCGCTGGACGGCCGGCGACAGCGGCCGGGCCGGTTCGGGGCGGGGCGCGGGCGGCGGCGCGGGAGCCGGCTCGGTCTTCGCTTCCGCCTTCGGCTCGGGCTTCGGCGGCGCCGGCGTGGCTTCGGCTTTCGGCTCCGGCGTGGCCGCCTTCGCGGAGGCGGCGCCGGTCCCGACCTGGCCCAGTCTCTGGCCGGGAGTCACCGTCTCGCCCTCGGCGGCGTCGATCGCCGAGAGCACCCCGTCCTCGGGCGCGACCACTTCCAGGCTGACCTTGTCGGTCTCCAGTTCGACCAGCACCTCGTCTCGCTTCACCGCCTCGCCGGGTTTCTTGGCCCACCGCGCCACGGTCGCCTCGGTGACCGATTCGCCAAGCGCCGGGGTCATGATGTCGGTCATTGGAATTTCCCGTCTCAGGCGAACGCCGCCGCCAGAAAGGCGTCGAGTTCCTTCTTGTGCCGGCTCATCACCCCGGCGGCGGTGGAGGCGCTGGCGGGACGGCCGATATAGCGAGCCCGCTTGGCGGCGATCTTCATCTTGGCCAAGGTGAGCTCCAGCCACGGATCGACGAAGGTCCAGCCGCCCATGTTCTTGGGCTCCTCCTGGCACCAGACCAGCTCGGCGGTCGAAAAGCGCGCCAGTTCGGTGGTGAGCGACTTCATCGGCCAGGGATAGAACTGCTCGAGACGCAGCAGGTAGACGTCATCGGCGCCGCGCGCCTCGCGCTCGTCGAGAAGATCGTAATAGACCTTGCCCGAGCACAGGATGACCCGGCGGATGCGCTCGTCGGGCGCCAGCTTCACGGTGGTGTTGCGACTCCATTGGGCGTCGTCCCGCAGCACGCGGTGAAAGGACGAACCCTCGGCCATGTCGGCGAGGGTCGAGACCGCCTTCTTGTGCCGCAGCAGGGACTTGGGCGTCATCAAGATCAGTGGCTTGCGGAATTCGCGCAGCATCTGGCGGCGAAGGATATGGAAATAGTTGGCCGGGGTGCTGCAGTTGGCGACCTGCAGATTGTCCTCGGCGCACAGCTGCAGATAGCGCTCGAGGCGCGCCGAGGAGTGTTCCGGCCCCTGCCCCTCGTAGCCGTGCGGCAGGAGCATGGTCAGGCCGCTCATCCGCAGCCACTTGCGTTCGCCCGACGAGATGAACTGGTCGATCACCACCTGGGCGCCGTTGGCGAAGTCGCCGAACTGGGCTTCCCAGACGGTCAGGGTGCGCGGCTCGTTGAGGGAAAAGCCGTATTCGAACCCAAGCACCGCCTCCTCCGACAGGGCCGAATCCAGGGCCTCGAAATGGGCCTGGCCGGGGCGCAGGTGGCGCAGCGGCGTGTAGTGCTCTTCCGTGGCCTGATCGATGATGTCGCAGTGGCGCTGAACGAAGGTGCCGCGGACGCTGTCCTGGCCCGACAGGCGGACCGGGTAGCCCTGGTCGAGCAGGGTCGCGAAGGCCAGGTGTTCGGCGGTGGCCCAGTCGATATTGTCGCCCGACTCGATGGTGGCGCGGCGATGCTCGATCGCCCGGCGAACCGTACGCTGGACATCGATCCGTTCGGGAATGGAGGTGAACTTCAATCCCAGATCGATCAGCTTCTGCCTGGGAACGGCCGTGTCGCCGCGCCGCTCATCGCCCTCGGGCAGGTTGAGGCCGGCCCATTTGCCGTCGAGCCAGTCGGCCTTGTCGGGCTGGCAGGTCTTGCCGGCCTCGAACTCGTCCTCGAGGAATTTCTCGAATTCGGCGATCCAGCCGCTGATCTGCGCCTCGCTGGCGACGCCCTCGGCGATCAGGCGGCGGGCGTACAGCTCTCGGGTGGTCGGGTGCGCCTTGATGGCCTTGTACATCAAGGGCTGGGTCATGGTCGGATCGTCGCCCTCGTTGTGACCGAAGCGGCGGTAGCAGAACATGTCGATGACCACGTCCTTGCCGAACTGCTGGCGGTACTCGATGGCCACGCGGGCGACGAAAGTCACCGCCTCGGGATCATCGCCGTTGGCGTGGAAGATAGGCGCCTCGACCATCAGGGCGCTGTCCGACGGATAGGGGCTGGTCCGCGAATAGCGCGGGTAGGTGGTGAAGCCGATCTGGTTGTTGACGATGAAATGCACCGCCCCGCCCGTGCGATAGCCCTTGATGCCCATCAGGTTGAAGCATTCGGCCACGACGCCCTGGCCGGCGAAGGCCGCGTCGCCGTGCATGAGCAGGGGCAACACATGGCTGCGGCCGATGGTCGGATCCTCGCGCAGCAGGAAGGCTTGTTTGGCCCGCGATTTGCCCAGGACGACCGGATTGACGATCTCCAGGTGGCTGGGGTTGGCGGTCAGCGAAAGATGGACGGTGTTGCCGTCGAAGGCCCGGTCGGACGAGGCGCCCAGGTGATACTTCACGTCTCCCGAGCCTTCGATGTCCTCGGGCAAGGCCGAGCCGCCTGAAAACTCGTGGAAGATCATCCGGTAGGGCTTGGCCATGACGGCGGCCAGGACATTGAGGCGGCCTCGGTGGGGCATGCCGATGACGATGTCCTTCACCCCCAGCGCTCCGCCGCGCTTGATGATCTGCTCCATGGCCGGCACCGCCGATTCCGCGCCGTCCAGGCCGAAGCGCTTGGCGCCGGGATAGCGCTTGGCCAGGAAGCGCTCGAAGCTTTCGGCCTCGATGAGCTTCTTGAGGATGGCGATCTTGCCCTCGGGGGTGAAGCTGATCTCCTTGTCCTGGCCCTCGATGCGCCGCTGCAGCCAGGCCTTCTCGGCCGGATCGGAGATGTGCATGTACTGCACGCCCACCGTGCCGCAGTAGGTGCGCCGCACGATGGCCAGGATCTGCCTCAGGGTTCCGGTTTCCAGCCCCAGCACGAAGTCGAGGAAGATCGGCCGGTCGTAATCGCTCTCGGCGAAGCCGTAGCTGGCCGGGTCGAGTTCACTGGCGTCGCCGACGGTGACCGCCAGGCCCAAGGGGTCGAGGTTGGCCTTGAGATGGCCGCGGACCCGATAGGCGCGGATCATCATGATGGCGCGCAAGGAATCCAGGGTGCGGGCCCGGACCTCGTCGGGGGCGGCGGCCGGGGCGGCGGCGGCGATCTTGGCGGCCAGCTTGGCCTCGACCGCCGGCCACATCCCGTCGATGGCGCTCAGCCATTCCGGGCGCGGCTCCTCCGCCCGAGGGGGCGCCCAGGACGGCGGGCGCTCCGAGCCGCGGACGATCTCCGGCGTGTCGGCCAAGGTGGCGAAGAAAGCGGCCCACGAGGGTTCCACCGAACCCGGGTCCCGGGCCCAGCGCGCCTGCAGATGCTCCACGAAGCCGGCATTGCCGCCGTAGAGAAAGGAGGTTTCGGCCAGAATCTCGTTCAGCCGGCCAGCATCGTCCGCCATGTCATCTCGCTTTGTCGCGCCGCGCCATCGCAACAGGATGACCGCGGGAAGAGTAAGATATGTATCGCAGGTGAGGTTTTCGAGAAACGCCGTGGCTCGGGCCACGCCGATCTACTCAGCCCTTGAGCAGCTCCAGCAGCGTGTGGCCGAGGGCGGCGGGCGAGGGCGAAATGCGAATCCCGGCCGCCTCCATGGCGGCGATCTTGTCGTCGGCGCCGCCTTTGCCGCCGGAGATGATCGCTCCGGCGTGGCCCATCCGCCGTCCCGGCGGGGCCGTGCGCCCGGCGATGAACCCGACCATGGGCTTCCTGAGCTTATGATCCTTGATGAAGGCGGCCGCGTCCTCCTCGCCCGAGCCGCCGATCTCGCCGATCATGATGATCGACTGCGTCGCCGGATCGCCCAGGAAGAGCTCGAGGATGTCGATGAACTCGGTTCCCTTGACCGGATCGCCGCCGATGCCGACCGCCGAGGATTGGCCGAGACCGACCTGGCTGGTCTGGAAAACCGCCTCGTAGGTGAGAGTGCCCGAGCGTGAGACCACCCCCACCGATCCGGGCCGGAAGATATTGCCGGGCATGATCCCGATCTTGCATTGGTCAGGCGTCAGCACGCCTGGGCAATTGGGCCCGATGAGGCGCGATTTCGAGCCGCACAGCGCCCGCTTGACGGTAATCATGTCGCTCACCGGAATGCCCTCGGTGATCGTGACGATGAGCGGAATCTCGGCGTTGATGGCTTCCAGGATGGCGTCCGCCGCGAAGGGCGGGGGCACATAGATCACGCTGGCGTCCGGCCTCACGGCGGCGGCGGCCTCGGCCACCGTGTCGAACACCGGCAGGCCCAGATGGGTCGAACCGCCCTTGCCGGGCGAGACCCCCCCGACCATGGCGGTGCCGTAGGCGATCGCCTGCTCGGTATGGAAAGTGCCCTGGGCGCCGGTCACGCCCTGGCAGATCACCCGGGTGGATTGATCGATCAGAATGGCCATCGAGCTTCGCGCCGGCCGCTCAGGACTTGATCTTCAGCAGGTCGAGGACGGTGTCGGCTCCGTCGGCCGAGACGGTGAAGAACTCCAGCCCGGCGCCGGCCGCGGCGGCGTTGTACTCGGGCGGCTGCAGCGAGGTGTGGGCGCTTCCCGCCGACGTATAGCGCCAGACGTCCTGGCTGGGCGTGGCGACCTGAGGTTCGAACCCGGCCCAGTCCCGCGCCTCCTTGGCGATGGCGGGAAGGGGCATCGGGCTGATCCGCACGGTGCAGGCGCTGATCTGGACCGCTCCCTTCGTCCCGTGCCAGGCGAAGGCCGTGAGCTTGACCGGGCCGGCCGCCTCGGCCCGGGTGACGCTCTCGGCTACGGTGACGCCCTGCATGGTCGCGGCGTGGACTTCGGCCGGACGCCAGGCCCCCGTGGCGAGGGCGGTCTTGGCCGCCGCGAAGTCGGCGTGGCTGTCGGCGCACACCTGGCGGAACGCCTCGAAAGCGGGCGACGCCGCGGCCGGGCCGGCCGCCGCCGCCACCAGAACCGCGGCGGCAATGGCTCCTGATTGATGCATCTGTTTTTATGCTCCTTTGACGGCGCGGACGATCTTTTCCGCCCCATCGGCCAGATCGTTGGCGGCGATCACATCGAGGCCGCTGCTGCTGAGAATGGACTTGCCGAGCTCGACGTTGGTGCCTTCGAGCCGGACGACGAGCGGAACCGTCAAACCGACCTCGCGAACGGCGGCGACCACGCCCTCGGCGATGATGTCGCAGCGCATGATTCCGCCGAAGATGTTGACCAGGATCCCTTTGACGTTGGGGTCGGCGGTGATGATCTTGAACGCCGCGGTGACCTTTTCCTTCGACGCCCCGCCGCCGACGTCGAGGAAATTGGCCGGCTCGGCGCCGTAGAGCTTGATGATGTCCATGGTCGCCATGGCCAGCCCCGCGCCGTTGACCATGCAGCCGATCTCGCCGTCGAGGGCGATGTAGGACAGCTCGTGGCGCGCCGCCTCGATTTCCTTGGCGTCCTCCTCGCTTTCGTCGCGCAGGGCCAGGACGTCGGCATGGCGATAGAGGGCGTTGTCGTCGAACGAGACCTTGGCGTCGAGGACCACCAGCTTGCCTTCGCCGGTGACGATAAGAGGATTGACCTCCAGCAGGCTCATGTCCTTGGCGATGAAGGCCTTGTAGAGCGCCGGCAGAAGGGCGCGGAGCTGCCTGGCCTGATCGCCGGCGAGACTCAGCGCCTTGGCGAGGCGGGCGGCATGGTGAGGCCAGGGTCCGGTGGCCGGATCGAGGGTCAGGGTAACGATCTTTTCAGGCGTGGCGTGAGCCACCTCCTCGATATCCATGCCCCCTTCGGTAGAGGCGACCACGGCCACGCGGCTGGTTTCCCGATCGACCAGGAGGGAAAGGTAGAGCTCGCGCGCGATGGCCGCTCCTTCCTCGATATAGAGGCGGCGCACGACCCGGCCCTTGGGGCCGGTCTGGTGGGTCACGAGCGTCATGCCGAGCATGCGCTGCGCCTCGGCGCGCAGATCGGCGAGGGACTTGACCACCTTCACCCCGCCGCCCTTGCCCCGGCCGCCGGCGTGGATCTGAGCCTTGACCACCCATACGGAACCGCCGAGATTTTCGCCGGCCGCCATCGCCTCCTCGACGCTGAACGCCGGCGCGCCGCGCGGAACCGGCACACCGAACTCGGCAAGGACGGCCTTGGCCTGGTGCTCGTGGATGTTCATCAGGGAATCCGGCGGGGGGAAGCCCGGCGCTTATAGGGGGGGGGCCATGGGCGCGCAACGGCGCCCTAGAGCGGGCCCTAGGAAAAGTGCGAAGCGTCTTTCCGCCCGCATCCCGCTCTAACTCTAAAGAATCGGTCACGTTCTATGACTTTGGATTGAGTCATCCAAAGTCATCGTGACCTGAGGTCAACTTCCACTCAGCCCGTTCGCCCGACCACCGCGGTGGCCCGTCGTTCGAGCTTGCCCCACCCGACCCGGTAGCCGCGGATCGCCGTGGCCACCGATTTGACCACCACATAGTACATCAGCTGGCGATAGCCGAAGCGCTGCACCGGCAGCCACACGAGGTCGGCCCATGGCGCGCGCCGCTCGAGCGCCATGCCGAGCGCCCCGGCCGAAAGGTCGAGGAAGATGAACGCCGCCCAGTAGAACAGCGAGCGCAGGGTGTCGTCCGGCGACCACTCCACGGGATGGAAATAGCGGCCATAGAGGGCCCAGATGAGGGACGAGACGATCGCCAGATCGACCAGAGGCGAGGCCACGGTCAGGACGATCTGGAACAGCCAGATCTGCGGCAGAGCCACGAAGCCCAGCACCGGGCGGCGGGTGCTGAACAGGCCGCCGCGATGCTTCCACAGGCATTGCAGAGTGCCGAACGACCAGCGGAATCTCTGGTTCAGCAGGCCCGCAACCGTGTCGGGCGCTTCGGTGTAGGCGCGGGCGGTGGAATCGAACTCGACCCGCCAGCCGGCGCTCTGGCACGCCAAGGTGAGGTCCTGATCCTCGGCCAGGGTGTCGGCCGGATAGCCGCCGAGCTCCGCCAAGGCGGCGCGCCGCCAAGCCCCGACGGCGCCGGGCACGACGGTCACCGCCCCCAGCGCCGCCAGCGCCCGCCGCTCGAGATTCTGGGCGGTGACGTATTCCAGCCCCTGCCAGCGGGTGATGAGATTGAGGCGATTGCCGACCAGGGCGTTGCCGGCGACCGCGCCGACCCGCGGGTCAGCGAACCACCGCGCCAGGCGGGGCAGCGTCTCGGGCGGGAAGAGGGTATCGGCGTCCAGCGCGACCACCACCTCGCCATGGCACAAGGCCAGGCCGCGGTTGAGGGCTCGGGCCTTGCCGCCGTTTTCGAAGCTGAGAAGGGTGACGCGCGGCTCATCGGCGAAGGCGGCGCGGACCGTCGCGGCGGTGCCGTCCGCCGAGCCGTCGTCGATGACGAGCACCTCCAGATGGTCCCAGTGCGAATGAAGGATCCGCTCGACCGAGGAGACGATCACCTTCTCCTCGTTGAAGCAGGGGATGAGGACGCTGACGAGAGGGCCGGTCGCGCTGTCCAGCATGGCCGGTTCACGGCCAGGCTCGCGGACGCGATGCCACAAGGAGAGGCTGGCCAGGAACGCCAAACGGGCCAGGCCCAGCACGATGGCGAGGGTGAAGAGGGCCTGCATGCCGGCGTTCAGATAGCGGAAGAAACCGAAACCCAGGCGGTCGAGGAAGAGCTCCCAGGAGCTGCGCGAAGTCGGCGGCAGGGCGTCGGCGCGGCTCATCCCGGCCAGCTGGTCGACCGTGACCAGCCTGAGGCCGCGGGCGCGGATGGCGTCGATGAGGCCGGGGAGGGCCTCGACGGTACGGCTGCGATCGCCGCCGGCGTCGTGCAGCAGCACTACCTGGCCGGCGGTCGGCCCGGTATCGGCAAGGCGGGCCATCGCCTTGTCGATGATCTGCTGGGGCGGCGGCTTCTTCCAGTCGTCGGGGTCGATGCGCAGGCCGACGATCAGATAACCCAGCTTCTGGGCGACGATGAGGGGCTCGACCTCGCCGGGCGTCGATGGCTCGGCGTCACCGAAATAGGGCGGCCGGAAAAACCGCATCGACTTGCCGGTGAGCACCGCGAACAGCCGCTGGGTGGTGTTGACCTCCAGGTCGGTCTGGGCGAGCGGCGTGGCGGCGATGTTGGGATGGGTCCAGGTGTGGTTGCCGACCATCATTCCCTCCGCCACCTCGCGCTGCACGAGTTCGGGCTTGGCCTGCATGTTCTGGCCGATCACGAAGAAGGTCGCCGCGGCGTGCTTGGCCTTCAGGATGTCCAGGATCTTTGGCGTCCAGCGCCCGTCGGGTCCGTCGTCGAAGGTCAGGGCCGCCCAGCCGGGATGGGCCCCATAGCGGTCGATGACGTAGGAGGTCGGCATGACTTTGTAGTCCTCGCCGGAGACGAGACCGGTGTCCGGATCGATCTCGATCGAGCGCGAGCCGCTGGTCGGCGAGGCTTCGACGTGCAGGACCTCGCCCGTGCCGTCGAAATCCACCCCGACGCTGGGCTCGATACGCTCCAGCCCCACGGGCCGGGCCGAGCCGTAGGGCTGGCGGAAGTAGCCCCACACCGCCGGGTCCTCCGCCCCCATTCGCCACAAGGCGTAGCCCAGCGGCCGGTAGGGATCGGAGACTTTGATCTGGTTGAACAGCGTGGCGGCGTCGAGAAACCAGACCGCGTGTTTGCGCTTGTCGTCGTCCTCGTAGGCGAAGGTCGGGTTGAGGGCGTCGTCATCGAGGCTGACCGAAGCGTCGGCGTCGTGGGCGACCTGGGTGGCGTCGTAGAAGGTCACCGACTCGGCCCGGCCCGGTCCTGACTTGTCCTTCAGGGTCCAATTGTAGCCGTAGGCTCCGAAGGCGATGACCGTGCGCGCGGCGGTAAGATGGCGCATGTCGCGATCCAGGGTCTGCTCGAACCAGTTCTGACTGGCCGGCGGCCCCGGCTCACCGGTCCCCCAGTGCTCGTCGTAGGCCATGAGAACGACGGTGTCGGCGACATTCCCCAGCCGAACCAGGGGCCAGGCGTCGTCTCCGAAGGGCGTCGCGACCCAGACCTCGCGGCCGATCGGCTTGAGCGCGGCGCGAGCCAGGGCGATCAGGGCCGGGTAACGGGCGATGGCGGCCGGCGAGATGTTTTCGAAATCGAAGACGTAGCCGGCGTAGCCGTGCTGCTGGGCGAGCGCCACGAGGTTGGATATGAGAGCCTTTTCGGCGGACGGATTGAGCAGCAGCTTGTCGGCCAGAGGTCCGTCGCTCAGGCCGTTGTGGGCGTTGTGGACCATGGGCAGCACCGAAGGCGGGGTCTTGGCCGTGGCGATGATGGCGTCCGCCTGCGGGTCCGAGGTCACCGCCAGACGCCCCAGGGAGCCGTCGAGCAGCAGCCATTGCGGCGAGACCACGTCGAGCTGGTTCACGTGGCGCTTGAGGGAAACCCGGGAATCCTCGTCCCAGCTGACATAGAAGCCCACCGACAGGGGACGCGCCCGTCCGCCCGTGGCGATCTTGTTTGGCCTGGGCACTCGGCGCCATTCGGCCGGATGCCTCAAGCGATGGGCGGTCTCCACGTGCAGGGCCTGGAGAACCTGGGGATCCTTGAGCGTCAGCGTGGGCAGCCCGGGCGCGAAGGCGAGGGTGGCGAAGAATCCCGCGATGATCAGGGCGGCGGTCGCGATGACCATGCCGACGCCGAAATTGGCGCGCCGGGCCCGCCGCCCGGTCGGATCATGGAAAACGAATTCGTCCATCGCCGCGGAGCGGGTTTCCTCTCTTCGCCGGGGTTCGGCGATTCCGGCGCGAACATGACGCAAGAGCGGCGCGATGCAAGGCCGGTGCGAGGTCTGGCCCCCGGGGAGGAAATTGCGGCTTCGGCCTGGCGCAAGGTATAGAGCACGGCCGGCCCGCTGGGGCCGTTTCGGGAGCTTCCGTCAAGGCCGTGAACGAAGCTCCGACCGACCGCCGCGAAACGGCCGATCGTAATCCTCGGGACATCGCCGCCACCTGGCTGCGGATCATCGCCGCCGCCCTGATCGTCGGTGTGATCATGGCTTTGTCGGGAGGTTTCGGAGTCGGCGGGGCGACGATCGTCTCGCGTCTGGCTTACTGGCTGCTGCTGGTCGCGATCGGCTCGACGGTCGGGGTGCTGGTCGGGGTCTACGTCATGCCCCGGGCCTGGTTCGCGCGCCGGCCGTGGCTCGTGTGGATGGCCATCGTCCTGGTCCTGTGGCCGCCGATGATCCTCATCGTCATGGTCGCCAACACCCTGGTCGAACACACGCCGTTCTCGATGGCGGTGGCCCTGAAGGTCGCCCCCTCGACCCTGGCGACGACGGCGGCGATGACCGCTTTGGCCTTCCTGGTCCGACGCCGCGAGCCGATCGAGACCCATGGCCGCGCCAACGGCGCGCCGCCCCCGAGATTCATCGGCCGACTGCCGGCCAAGCTTGCCCACTCGGAGTTGTGGGCCGTCGAGGCGGAAGACCACTATCTGCGCCTGCACACCTCCTTGGGTCAGGATCTCATCCTGATGCGCCTCGGCGACGCCATCGCCGAACTGGAGGGCATAGAAGGGGCCAGGACCCATCGGTCATGGTGGGTGGCGCGGGCGGCGGTACAACGGGTCGAGCGAGAGGACGGGCGGGCGCGGCTGGTGCTGCCCGATGGCGCCGAGGCGCCGGTGAGCCGGGCCTACGTCAAGACACTGCGCGCGACCGGCTGGTTCTGAAACCCCGCCATTGGTCGGCGGTCTGGGCCCAGACCTCGATCTCGTCGTTCATCGGGGCCGGCATTCTGGCCGTCCCTGCCCGCTCCGAACCGAGATGTTTCGCGACTCCTTGGGAGGCGATGTTGCCGGCGTCGATACAGTGAATGATCCGCGTCCAGCCGAGCACATCGACCGCGAAGTCCATGGAGGCGGTCGCCGCCTCGCCGGCATAGCCCTGGCCCCACGCCTCGCGGGCGATCATCCAGCCGACCTCGTCGCCAGGCCAGCCTTCCGGTCGATGAGGACCGACGCGACCGATCCATCGGCCGCTGGCCCGCTCGATGACCGAGAACATTCCAAATCCTTGCAACGCCCAGGAGCCGGCCACGCCGACGAATCCACGCCAAGCCACCGAACGAAATTGCGGACCGCCCAGGAAGCGCATGGCTTCCTCGTCCGCCATCGCTGTGGCCCAGGGGTCGAAATCCTCGACGATCATCGGCCGCAGAATGAGGCGCGCCGTGTCGAGGGTGGGTCCGAGCTCGGTCATGTCAGGCGAGCGCCGGGTCGATCACCTTGCAGGCGGCGATCAGACCCCGGACCGAGTCCACCGACTTCGCGAACATCGCCTTCTCGGCTTCGTCGAGGGGGAACTCGAGGACGCGCTCGGCCCCGCCGGCCCCAATCACCGTCGGCACTCCGACGTACATGTCGCTCACGCCGTATTGGCCGCTGACATGGGCCGCGCAGGGCAGGACGCGCTTCTCGTCCTTCAGGTAGGACGAGGCCATGGCGATCGCGCTCTCGGCCGGGGCGTAGAACGCCGAGCCCGTCTTCAGGAGAGCGACGATCTCGCCGCCGCCGCCGCGGGTCCGCTTGACCAGGGCGTCGAGCTGATCCTGGCTGAGCAGGCCCTGGCGGACGATCTCGGGCAATGGAAGTCCGCCCACGGTCGAGTGTCGGACCATGGGCACCATGTCATCGCCGTGGCCGCCGAGGGTCCAGGCGTGGACGTCGCGCACCGAGACCTTCAGGGCCTCGGCCAGGAAATAGCGAAACCTTGCCGAGTCCAGCACCCCCGCCATGCCGATGATCTTGGCATGGGGCAGGCCGGAAAACTCGCGCAGCGCCCAAACCATGGCGTCCAGGGGATTGGTGATGCAGATCACGAACGCGTCCGGCGCGTGGGTTTTCAAACCCTCGCCCACCGCCTTCATCACCTTGAGGTTGATGCCCAGCAGGTCGTCGCGGCTCATCCCCGGCTTGCGCGGGACGCCGGCTGTGACGATGGCCACGTCCGCCCCGGCGATGCCGGCATAGTCGCTGGCCCCCTTGAGGACGACATCGGCGCCGAACACCGGCGTCGCCTCGCATAGATCCAGCGCCTTGCCCTGAGGCACCCCCTCGGCGATGTCGAAGAGGACGACATCGCCGAGGCCCTCGCGGGCGGCGATGTGGGCGAGGGTTCCGCCGATCATTCCGGCCCCGATCAGGGCGATCTTGGCGCGAGCCATTCAGGCGGTCTCCAGGATGACGAGGGAAAAGCGGGCGCGGTCTAGACCGGCCGGCGCGGGGCTGCAAGGCTGGCGCCATGTTCATCCTCGATCCGGCCTTCGAGCGCACTTCCGCGGCCCTCGCCGGGCTTGTTCTGTGCGAGGCGAGGCTGCAGCTGGACGCCCGTTTCCCGTGGATCATCCTCATCCCGCGCGTGGCCGCCGCCGGCGGTCTGGAGGATGTCGCGGCCGCCGACCATGCCCGCCTGGTGGGCGAGATCCTTCGGGCCGGAGCAGCCGTGCGGGCGGTCGGCGAGGCGATCGGCGCGCCGGTGGCCAGGCTCAATGTCGGCATGCTGGGCAACATCACCGCCCAGCTTCACATTCACGTGGTCGGGCGCCGTCCCGGCGACGCCGCATGGCCGGGCCCGGTATGGGGCCATGGCGAGGCCGTCGCCTACGCTCCCGAGGCCCTCGCCGCCGCCATCGCGACCGCCAATGCGGTGCTCGCCGCTCAGGGTCTATGAAGCGTCACGGCACGCCGCTGGGACCCGCGACGCAGCTCGCCGGACCACTCGACGCGGCGCCGCCGCAACGCCACGCTCACAGGCGCGGCGCGATCGGTGAACCGCAGGGTAAGTCGGTCGGCGCGCCGCCTGGCGTCATCGACGAGTCCCGCCCGGCCGGCCGCCGCTTCGCGCCAGGCGGCCTGAAGCCTTTCTTCGCCTCCCACCGGATCGACGACCTGGAACACATAGAGAATGCGGCCGCGGGCGCTGGTGAGCACCCAGGTTCCGTCCAGAGGTCCCTGCAAGGCCTGGGCGGCGGCGGCCGAAGTAGAGATGCGGCCCCCAGGAGACATGGGCTCTGTGACCATCAGCAACATGGCGAGGGCCAATGCCGCCATCCCTCAACCTCGCGCCGCGATGGCGTCGGCGACGGCGACCAGCCGCCTCGCCTGGTCTCGATGGAGGCGCTCGGCCAGACGGCCATCGACTCGCAGAGCTCCCTTGCCGGCGTTTTCCGCCGCGTCGAAAGCGGCGATCACGGCCCGCGCCCAGGCGATCTCGCCGTCCGCCGGCGAGAACACCTCATTGCAGATCGCCAGATGGCTGGGGTGGATGAGGGTCTTGCCGTCAAATCCCAAGTCCGCGCCCTGGCGGCACGCCGCCTCGAGGGCGGCGAGATCCTCGATCTCGTTGTGCACGCCATCAAGGACAGCCAGGTTCCCGGCGCGGGCGGCCATCACGGTCAGGGACAGGGCGGCCTGAAATGGAGACCGCTCGCGAGTCATGCGCGCCCCCATCTCCTTGGCGAGATCATTGATCCCCATCACAAAGGCGGCCAGGCGGGTGGTTCTGGCGGCCGCCGCGATGGCCGCAAGGGCGAAGATCGCCGGGCATGTCTCGATCATCGCCCACAGGCGCGTCCGAGGGGGCGCCGTGGCGAGAACACGGTCATAGGCCGCCACATCCTCGGGGCCGCCGATCTTGGGGACCAGGACGGCGTCGGGGCCGGCCTGAGCGGCGGCGGCGAGATCCTCCGCCCCCCAGGGGGTCGAAAGGGCGTTTATGCGCACCACGACTTCCCGCGGTCCGAACCCGCCGGCCCGCACCGCCGCCACGGCCGCCTCGCGGGCGGCCGGCTTGGCCTCGGGCAAGACCGCATCCTCGAGATCGAGGATCACCACGTCGCAGTCGAGGCCCCGCGCCTTTTCGATGGCTCGCGGATTCGACGCCGGCATGTAGAGAGCGGTGCGGCGGGGGCGGGGAGGCGAGGCCATGGGCGGGGACCTTGGGGTGACGGGATCGGACGGATAGGGCATAAGTCCTGGGAGGCCATGACCATCCGCTACGACAGGGACGCGCGCAATGTGCTGGGCAGCGAACTGGCGCCCTGTTCGCTTTCGCCACTGACCGGCTTTTATCGCAACGGCTGCTGCGAAACCGGCCCGGAGGACACCGGCATGCACACCGTGTGTGCGGTCATGACCGCCGACTTCCTGCGATTTTCGACAAGCGCCGGCAACGACCTTTCCACGCCGCGCCCGGAATTCGATTTTCCAGGCTTGCGTCCGGGCGATCGCTGGTGCCTGTGCGCGCCCAGGTGGATGGAAGCCCTAGAAGCCGGCGCCGCGCCCGATGTGGTCCTCGAAGCCACCCACGAGGAGGTGCTGGCGATCGCGCCGCTCGGTCTTCTCAAGGATCATGCCGTCGCTCAGGCCAGGAAATAGCTACGCTCCAGCCGATAGGTCTGGCCCTGCTCGGCGCGCCAGCTCGAGTAAAGGCCGAAGGCGGAAACCCGGAACGACGGTGACTTGACGAGATTATGGGCCTGCATCCAGGCGGCCACCTTGGCCGGATCCGCCCCGGAGAGATAGGCGAGGGTGACGTGGGGCCGGAAGGCTCGGCGGTCGGGCGCCAGACCGGCGCGGCGGGCGGCGGTTTCACAGCGCCCGGCCAGGTGCGTCAGGGGCGGGCTCGCGGACAGTCCCGCCCAGACGGCGCGTGGTTCGCCGCCGTCATCGAAGAAGCCCACGCCTTCGATCGTCAAATCGAACCGGCCGGCGCTGAGGGCGCCAAGCTCGGCATCCAGATCGTCGGCCCGATCCTCGGCCAGCGATCCGTAAAACCGCAAGGTGATGTGGAGGTTTTCCAACGGTCGCCAGCGGGCGCCGGGCAAACCTTGCTGGCGGCGGGTCAGGGCTTCGCCGATCTCTCCGGGAATGGCGACGGCGGCGAACAGGCGGATCATGTCGGGCTGCGTGGGCTCGGAAGGTGACGCCGGCTTAATTAAAGGCGTCCTTGCGTGGAAGCCCGGCGAAGACGATATTTGCCCTGGGCGTCCGAACGGGACGCATGGAATTAGAGGGTTCCTCTCGATGAGCGATTTTGATCGCGGTCTCACCCGGCCGGCGGGCGTCGCCACGCCGGACATGGCGGTGGATGCGGGCCTTCGCGCCTTCATGCTCGGCGTCTACAACAAGCTGGCGCTCGGCCTGGTTGTTTCGGCCATTCTGGCCAGCCTGACCGGCCTCTATCCCCCGGCGCGCGCCCTGATGTTCCACGTCGGGGCCAATGGCCAGGCGAGCTACACCCTGCTTGGCGCAGTCGTCGCTTTCGGACCAATCGCCATCCTGCTTTTCCAGGCCTTCGCCCGCCGGCAATCTCCACAGTCAGCCGGGTTGATGTACTGGATCATCGTATCGATGATCGGCGCTTCGCTCGGGCTGTGGTTCCTGCGATTCACGCCGATCGCGATCGTCCAGACCTTCCTGGTTACGGCTACGGCGTTCGGCGGCCTTTCCCTCGTTGGTTACACCACCAAGCGTGACTTGCAGCCCATGGGCAGCTTCCTGATCATGGGCGTCTGGGGCTTGGTTATTGCCATGCTGGCCAGCTATTTCTTCCATTCCGGCCTGATGGTGTTCTTGATCAACGTGGTCGGATTGCTGATCTTCGCCGGCTTGACCGCCTATGACACCCAGCGCCTCAAGCTCACCTATTACCACCTCGGTGGCGACACGGCGGCGATGAGCGCGGCCACCAGCTGGGGCGCGCTCAGCCTCTATCTCGACTTCATCAACATGTTCCAGTTTTTGCTCTATCTCATGGGCGGCAGCCGACGCTGACCGGGCGTTCAGCTATCCCCGACCTGCCTTCTGGAGAGCCCCGGCGAACACCCATCGCCGGGGCTCTCTCATTTAATGACGGCGAACCGGGCCCGGTCGAAGACCTTGAGAACCTCGGCGAGGTCGCTGCCGCGACGCATGACCAGGCCGCCGTGGGCGAACACGCTCCACGCCCCCTGCCGCTGGCCATGCAGCGCGCGTTTTTCGATCCGGTAGATCGGGGTCTCGCAGGCGCGGCGAAACACCGAGAAGACCGCAGCATCCCTCAGGGTGTCGATGGCGTAGTCGCGCCACAGGCCGGCCCCCACCATCCGCCCGTAGAGAGAGAGAAGCAGGTCAAGTTCACAGCGATCGAAATAGACCAGGCTCGGGCCTGAGGCGGCGATGGGCGCGGAATCAAAAGCCATGCGCGGGACAATCTAGACAACCCTCGCCGACTTGGCGAGCGGCGGGATTTTTTTTCGCCGCCGACCGCTCAGGCAACGGCCGTGAAATGACCCTCACTGGGTCAAGCCGGGCCGCGCAAAGCCGGCGACCGGGCGCCGGCCTCTCGAGATCGTGGGCGGATCAGTCAGCGACCCCGCCAACCCGAGTGGAGTCAGGCGACCGCGCTGGCCGAGCGGGGCGCGGCGTCCTCGCAGTCGGCCGAGTTGGCCGCTCCCAGACGGGCCTGTGCGGCGCTGTTCCAGGCCGAGACGCACGGAATTCGCCGCACGTCGCAACGATCGGCATACCGCTCGGCGATCGTGCGCACCTCGTCGATCAATCCCTCCGCCAGGGTGATGGGATTTAGGCCCAGGCCCAGGAACTTGTCGTTGGCGACCAGCAGATTGTTCTCATCGTCCTCGTTGCGTGGATTGGGCAGGAAATCGACCTTGGCCCCCGAGATGTCGGAAATCATCTTGGCCAGGTCGCGGACCCGATGAGTCTCGGTCATCTGGTTGAGAATGTTGACCCGCTCGCCGCGCTTGGGCGCGTTTTCCAGGGCGAGCTGGATGCATTTCACGGTATCCTGAATGTGAATGAAGGCCCGCGTCTGGCCGCCGGTGCCGTGGACGGTCAGGGGATAGCCCATGGCCGCCTGCATCACGAAGCGGTTGAGCACGGTGCCGTAATCGCCGTCATAATCGAAACGGTTGATGAGACGGTCATCGAGGGCGGTCTCGGAGGTCTGGGTTCCCCACACGATTCCCTGGTGAAGGTCGGTGACCCGCAGCTTGTCGTTCTTGTTGTAGAACAGGAAAAACAGCTGATCCTGGGTCTTGGTCATGTGATAGATGCTGCCAGGATCCGGCGGATAGAGAATCTCTTTTTGCTTGTCGCCCTCCGAGGTCTTCAGGGTAACGTTGAGATAGCCTTCGGGAATTTGCATTCCGGCCGTTCCATAGCCGTAAACGCCCATCGTCCCCAAATGCACGAGGTGCACGTCCAAACCACTTTCGACGATGGCCGCGCAGACGTCGTTGGTGGCGTTGAGGTTGTTGTTGACCGTATAGCGTTTGTGCCCGGATGACTTCATTGAATAGGGCGCGGCCCGTTGCTCAGCGAAATGAATGATCGCGGCAGGTTGGAACTCTTGGATCAGTCCAAGAAGGCGATGATAGTGTACGCCGACGGTAAAATTGTGCACTATGATCCTGCGGCCGGTGATTTCTTCCCAAGCCTCGGCGCGCTCGCCCAGCGGGCGAATAGGCGTCAAAGAATCGGCCTCGAGTTCGATGTCGATATGCCGGCGGGACATGTTGTCGACGATGACGATCTCATGGCCGAGCTTGGAAAGATGAAGGGCGGTCGGCCAGCCGCAGAAGCCGTCTCCGCCCAATACGATGATCTTCATGCCAGGGATCCTCACGTTTTTGCCGGGTTACACGCCAAAAGCGCGATGCGCAACCGATGCGTCGAACCCTTGTCCGAGCTATGACCAGCGGACAGAGGACGCCTAAAGCGCACGCCACCGCCCGTGAATTTGCCAATCTGATCGGCGCCGTGGTGACAGCAGGCAGGGATTGGCGGTCTTGGGGTTGCCAAGATAATCATTATCCTGTTGGAGTTTGATTGCGGTCGCGGGGCCACTTCGGGGAACAACAGCGATGGAGCTGGCGAGAAGTGCGGTCGAGCGCGACGGCAGCGCTTTGGAAGCCCTCGACGCGGCGACTTTGATAGAACGAGTCCTCGTCGATCGCTCATTTGGTCGCGTCGGCGTGGTGTCGTCCTTCGGGGCCGAGTCAGCGGTGCTTTTGCATCTGGTAGCCCGAGTCGATACTCAGACGCCTGTGTTGTTCATCGACACAGGCAAGCTGTTTGGCGAAACCTTGCGCTATGCTGAACGGCTCAAGGGACATCTCGGTCTCACCGATTTTCGGATGCTTGAGCCGCAGGCCGAAACCGTGGCCTCCGCGGACCCGCGCGGCGACCTGTGGCGGGAAGACGCCGACGCCTGCTGTGAGGTTCGCAAGGTGGTCCCTTTGACCCGGGCGTTGGGAGAGTTCGATACCTGGATCACCGGCCGCAAGCGCTTCCAGGGACCGACCCGGGCCACGCTCGACAAGACCGAGATCGTCGACGGCCGGCTCAAGGTCAATCCACTGGCGACCTGGACGCGCGCCGACCTCGACGACTATTTCGCCGCCCACGACCTGCCGCGCCATCCCCTGGAGGCGGACGGCTTCCTGTCGATCGGCTGCTATACTTGCACCGAGCGAGTGGGGGCCGGCGAAGACTCACGCGCCGGCCGCTGGCGCGGCCTTCAGAAGACCGAATGCGGCATCCACATACCCGCTGGGGGCGCAGCCGCGCGGATGCCCCCGCGGTGAGGCCAGACGCCTCGACCGGCGAGGCGAAAGCGACAGAAAGGCGACGCCGCCGAGTCCGGCGCCTGGTCATCGTTACCGCCGGGGACAACCCCTCCTTCGACTACTATCTTGCTCCGCGCCTGGCTCTGCACACGGGGCCCCCGGTCATTCGCCTCGGCCTGAACGCGTCGCGACGGGTTCGCGAGGGTATGGACTGGCGCGGAGTTTTTTTGCTTTTCTGCCGCTACGCCAGTGAAAGCTGGCTGCGCACGGTCTTGGCCCATGGCGGTGAGTTGGCCGGTGTCGGCCTCTTTATCGACGACGACATGGAGGCTCTGGCCGCCGACCGGAACCTTCGCTGGCGCTATCGCTGGAAGCTGCGCCGCCATGGCATGACCTTGTGGCCGCGCCTGACGCCTCTTCTCGAGGGCCTGTGGGTCTCCACGTCGCCGCTGGAGTCTCTGTGGGCGCAGAAGGCGGGGGCCCCGACGCCACGGCTGACGCCGCCTCTCCCCGGCGAGGCCGATCTGGCCAGCGCGCCGGTCCGGCCGCCGCGGCCGCTCATCGCCTCGCACGCCACCTCCTCGCACGGCGCCGACCAGCGCTGGCTGGCGCCGGTGGTGGGAGCGGTTCTCGCCGCCCACCCGGGGGTGGACTTCGAGGTGGTCGCCGATCCGGGCCGCGACCGGCTCTGGCGCGGCGAACCGAGGATCAGGGTGATCCCCTACCGCGACTGGCCGGCCTACCGCGCCGACACAGCCGCTCATGGCCGGGACCTGCTGCTCGCCCCTTTGCACCCCGGTCGCGCCAACGCCGCCCGCGCTGATGTGAAGCGCATTGACGCCGCCCGGTGCGGAGCAGCCCTCATGGTTTCCGATCCGTTGGTCTTCCAGGTCAATCCTGACGAAGAAGCCCTGGGGATGGTTGCGCCGCTGGAACCGGCGGCGTGGGTCAAGGGTATCCTCGGCCTGATCGGCGACGAAGACCGTCGTCGGATGCTTACGGATCTCAACCGCGAAAAACTCAGCTCGGCGCGGCGCACGGCCGCCGCCTTGTTCGCGCCGGCGAGCGAGGGCATGGACGGAACGTGGCGACTGACGTGACCATGCTGGGCGGCGCGCCGCCCGCGGCGACCTGGCGACGAACGCGCGATCGGCTGGCCAGGCGGCTGGCGCATCTGATCGTGTTCGGAGCCGCCGCAGCGCCGCGCCAGGTGTTGCGAGCCCTCGTTGGCCCTGGCCTGGCGAGGATCGGGAGCGGCTTTGACCCCGCCTTCTACCTTGCCCAGGTCCCCTCGGGGCTGCCGCGAAGGCGGGCCGCCCGCGATCCATTGCTTCACTACTGGCTGATCGGGGCTCGCCAGGGCCGCTGGCCATCGCCGGGCTTCAAAGGCGGCGCCAGCGCTCCGGCCCCATCGAGAGGGGGGGACAAAGTCGCCCTGATCATCGACCACGGGCGCGGCGGAGGCAGCAGCCGGCTCCTGGCGCAACACGCCGCCAAGCTCGCCAATGAAGGCTGGAAGGTGCTCGCATCGCGCCGCGTCGGGCGTGAAACGCCGCTTTTCCTCTTCCCCGACGCCGAGGGCTGGCGGGCCTTCGACCTCTTCGCCGACGCGGCGCCGCTAGCGGATTTCGCCCGCGCCCAGGGTGTGAATCTCGTCATCGTCAATCACCTCATCGACTTGCCGCAGGATGCCGCCGATTGGCTGGCTCGATTCGCCGGGTCGATCGGGGCCAGGCTCGAAGTGCTGCTACACGACTACTACCTCGCGTGTCCGCGCATAGACCTGATCGCCAGCGACGGGCGTTATTGCGGCCTGGCGCCCACCGACACTTGTCGCGCCTGCCTTGTCGCTTCCGGTCCGGTGCTGAGCGGCGTGGATATCGTAGCTTGGCGCAGGCGATCGGGCGTCCTGCTCGCAACCGCCGCACGCGCCATCGCGCCCAGTCAGGACCTTGCCGGTCGCCTCGCCGCCGCTTTTCCCGATGCCTCTATCGAAGTCGAGGAACCGGAGAATGACGCCGTCTTGCCGGCGAGTTCGTCGCCCCCCCCGCTCGCGCTTGGAGAGAATCTTCGGGTGCTGGTCCTGGGCGCGCTCAACCGGCCCAAAGGACTTGCCGTGATCATCGCCCTAGCCCGCGTCCTCGTCGCCCGCGGCGCGCCGGTGCGGATCACCCTTCTCGGACCGGCCGCCGACGGCCGCGCCCTGAGAGCGGCGGGCGTCGAGCTGCTAGGCCGCTATTCTCCGGAGACCGTCCAGGAAAGGCTCGCCGCCGCGGCGCCGCACGTGATCTTCTTTCCGGCCATCTGGCCAGAGACCTGGTCGTACACCCTCACCGAGGCTCTGCGCTCCGACGCCGAGATCGTCGCCTTCGATATCGGCGCGATCGCCGAGCGCCTGAAGCGGCTGGGACGCGGGAGGATCATTCCTCATGCCGCGAGCGCCGATCCTGCGGTCCTGGCCAAGATTTTTATCGACTTGCGGCGAGACCTCGAGGCGAAGCCTACGCCGGCTTGCGCACCAAGAGGTGTTGCTTGACGACTGTGACATCGACCAGCGGCATCGCGCGGAAGCGCGAGACGAGCTGGTCCTCGAATCCGGCCGGGAAGGGCGCGCTGATGCGCACGTCGCGCAGGATCTCGAATCCGGCCCGCGCTTGCGCCTCGGTCATCTGCGGGGCGCGCAGCCTGTTCATGTTGGCGGGGGCTTCTTCCTCGGTCAGAAAGGACAGAGGTCCGTAGATGCCATCACCGCGATAGCTGCGATGATCGGCTAGGTCGATGAGATGATAGGCGACGCCGCCCGGCTTCAGGAGGCCGTGAATGTGGCGCGAGACGGCGTCGATGTCATCGACGTGTTCGAACACGGCGAAGGAAGCCAGCAGGCTGATGCTGTTTGGTGGAATCCGGCTCTTCACGATGTCTACCAGTTCGAGATCGACGATCCCGCGCATAGATTGCAGACCAAGATCGAAGTCGCCGCGTTCGAAGCTCGCCGTATTGATCGCGCGAAGCCGATCCAGGACATCCTTCGGCCGCGTGCCACCCCGGCAGTAGCGTCCTGGGAACATCTTCATGTTGGCGAGGATGTCGTACATCGACGAGGCGGAAAATTCGGGGACGCGCGGGGATAGCAGATCGACGCCGAAATTCGGCTCGTAGCCATTCAGATAAAAATAGGTCGACAGGGCGAGAGGATCGTGAGCGCCGCATCCCAACTCGACAAATCCGCCATTCGGCGGCACTTCCACGTCGCCGATCGTGCTGTTGAGATTCTTGATTTTGGAGAGCAGCTTCCGGTAGCCATATTTCAAGCCCCCGCCGCCTTCGCTCTCCCGCGCGCCTTCGATCTCGCGCATCAGGAAATAGAGATTGCTGAGCTTCTCCTTGACGTTGAGGTTGGAGGCGCTGAGGCTCGGCAGCGAATCGATAAGAAACTTCACCGCCTGGTCGATTTTGCGCTCCTTGATTAGGGCGCGGATGTCGGACTGAAGCGCCTTCTCGGAAAACTTGGGCTGCGCGGCGGCCCCAGCGCGAGATTTGGTCGGTTCGACCTGCGGCTCTGTTGTCTGGCTGAGCTTCTCCTTGACGATGAGGTCGGAGTCGCTGAGGCTCGGCAGTGAATCGATAAGAAACTTCACCGCCTGGGCGTTCTTATGATCCCTCATAAGGCCGCGGCTGTCGGTCTGAAGCGCCTTCTCCGAAATCCTGGGCTGCACGGCGTCCACATCGCGAGACTTCGTCGGTTCGACCTGCGGCTCTATTGGCGGCCCGAGCTTCTTCTTGAGTTTGAGGTCGGAGTCGCTGAGGTTAGGCAGTGAATCGATAAGAAACTTCACCGCCTCGTCGTTCTTGTCTTTGATGGGGCCGCGGCTGACGGACTGAAGCGCCTTCTCGGAAATATTGGGCTTCGCGGCGGCCACAGCGCGAGATTTGAGCGGTTTGGCCTGCGGCTTTGTTGTGGGTAGTGGCTTCATCTCTTCCCGCGATTGTTCAGCCAGTCGGATCGACGCGTCCAATCCTGCGAAGAACATAGACGCCGCGGCGTCGCCCCTCAAGCCGCGCCCAGGTCGAAAGGTGGCCGATCAGCGGCAAGCTCAATTGGTGACGGTGGACGACGTCTTGAAGATCGACGATCCAGCGATAAGGAATCGGAAGATCTTGTTGATCTGGACCGTATCCGAGTTGGCAACATAGACCACATCGCGGTCGTGCATCGGGAAGGCCAGGGCCATGAACAGGCCGTCGGGCGTCTTCAAATCTATCTGATAGACCACGGGCACCAGGCCGGCGGGGCCGGACGGCGCGAGTCCTCCCCAGCCCACGGCGCGCGCGATCTCGGGGGTTTCATAGCGAAATACAAAAACCCCGGCCGGGTCGGACTGAATATCCGCGAGGCCGCCGCCGTTGCCCAGGGCTTCGGCCAGGGTGAACGTGCCTTTGCCGAACGGAATCTGGGCGTTGTGATTGGTCGCGCCGAGGACCACCACGCTTTGCGGTTCCCGATCCAGGGTGACGACATCGTCGTTTCGCAGATAGATATTTTCCCCCGGCGAATGGAGCACATCGATCATGCGCGCGATCCGCGTGACTCCATGGCGGGTAAGGTGGACCAACATGTCGGATGCCGGCGCGATGGTGCCCCCGCTCAGAGCGATGGCGTCCAGCAGCCGCAGCCCCGCCAAGGTCAAGGAAACCCGGCCTGGGTGGTTGATGTCGCCTACAACGGTGACAAAACTGCTCTGGTTGGTGACGACGCTAACCAACACCTGTGGATGAACCATCACCGGCGCCAATGCCACGGCAACGGATTGCTGCAATTGGGTCGACGACAAGCCGGCAGCGTGCACAGTGCCGGCATAGGGGACCGTGATGTTGCCGTTCTCGTCCACGGTCTGGGCAGGGATCGTAGCCGCGGTGGCCGGCGGCGTGGTGGGCGTGCTGGGGGCGGCCATTGGAGCGGTCGCGGGCGGCGCCTGACCAGAGGGCGTGCTGAGCAGTCCGCCGAAATCCCACGTGGTGATGGAGATCTGGTCGCCGATCCCGATCAGTTGGGCTGGCGCGGGCGCGGAGTCGGCGAAGGCCGCCGCCATCACGCCGCGCGGCGCGGTGTCGATGTCGTGGAGCACCGTCGAAGTGACGCGGACCACGGCGTAGGAATACTGGTGCTTGGTCTTCGCCTGCCCGATGACGGTTTTCGCGCTGGGGCCTCCCTCGGGGAATTCGGCGCAACCGGCGAGGGCCAGACTTCCGGCCGCCGCCAGCAGCGCGTACGCCGCCGCGCGCCCCCCGGGCATTCGCCGTCCGCTTGAACTGGTGCCGACTGTCATACTCACATCCGTGGTTTCTGGTTTTGGTTGGATCGCGCCCCAATAGGCGGCGATAGTAGTCGGAATTTAGGCTAGTTGGCTGCTTCTTCCTCGGACCAGTCCTGCAACCCATGGGCTGACAAGTAATTCACCACGTCCTCGGGGTTGGCGAACCGATTCGTCACGTCATCCGACCCCCGCTTTCGGGTGAGTTGCGGCAGACTGAGGCGTTTGAGCCCGAGAAATTCCATCAGGCCATCCATGCCGCCCGGGGTCCGGGCCAGGGTGTATTCGATGGTCCGTAACTCTCCCGCCACGGCCTCGAACCGCTCCTGCCAATGAGCATAGTGGCCCCGCCGGATGCGAAGATATTTGGTGAATTCCTCACCGACGAAAAGAGGTTTGGAAGGTCCAGCTTCTCCCTCCGCCTGCGACTGTTTCAACCGTACGGTCTTTTCCGACGAGAAACAGGCAAGAATGTTGCTTCTGGTCACAACGATCTTGGCGACACGAGGATCGTCGAGCAGGGCCTCGCTGACTTCGCGCGCGCCGCTGAGGTGATGCTTGAAGCCCACGCAAGGGATGTCGGGATCAATGGCGAAGACGTGTTCGATGAGCTCACGGTGATGGGCGATACGATAGGTAAGATCGTTCCAGCGCTCATCTAGTCCGGTCCTGACCTTCCGCCGGCCAGGACCTTCGCCCGGCCAACCTTCAAGACTGAACAGGGCGCCGACGAAAAAGACGGACGGGTGGCGCGACAACTGCCGAGTGATCATGGTCGAGCCGGTCCGCGGCATGGACAGCAGCGCGACACGCGAATGCACCACTTCGCGGGTCACGCGAGCCGCTCCTCGGCGGGGACCTGTTGGTTCAGCGACGCGGAGGCCATCACCGATGGACTTTTCAGCCTTGCGTCGGAGTTGGACCTTCGGCGGCGCCTTTGCCGCTCGTGGCGGATCGCTGGACGCGCCGAGCCAAGGCGCGAGCGGGCTTACTGACCTTGCGCTCCGGCGTCGGCATCCGCAGGATCAGAGCCGATCCCCCATCGTAGGCGACTTCGACCGGCGCATGCATCTTAACCGCCAGCACGAGCATCCGGCGCGCAAGGCTGAGGGCCGCTTCCGAAGAATCCGTCCTGAATTCCTTGGCGATGATGGTTTTCTGCTCATTGGCGCGCCAGCCCGCGAGCGGTCCATCCGTCGCGCGGCGCGCCTTGCGGGCTTCGCGAGCGGCGGCGTTCTCAGGTGACTCCTGCGGAGTTTTCATTCGGATTTCCCTATTGAGCCTGGAATCGATGGAAGAAAGCTGAGAGCGCATCGTATCAAAGCGCGCCGGTGCGGCCTAGGCTTGTTAATCGCAGCGCCCAAAGGCCAGGCAAGCAATCTTGCGATTGACCGGTTCGGTGCATGGGCCGCCTTGCTGAGCCTTGTGACGCCACAGCATCGCTCCCGCCAGTTTGTCCCTGAGGATGAAACCACGAACCTTCTCGGCGTCGGCCACGCTGGTGTCGGCAAGTTCGAAGTCGACCAACAGATGGCCGCCGTTCACCGCCCCGCCGGCCCGTAACAGCCCCATCTGGCTCGCGTAGCTCGAGGCGATATCGCCTTGCCGATTCCTGTTCCACAGCAAGATGGTCATGCGGTCGAACAACTGGGAAATGCGGTTGGCGTTGCTGGCGTTCACGCCCGTGTAACGCTGGGATGGCGCATCCAGGGGATTCACCAAAAGGATCGCTCTCTTGCCGGCCGAATGCACCAAGCCGGCGAAAGCGGTCAGGAAGGTCAGCGTCTGGGCCGGACTGCGTCCATCGGAGACCTCGTAGTCTAGCAGGACACCATTGGCCTGCCGCGCCAGGGGCGTATCCAGAATCAGACAGGTGTTCGCCGTCGGGCCAGTGGCTCCCTGGTCGGCCGCGTCGCGAACCCTGGCCAATCGAACGCCGCCTTCCCGCGCAAACTCCTGGGCGCGCTGGAGGGGCATTCCCAGGACCGCGCTTGTCTGCGCCAGGGTGCAGGCATTGGCGGCGGCGATTGAAGTGAACTCCGAGCGCTGGGTGCGAGCTTTGTCACCAAGCCGCGGCTGACGATTGGCCTTGCGCATGAGCTGGCGGCCGGTGGGGGCGAACATCGGCGCCGTCGATCTGTTCGCCCATTCGAAATAGTATTTCCCCACTCGGGTGGCGCGCGAGGCGGCGATACGACTCGCTTGCATAGTCGCCGCGCCGGTCAGGGGATAATAGTCGTAGTCGGGTTGGCCGTCGAAGTCCGGAGGCGGCGCCTGCTGGAGCATTTCGAATTTGAGCCTGGCATTGTCGGCGGGCGTGAAACAGACATCCGCGGCCTTTCCGGGAAGGGCGACGACCAGCGACAAGAAGGCCGCCAAGCCCGCGCGAGCGCTCCGCGCCGCTGGGCTATTCCGCGTCCTCCTCCTCATCCTCTTCGACGCGCATGTCGAGGTAATCGGCCATACTGTTCGCATCACGATGCATCTCAAACCGGTGTTGTAGCGTCTCGTAAGCGTCGATTGCATCTTCCAGTTCCTCGAAGACTTGGATCTTTCCCCCGTCGATCACCAGACCCATTTCGCAGAGCTGCCGAGCTTGGCGCACGTTGCGCGCGGACATGATGATGCCTGAGGTCTCGGCGCGAGACTCGAACATCGCGAGGCCCTTGGGCCGAAAGGCGGGCAGGCCGTGGGTCACCGGCCCATCGATGAGGTAGGTGTCGAAGGGTAGGGCGTAGGATAGGGCGTAAAGAAAGGTCTGGCGCACCTGGTTCGGCAGCTTGCGGATAGGTTCGTCGAACAGCGCCGAAAGTCCGGTCGCCGCCTCCACGAAATTGGCGACCTCGGCGGGATCGGCATCATAGATCCGGGCCGCGAACATGGCGTTCTGACGCATCGACAGATTGGACTTGATGGGTTTGCTGTAGCCGACCGGAAAAGATAGCCGGCGATGGCGCTCGATCACCCCAGAGGTTGGCCGATCCACGCCCGCGAGAAGGTAGATCAAAGTGCTCTTGCCGCTTCCTGGCACGCCGAGCACGGCGACGCGGCGGTCGGTAGGAATAGTCACGGATACATTGTCGAAAACCTTGCGCTCCAGGCGGCCGAAGCGATGCTTCTTGGTGACATCCTTGAGGATGATCATCAGTCAGTGGCCGCGCGCGTGATGTTTGTGCAAGACTTGCTCCAGGGCCATCCCGATCACCAGGGCGACCAAAGCCGATACCACCAAGTAGCGGTGATCATTTATGACGTTGGGGTACATCGGAAAGAAAGAATGACGGAACCAGCTCACCCCGTGTAGCACGGGATTGACCATGAAGAACCGGCGACTGCTCGGGGGCAGGAAGTCGGCGACAAAATAGATGCCTGAAAAGTGCAGCATGACGCGGGAGAGGCCCGCCCAGAGGCTGGCCCAAAGAGGGATGAACTCGCCGATCACGGAGTTGGCCATCCCCACGCCGATGCCGAATCCGAACAAGACCAACATGGAGATGATGGCGTTCCACAGGTCGTATGGCATTGCCTGGTCATTGCCCCAGGCAAAGAGCACCGAGAAGAAGAAGATGGCCACGATCGTACTGGCGACCATGTGCAGGGTCGCGTACACCACTACCCGGTCGAACGTCGTCTCGATGGGAAATTTGGGACTCTTGCTTGATCCGATCGGGGCTCGGATATGCATGGTGGTCCGGATGAACATGAAGACCGGGAAGACGCCGGTGCCAATGAACAGCACGATGCTCGTCCCGAACCGCGCATGGGCGTCCAAGAGGCTCCGCAGCGTGCAGACGGAGGCAATGATCAGCAATGGTTCGACGGCGTCGGTCAGAAAGCCGAAGGCCAATGACTTGCCATGCTTGATGCCCGCTTCCCGGAGCAGCATGGCGCCGAGGACACGAAGCTGATTTTTGAACGCAGTCAGATACATGGAATTCGCCGTGGGTGGTGTTGCAGGAGGCGCAGGCGACCCTAGCTGTGTTCGAGCAGGGCGTTGGCGAGCAGGAGTCCCGTCACCCACACCAGCAGGCTGGCCATGAAGACGATGATCATTCCCTTTAGCCGCTCCGGGTAGGTCGAAGAGGTCGGCATCAAGGGGCGAACGTACGGCGCCAAATAAATCCGTTCGGAGTTCCTCTGGGCGATGGCTTGTTGGAGGTTGGCGATCGCCGCGGTCAGCGCCTGTTCGGTCGTCTGCCGTTGCAGGGTGAGGCTCTCGAATTGGCCAACGACTGTGGTCAGCGCCTTGTTACGGCCGCCATTCACCTCCGCCTCCACCGACCCTAGCTGGCTCCGCGCCGCGGCCAGCTGCGACTTCAGCGGCTGGATCTGCGGAGCGTTCGGATTGTGCAGTTGCTGGGTCAGAGAGCCTATCTGGGTCTGAATCTGGGCGATATTCGCGCGCAGCGTGGTCGCCAGGGTAATGTTGCCGGCAACGGCGCCGGTGGTCGGGTCGATCACCCCGTTTCGATTGCGCAGCGTGGTCATTCGGGCGTCAAGGTCGGCTTCGACCTTGTGTAAGCGGTCGACTTCAGATTTGGCGAAGTTCACCGAATCGACTCGAGAGGATTGACCGGCGCTATTCACCGTCAGCGCCGTAAGCCCATACAAGGTCTGGGCGATCGCATAGGCGTCTTGGGGCGTGAACGCCCGCACCCTGGCGACGGTCAATCCGGTGGCTGGATCGCTGAGGGAATAGGACATCCTCTTGTAATAGCTGGCGAGCTGTTCGTTGGTCGAATGCGAGGCGAGGCGAGCGAGCCAGTCCGAGTTGCCGCGGCTGTAGATCTTGCGCAGATCGAGCCTCTGGTCGAGGTCCGCCGCGGCTTGAGCGCTGCGGTCATAGTCGGTCGCCACGAAGGAGTTGAGCTGATCGGGCGTGGCGGCGCTGCCGGCCGGCCCGAACATAGTCGACAGGGCCGAAGTCGCCGCCGCCGCTTCGGCCATCGCGGGGCTGGTCGCCGGATCCTGCACGGTGAAGCGGAATTCGCAAACGTATTGGTTGGCCGCGATCAGACCATAATAGATGATGCCCAGGAGCGTCGGGACGATCAGCGAGGCGATGAACCAGAGCTGGGGCGCGAGGGAGGTCTGGTACGTGCCGCCGGGGAGCGATGGCAGGGCGCGGAGTGCGCTAGGCGGCGCGACGCCGAGTTTGAAGCCGAACGCATCCTCGGTGGTCGTCCGCGCTTGCGCCGGCTCCGTCGTGTCCGGATCGGTCGGACCGGTTCGGCCCGGCATCAACCAGCTGCGGGTGCGACTGTCGATCGAAGGGGGGAACACGCGATCTTCGGGATGCGGCTGCCGCGGCAGGGCCCTCGCCGCTTCGCCGGCGGCCCCCACGCTCGACTCCGGCGGCGCGGCGTCCTCGTTGTCCTCGGCGATCGCCGCCAATCGGGCCGCCCGACGCCGCTCGCGCGCGGCGAGCACATCCTCGCTCGACGCCGTCCGCTGTTCGCTGGACCAGGACGTGCCCTCGCCCGTTCCCCAAAAGTCGTCGTTCTGTCCGGGGCCCGGCTGATCCTGGGTCATGGACTATGCTCCGTGCGTCAATCTTCTGCGGAGCACAAACGCCCGCCCCGTCTTCGCAATCATACAATGGCTGCCCCCGACAACGAAACCCCGATTATGTCTCGCACCCGGGTCGCGATCCAATGTCCGAAGGAAACCGGCGTTCTTGGTCTGGCCGGCGACGACGCGATTGACTCGGCCGCGCAGGGGCCGATATCGGCTTTCGCGGGGTACAATCCAGGGGTTAGAGGTTATGCTGGACGATCTGGCCGAGGCCGCTCTGGCCGCCGGGACCGCGATCCTCGAAATCTATCAGCGCGGCGACTTCGCGGCGCGCGTCAAGTCGGATGGCTCTCCGGTCACCGAGGCCGACGCCAGGGCCGAAGCCGTCATCTTCGAGCGACTAGGCCTCGTCGCGCCGGGCATTCCCGTGGTCGCGGAGGAAGCCGCCGGTCAGGGCCGCATTCCGGCGACGCCGGCGCGCTTCCTACTCGTCGATCCGCTGGACGGCACCAAGGAGTTCCTCGGCCGCAACGGCGACTTCACGGTCAACATTGCCCTGATCGAGGGCGGCCGCCCGGTGCTCGGCGTCGTCTACGCCCCGGCTCATGGTGTCCTTTATGCCGGGCAGGAAGGCCGCGGCGCGCGCCGCGCGCAAGTGGTCGGCGGCCAAGTCGGGTCGTGGGCCGACATATCGGTCCGGCAAGCCCCTCCGTCCGGCCTCGCTGTGGTGGCCAGCCGCTCGCACATGAGCGAGGAGACCGGCGCATTCATAGGCCTGTTTCCGGTGGCCGAGCTGATCGCCGCCGGCTCGTCGTTGAAGTTCTGCACCGTCGCAGCGGGCGCGGCCGATCTCTATCCGCGCCTGGGCCGGACGATGGAGTGGGACACCGCCGCGGGTGACGCCGTTCTGCGCGCGGCCGGCGGCGCGGTGCGCGACATGGACGGCGAGTTCCTGATTTATGGCAAGCGCGATCAGGCCCATGACGCCGACTTCGCGAACCCCTGGTTTGTCGCCTCGGGGGCGTTCAATCCATTCGACTTCGCCCAAGGCGACCGATAGTCGGATCGATCAAAAGATGCCGAGGCCGTCATCAATCATCTGCGCGCGATAGCGGCACCACCGATTCGTCCTGATGTAGAGTTCTTCCAGGAGAATTCGGTCGAGATGATCGTAGTCCCAAGCGCCGAGCCTTTTTTCGCGGGCCAGCAGGAGCAGTTCGCGCTGCGCGATAGTCGTGGCGACGACGTTGTTCCGCCGCCGCTCCTCGATCACCCTCTCGCGGGGTCCCGAAGCGAGTTCCGCCATCCGCCCCAGATTGAGGTTCGCGTCATGCAGGCGATATCGCATCAGAGGCTCGCGGATGAGACTGACGCCGCCAAGCAGGGCGGCGCGAAAGACGATGATCTGGTCGACTTGACGGGGCCCTGGTCGGAGGGTGCCGAATTGGCCGAATACCGCCCGGCGCCACGCCAGCCCGCCGCCGAAACAGGCCCGGTTGGTCGACTTGCGGCACAGGGTTTCGAGCGACAGGTCGTAGTCGGCGTCGGGATCCATCAACAGCGCGTTCCCCTTGCCGTCGACGTCGATGAGAACGGCGTTCACGGTGGCCGAGAAGGTGCCCTCGCGGATCATCGTGCGGACGGACTTGGATACTCGGTCGGGATGGAAGACATCGTCGCCGTTTCCCAGCACCGCGAAGCGGTCCTTGATGAACTCCGGCTTCAGGGCGGCCAGGTGATGGCCGAGAATATTCTTCTTCTGCTGGATGAACTGCGTCCGGTGGGGTCCATCGTAGCCAGCGAGAATATCCTGGATCACCTCGCTGGTCCGATCCGGCGAGGCATCGTCGCTGACGACGATGCGAAGATTGGGATAATCCTGGGCCAGAGCAGACCTCAGGCATTCCTCGATGCAATGCTCCTGGTTGTAAGCGGTGATAACGAACGTCGCCGCCGATGGCGTCCTGGCGGCGCTGGCTTGCCCCGGAGTTCTATCCTCGGTCATCAGCGCCCCTTGATTTCATCCATTCCGTACCCGGATCGATTCGGAACAAGATAACGAGCTGCCGAAATGCCTACGAGAGCCGCCTGTTGCTATGTTCACATCGGGGCGCCCAAGACGGGGTCGACCTTCCTGCAGCGTGTGTTCTGCGAGAATCAGGCGGCATTGGCTCGGGCCGGCGTCCTCTACCCGCAGGTGAGCCTCCGCGGCTTCGGCCATCATGACCTCGCATTCCTTCTGGCGGGTGGCTATCCCGATTGGGCGACGCCTCAGGACCGATCGTTGCACGATCTGGGCAAGGACCTCGCCGGCGCGGTCGAGAGCCATGCCGGCTCGGTCCTGCTGAGTTCGGAGGATTTCTATCTCTTTCCGGAACCGGGACGACTCATGAATTTTCTCGAGTCCACCGGCGCGCTCACCGGCCGAGCGGCGCGGATTGTGGTCTATTTGCGGCGACAGGACGAGGCTCACGAGTCCTGGTACAACCAACGGGTCAAGGCGCAAGGCGAGACAGAAGGGATCGAAGCCTGTGTCTCGCAATCCTACGAGTTGTGGGACTATCAACGCCGGCTGGCGCCCTGGGCGGCCGTATTCGGCGAGGATGCGCTGATCGTCAGGCGCTATGTATCGCCGGCGGAGCATTGGCATTCGCTTATCGACGATATGATGCAAGTTCTCGCCATCGAGAACTTCGTCGCCGCCCCACACGAGGCATCGGTCAATTCCGGTGAGAACCGCGACATTCTCGAATTTCAGCGAGTCCTCAATCGATTGCCGCTCTCGGTGCAGGAAAAGCGGCGCTTCCACAAGGAGCTGATCATGCTCAGCGGCAGGGCGAAAGGGCTGGGCCTATTCGATGAACGGCCGCTGTTGAATCTGGCCGCGCGGGAGGAGCTGATGCAACGATATGCGCTCTCGAACGCGGCCGTAGCCGAACGTTGGTTTGGCGGTGCGCCGCTTTTTCCCGAGCCGCCAGCGAAAGCGTCCGCCACAGAAGCGGTCGCCGAAACTGGTCTGACTCCTGCAAAGATGCTCTATATCCTCGGCTGGTTGCTCGCCTATGAGGCTTAGGCGCGGACAGGACGGCGAGAGGACTTCGATCAGGCCATGCAAGAGCAGCCGGCCAAACTCGATTTCTACAAGGAACATCCGAAGACCTGCGCGCCGGATGACTTCTGGAGCCAGGTCCGGCGAACCGTGAACGGCGAGCCGGTCGGAGAAGCGCAGATCCAGCTGATCGTGAATGCGATCCTGCGGGGACTGGAGATTGGCCCGTCCGACCTGCTTCTGGATCTATGCTGTGGTAACGGCGCCCTGACCGATCGGATATTCGCAAGCTGCGGCGGCGGCCTGGGCGTCGATTTCTCTCCGGTGCTCGTCGACGTGGCCAGGAAGCACTTTTGGGCGGCTCCAGCCCGGATTTACCACCTGGAAGACGTGGAGGATTTTCTGACCTCGACGGACGACACAGCGCGGTTCACAAAGGCTCTCTGCTGGGGTTCCTTCCAGTATTTGCCCAAGGACAAGGCCAGGAACGTCCTTACGAACCTTGGCCGACGCTTCGCCGGAATCGAACGGCTGCTCATCGGCAACCTGCCTGACAAAACCAGAATTGGCGATTTTTTCCGCCCCGGCGACTACGAGCCGGGTGTTGAGAACGACCCAGCTTCGGCAATCGGAATTTGGCGCACGCAGGACGAGTTTACTCAGCTCGCGCTGGCGTGCGGCTGGAAGGTCGCCTTCCGGTTCATGCCGGAAGAGTCGTATGCGGCGTCCTATCGGTATGACGCCGTCCTGACACGGACCGGCGCGTGAACGGAGCGTTCGCTAAACGCGATGTCGATGACCTGGCGATCTTTGGCGGCGCCCCGCTCTTTTCCACGGTTCGTCCTGTCGGTCAGCTGTCGTCGCCGGACGAAGCCCTCTTCTTCGAACTCGCTCGCGGCATATTCGATCGACGTCGCCTGACCAACAACGGGCCCCTGGTGCGGGACCTGGAACGCCGTCTTGCCGACATGCACGGCGTCGCTCACTGCATCGCCTTTGCGAACGCCACCATCGCGTTGATCACGGTGCTGAAGATTGTTGCCGGGCCGGTTCGTGGAGAGGTCATCTTGCCGGCGTTCACTTATCCCGGTCTACCGCACATCGTGCGGTGGGCGGGCCATGCGCCGCGCTTCTGCGACGTCGATTGGGAAACGCATGCCCTGTCCCCGGCGCGGGCGGCCGAGGCCATCAGCCCCTCGACGCGCGCGATCCTCGGCGTCCATCAAGTCAACAGTCCTTGCGCCATCGACGCTTTCGTGGCGCTCACGCGTGAGAGGGCGATCCCTCTGGTGTTCGACGCCGTGCATGGCGTGGGCTGCACACATCGCGGGATTCCCATCGGGGGTTTCGGCGCCGCCGAGGTGTTCAGCCTCCATGCCACCAAGCTGCTGAACGGCTTCGAAGGCGGCTATGTCACCACCCATGACGACCGGCTTGCCCAGTCGCTGGCGCGGGCCAGAAATTTCGGAATGGTGGATGACGGCGTGATCGAAGGGCTGGGCCTCAACGGCAAGCTCAACGAAATCCACGCCGCCGCCGCCCTGGCTTGCGTCGACGGACTGGAGGGGCTCATCGAACGGAACTTCGCGCGCTACGACGCCTATCGCAGCGCTTTCGCCGGTATCGCCGGCCTGAGGGTTCTGTCCTATCCGCAAAACGGTGAGCGGTGGAACTATGAATTCGTGTTGCTGGAGGTCGGTCCGGCGTGGCCTTTGAACAGGGATGCCACCATCTCTTTGATGCGTTCCGAAAACGTTCTCGCGAGGGCTTACTACAGCCCACCCTTGCATATGTCAGAAAACCATGCGCCGGCGTCCTCCCTGCCGGTGACGGAGGCATTGTCGCACCGGTTCATTCAGATGGCGGTGGGCGAGCTTCTTGCGATCGAGGACGTTTGGCGGATCGCGGATTTCTCCCGGTTTCTGTCCGCCAACTCGGAAGCGATCCGGGCCCGCATGGCCGACCCGCCAAGGACACGACCGTGAAGGCCAGCGTCGGCGATCTCGCCCTGTTCGGCGGAGTCCCCGAATTCGCCACGCCTTTGCACGTCGGTCAGCTGAATCTGCCGCCCTTCGAGGACTTCGAAGCCTCCTTCCGCGATATATTTCGTCGGCGATTTTTCACCAATCATGGGCCGCTCGTGCGGACCCTCGATGAACGGCTGGCTCGACGTCTCGGAGTGCGTCATGCGATCTGCGTCGCCAATGGGACGGTGGCCCTCATGGTCGCTTGCGCCGCTCTGGATCTGCGCGACGAGGTCATCGTCCCCGCGTTCACTTTTCCGGCGACCGTCCAGGCGCTGAGCTGGGCGGGTCTGACGGCCGTCTTCTGCGACGTCGATCCCTATGCCCAGACAATCACCGCCGAGCTCGTCGAGCCGCTGATCACCGAGCGAACCTCGGCAGTCCTCGGAGTGCATCTATGGGGTCGGGCTTGTGATCCCGATCGGCTCCTCGACCTCTGCCGGCGGTATGACCTGAAGCTTCTGTTCGACGCCGCCCATGCAATCGACTGCACCTTCGGCGGACGGCTCGTCGGCGGCTTCGGCGATCTCGAGGTTTTTTCCTTCCATGCCACCAAGATCCTCGGCTCGGCCGAGGGGGGCGCCTTGACTACCAATGACGATGAATTGGCCGCCCGAATTCGCACGGCCCGCAATTTCCATGGAGCCGAGACGTTCGCTGAGGTCGCGCTGCGCATCAACGGCAAGATGTCGGAAGCGCAGGCGGCCATGGGTTTGTTGGCCCTCGATCACCTCGACGAGTGGGGCGCGCGGAACCGCGAACTTTATCATCGGCACCAGCAGCGAGCCGGCTCCCTTTCCGGCGTGAGCTTCCTCGATCATGCCGGCGCGGAACGAAGCAACTACCAATATTGCGTCATCGGTCTGGATGCGGCGCTCGATTTGTCGCGCGACGAGCTGCGCCAGATTCTCGAGGCGGAGGGTATCCACGCACGGCGATATTTCTTTCCCGGCATGCACCGGACTCCGCCCTACGGAGACATGTCAGCCGATCCTGATCGGCCCCTGCCCGTGACTGACCGGCTATGCGCCCTGACTCTGCAACTGCCCCTCGGGTCGGGAATGGACACTCGGCAGGTCAATCGCATCTGGGAAGTGATCGAGTTTTGCCTTGGCCACGGCCGCGATGTTCGTCGTGCCCTGGACTCGGCGCGTCAAGGCAATCGGCCGGCGCGGCCTCTGACCGCCACCTCATGAAACTCGGCATCATGCAGCCGTATTTCTTCCCCTATCTCGGATACTTCGAACTGATTGCGCGCACCGACCGGTGGGTGGTGTTCGATGTCGTACAGTACAACCCCCGCAGTTGGATGAGCCGGAACCGCATTCTCCATCCCAGCGGAGGCTGGCAATACATCAATGTTCCGGTTGCCAGGTCGCCCCATGGCACGGCGATCTCGGCGATCAGGCTTCGCGACCGGGTGGCGGCTCGCCAACGAATCCTCGGGCAGATCGAGCACTACCGGATGGAGGCCCCGCATTTTCGGGCCGTGACCGCCTTGGTGGATTCCACATTCGCGATCTCGTCGGATCGGCTCGTCGATCTGAACGTAGCCGGGCTCTCGGCGGTCTGCGCCTATCTTGGCTTGAATTTCAGCTATTCGATCTGCTCGCAGGCGGGATTCGACCTCGAGGGTGTCACTCACGCAGGCGATTGGGCCCTGAAGATCGCCGGCCAGCTCGGCGCATCGGAATATCTAAATCCCGTTGGCGGAAGGGCGATCTTCCGGCAGTCCGACTGGGACGCCGCGTCGATTCGTCTAGGCTTTATAGATCCGCCCGATCTCCGCTACGCCTGCGGGCGCTACGAGTTCGTCGAGCATCTTTCAATCTTGGACGTGCTGATGTGGAACGACCCCGAGACAGTCCGCCATGCGCTGCTCGCAAAGCGCTGAACGCCCCGTCGGCAGGCCAGAAGGCGGCGCAGAATCGACTCTCGCTCAGGCTGCCTCTGTGCTCTTCTCGCTCTGTTCCAGCTTTCTCAGCTGACGAACGGATTGCATGATCGCCATGGCGATAATCCTACGGTCGATCTCGTCGGCTGTGTTCTCGAAATATTCCATCACTTCGCGCGCCACGGTGGGAAAGGCGAGGGCCTGATGACGCAGCCGGGCATCTTCGGCCTGTCGCAGGCGGGCCAGGAAAGCTTCGACCTCTTCCAGTTCCTCGGGAGAGAGATTCGCGGTCAGTTCGTCGTCGAGTTCGAGATCCTTCTTCCACACCCTACCCAGGCGCACGCGGGTGGTGACGCCGTTGTTGGTCACCATTCGTTCGACGCGAATCTGCTTGGGCTGGTCGTAGAGAAAAAGCATGTCAGTGGTTCCCGCCAATTTGATGATGCGGCCGCTGGAATTCTTGGGCCGGTCCGCTAGCTCGAGCATATCATTACCCCGATCGTCTCGCCTTCTAGCGATGAGCGGACCTTGGAAAAAGGGACAAATTGCAAGCTGCCGAACCGGCGCGGGGGGTGCGGCCCGATGGTCGGGTCCAGGCCAAGCAACGCGCCGCGTCGCGAAGCTCGACCGGCGGGCCGACGCCATTTCCTCCGGGGACAGCTTCGCCCAGGCCGGAGCCCCAAAGAAACTGGCCGACGGCCTCTCCCGATGGCGAGTTGAGGTCTACCATGGGGGAAGCTGTGCTTGACCGCGGTTCGGGGCATGTGAGAACCATGCGTCGGATGGCGTTTCCCTTGAATGCAGCGTGGCCGCTCTCACCCTCCGGCGCGCAGCAACCGTGAAGCGCAGATTCGTCCTTTTCTCGATGCCGCGCACCGGCTCGGTGATGGTAGCGTTGCGGCTTTGCGAGCATCCTGAAGTTTACTGTCATCGCGCCGTCTTCTCCAGGCAAGGGTGGCCCTCTTCGAAGGACATCTTCGAAGCGGATTTGTTCGGCCGCCTTGATCAACGATGGCGTGACCTGGCTCGCAGGATAGCCTCGCCCGTAGCTTTCGTCTCGGCACTGGAGGGGGCGACCGATGAACGCATAGTGGGGTTGAAGCATCATTTCAGCGGCCCGGTCGAGGTGACGCGCAAACTCGTGGCGGATCGGGGGCGCAAGGTTGTTCTGACCCGCTCAAACCTTCTGGCGTCCTACTCTTCGCAAAAATTGGTCGAGGTGACGGGCCAGGGCCTCGCGCGCCGAGGTGACGACCTGAGAGCCGGCGTGTGCCGTTTCGACGTCGTTGAATTCGAGGCCTACCGGGCACGTCGCGAGCAGGTGTATCAGCAATGGCTGCCCGAAATCGCCAAGGCGGAGGCCCCGTCCATGGTGATCGACTATCGCGCCGCCCGAACGGAAGCCGGCATCGTCGCCATCCTTGATTTCCTGGGAGTCGCGGCCATCCCCGGATCATGGCCGACGCTGAAGCGGCACGGCGTTCAAATACTCGACCGGTTCGAAAATCCCACCGATGCGCGCGCCCACCTACAACTGATCGGCCGCGAGGATTGGATCATTGAAGACGATCTGCCGCCGCCCGGCGCGGACTGACCAACGGCGGCGTCCCGGCAGTGATGGCCCTGAAGACGGCCGGGTCGCGAATCTGCGTTTTCACGGCGGTGGATTGGTCATCAGACGTTGAAATTCCACGGCCGATCGGGTCTAGTCCGCCGGCCGACAGCGCGGCACATTTGAGTGGCGACAACCCGATGCGCACAGTCCGTCTTTCCAGCCTAGCCGAATGTGTAGTCGACGCCCCACCGGCGGCCGTGCTGGACGCGCCTTCCATGATGTCACCGAACGAACGCCGTTTCCTCTACGGAGTGGCCGCGAAAATCTACACCGGGCGGGGCGCCATCGTCGATGCGGGCGCCTTCCTTGGCGCCTCGACGATGAGTCTTGGGATGGGGCTGAGGGATAACCCGGATTGCGCGGCGATATTGGCGCAGCGGCCGAGACCCATCGTGACCTACGAACAGGCAATCGTCCGGCCGAACCTTGTGCGCACATTCAATAAGCACGGCATCGATTTGCCAGTGAAGTCGAGTTTCGAGGATGTCCTGCGCGAGAAGATCGCCCCGGTCGAGGACATGGTTGAGCTGAAGATCGGCGATATCCTTTTCGAGACGTGGGATGCAGGTCCGATAGAGATAATCTTCCTCGATATTCTAAAAACAAGGGCCATACAATCGCACGTGTATAGAGAGTTTTTTCCGAGTCTGAAGGTCGGTTCTATAGTAATCCAGCAGGATTATTTCATGGATGGCGCAGTCCACATCAAAATCATTCAGGAGTATATGACCGAGTATTTCGATTACCTTGGTGAGATCCATTCTATGGCCGTATTTTCTCTGAAAAAGGAGATTCCGGAAGCGCTGCTGTCGCTGGATACGCACTCCCTGCCCGTCGATGAACAGATGGCTTTGCTGGACCGGGCCAAGGAGCGAACCGTCGATATCGACCGCAAGTACATGATCGAGCTTTGCAAAATCCGCGCGCTCAGCGCATTCGGCCGCGGCGATCAGGCTTCCGCCGTTTGGCAAGGGGCGAGCGCGGCCTATCCTGAACAGGTCGCCAACACGGGCCGCCGGATGAAGAAGGCCTATGACAAGACCATGACCGCGCTGGCCAAGGCGACCGCCGCGGCTTGAGCGCGCCGCGCCGACTTAATCGATGGCGGCGTGGGTCAGAAACTGGGTCAGGCCCAGGACAAGGGCAAGCTGCCGGTCGACCCCGTAAGCCCTGAGGACCTGCCGTCGGGGTCCCTCGAGATCGAGCTTTCGCCACTTTCGATCGCGCGCCGCCAAGTCGCGTTGGTAGCCGATGGCAGGTTTCTGCAAAACGCCGATCTCACGCCCCCTGGCTTGCGCGGCGGCGAAGAAGATCCAGTCGAAAGCAGCGGCGTCGTCGTCGACGAACCCGCCGATCTCGTCGAAACACCGGCGGCGGATTGCGAAGTTGGCGTCACCGAATCCATTGAACAGCAGGCCTGCCCACCCCGTGAAACCCATGAACACCAGGTCGCCCATGGCCCGACCTTCGCCGGCGGCCTTGTCGTGAATCGCCAGGTTGGGCGCGACCAGATCCACTTTGGGGTCGTCGAAAGCGGCAATGAGTCTGGAAAGTCCCTCATCCACGAAGAGGTTGTCGTCATCCAGAAAGACGAGAATCTCACCGCTTGAGCGGCTGGCGGCGAGGTTTCGCGCAACACCCTGGCGGGCGCCCGGAGGACCTTCGATGATCTCCACGCCAGGCGCTTCCAGGGCGGCGAGACGGGAGAGGGATTCGGCCGTGCTGCCGGTGTCGACGACGACAGTGCGCAGCCCCGGACCAGCCGCCGAGCCCCGACTGTGGAGGGCGGCCGCCAGCTCGGCCGTCCGGTTCCTGTGGGTGATGCACAGACTCGCCGTGCGAGCAGAGACGCGGCGGTCCCTCGGCCGGCGGATGCCGATTACGGCTTCGAACGCGCCGGCCCAGTCGGCGGCGCGCGCGCTCGCGGTCGGCCGTGGCGCCTCTGACACCACGAACTTATCCAGATCGGCCAGATCAGGCGCGCAGACGCCGATGGCGGGCGCCAGCCACTCGGCCAAGGGATGGCGCGCGCTGACGGCAGTCGCCAGTCCGGCACTGGCGGCGTCCGCCAAGATCACGTCGTCGTCGGGGGCGGCGCCGGCGAACACCGCCAACACGCCGCGTTGGCGCAAGTGCTCGAGGACCTTGTCAGGGCGATGCTCGTCGATCTGGGTGAAGGCGAAGGGCCAGTCCTGGGCGCGGCGGCCGAGCATGGCCTTTCCAAGACCCATAGGGCCTTCGCGCCAAGGGCCCAAAAAGGTCACCCGCCGATCAGCCAGCAAACCGGCGTGCCCCATACGCTCGATGCTGGCCAGGAATTCCGCGGCGCCGTGGCGCTCGGACGCCGGGCCGACGAAGACGATCTCATCGATGCGCAGCGAGTCGGCGGGGCCGATCGCCACCGTTCTGCCTGGGAGCGCCAGCCGCAGGGAACTCCCCGCGGCGCCAGCCTCTCTCGGGCCGGCGATGACGTCGGCCAAGCGGCGTGCCGTCGTCTCGAGCGCGTCATCAATGACCGTGGAGATCCCCGCCGGTTCCAAGTCGCCCAATTCATGCCGTTCGGCAGCCCCGGCCTCCCCCCAGATCACGAAGCGGGTCGCCTCGAGGCTTTCGCCGAGCCGGCGGCTCATCAGGCAGGGTTGCAAAATTCCGCCGGCCATAGGCGCCAGGACGATGTCCGGCGGATCGTCGGCGAGGCGGCGCCACAATTGATGACCAAGGCGCAGGGAGCGGCTCAGATGCGCCGGCGCCGGTCCTGCCAGAATGGGCGGCGCGGTGAATACCAGTGGCGTCACGGTTAGGCCGGGCGGCGAGGCGGGCTCCGCCGGCGCCTCCTGTGGCCGAAAGAGTTCGACGGTGAAGCCGCCGCGCGCCAGGGCTTCGGCGACCCGAATGAACCCCTCGGTCAGGTTCGCAACCCGCCAGGCGTCGGGACCGTACGGGAGAATGATCGCCGCCCGATGACTCACAGGCTTCGCGGTCCCAGGCGCGCCAGCAGGCTGCCATCGTCGGCGTCGACCATGTCCAGGCCTCCGGCAAGCAGGCGCAAGGGCGCGGGCAACGCCAGGACGAAGCCGTGGAAGTCATCACCTCGTCCTCTCGACGAGCCGCGTCTGTAAAGGCACGCGACAGCGCCGGAAACCTCCTCCCCTGCCACTCGGGCGGCGAGCCGCACGCGACGCAGGGGCGCGCGACGGTCGCGAACCCAGCCGCTGAGGCGTGGGTCTCCGGCGGGCGGCCGATCGAACGCCGCCAACAGAGCGCCCGCGCGAAAGCGCCTCGTTCGCGACGGATCCCATGGGCTGCCCGGAAGGGCCACGCCCAGGTCCGTCCATAGGCAGCTCGCTCCGAGGGCCGCGCCCGGAAGCCACGCCGCGGGGATCGAGAAGCCGAAGTACCCGTCGCCTGCTCCCGCCGCCTGCAAATCGGCGCGGAAGCGGTCGGCGCGAACCGTTCGGGTGAGGCCGCCGGACGCCTCGAGAGTTACCTCAAACGAACGCCACGGTTCGGCGGGAAGAAATGTCCAGCCGCACAATCTGTCGTCGCGAACACCCTCGAACCAGCCGAGCCTGCCGTCGGCGGGCGCCGCGGCTGGGGGCCGTCGAGCGCGAAACCACTGGCCAAGAGTGCTGTTTGTGAAGTTTGCCCTCATCATGCGCCGAGAGCAGGCCGAGCTTCAGAGCCCATGGGACGCCCTAGAATGCATGACTGGCCAGTATTCCGGTCGCCGCGAATTCATGCCACCTGCGATACCGGCCCCCTAGGCCTCAGCCACCGTTCGCCTTTTGCGCAAGGAACCAGGACCAGGTCTGCGCGAGGCCATCCTTTAGCGGCGTTGAAGGCTCGAAACCGAGATCGGCGCGGGCGCGGCTGATTTCGCACCACGTGTCGCGGACCTCGCCGGCCCGATGGGGGCGGTATTCCACTCTGACCGGTGTCGGCGCGACGACCTCGCGCATGGCCTCGATGAGGGCATTGACGGTCAGTGGGCGGCCCGACCCGAGCTGGATGGCGCCGGTCGCCCCTCCATGAAGGCCGGCCATTATGCCGGCGCAAAGGTCGCCAACGAAGACGAAGTCGCGGGTCTGCTCGCCATCGCCATAGACGACGAGAGGCTCGCCTTTCAGAATCTCCTTGAAGAACGCCGCCACGACGCTGCCCTTGTGGAAGGACATGGGTCCGTACACGTTGGAGAATCTCAGCGACAGCGCCTTCCAACCGTAGCTTCCGGCGTAGGCGGAACAATAGCCCTCCATCATCAGCTTGGCCGCGCCGTACGGTGACATCGGCCGCGCCACCATCTCTTCATGAACGGGCGGAGTCGCCTCGCCGATAATCGCTCCGCCCGTCGAGGCATTCACTAGCCGCTGCACGCCTTGAGCTCGCATGGCTTCGAGCAGGTTGAAGCCGCCTTGGACGTTGACTTCGAAATTGAGTTTGGGGTCGGCGATGGAATCCATGACCCGAGTGTCGGCCGCGAGATGGACTACGGCATCCATTCCCTCGACTGCGCTGGAGACCGCGGCGGCGTCACGCACGTCGCCATGCACGAATTCGCCGGCGAAACCATTCAGGTGGGCGCGCTTACCCATGGATTCATTGTCGAAAACACGAATGTCGATGTCCGGGTTGCCGGCGAGCCGGCTGACGAGATTGGTGCCGATAAAGCCGCAACCGCCGGTGATCAGGAGTCTCATCTGCCGGCCTGTCCCTCTTGTGGGCGGTGCGTAAGCCGGCGACCCTGCGCCCACAATGGCGAGCGGGCCAGAGGCGTGCCGCTGTCAGCCACGACCACGTCCACCCGCCGCCGGGTTCCGTCTCGATAAGGCGCCGGCAGGGTGACGCCGAAGCCGTACTCGCCGTCCCCATGGCCATTGAGATGGACGTCTTCGCGGTAAAGATCGGCTCGAACTCGAGTAAGAAACATCTGATCCACGAAGATCGCCAGGTCGAGCCGGTCCTCGTCCGAGGGCCCGCGCTTGGCCCAGCCCTTGACGACGCCATCATCGCTCGGGTCACAGAAGCCTTCGATCCCAAGGGATGAAAGATCGGCGCCGACGCCGGGCAAAGCGATGGCGCGGGTGAGAACCAGACCGTCTGGCGTGCGCACCGTGAGCTTCATCGGCGACCGGAACCCAAGGACGGGCGACCACAGCTTGCGGCCGGGCAGGCGATCAAGCCATGCGGGACGCAATGGAATGCGGAATCCGTGCCCATCGACCCCGTCGGGCGCCTTCAGCGCCAGGGGCAGGTCCACGTTGGCGATCGCGGCAATGTCCTCGCCCAATCCCTCGCCGCTGAGTATGATATCGACGGGCTGGGCGGGATCCTTGAGGTCGAGAACCCAGCCGTAGATCGAACCGCCATAGACAGCCAGGATCTGGCCAATCTGAGAGCCTTCCTGAACAACATTGCCGCCCAAACGGCTGGCCGGCGGCCGATTGACCGCTGGCGCCGCCGCCCGCGCCTCGACGGCGTCGATCAGGTCCAGGACACTGGAGCTGCGGCGACCGCTTCGCTTGGCGGCCCCGCCCTGCCCGTTCACGGGTTGCTGCTTTGTGGCTCTCGGGCGCTGAGAGAGACTCTGCATCATCCGGCTGAGCGCCTGGTCAACGGCGGAGTCGGTTTCGACCGGCGTCGCCTGCCGACTTGGCTTTATCTGCAGCCCCTTGCTGAGCAAAAGCATATCGCGAAGTCCGAGGGGAACCGCGGCCAGCTGCGGCCGGATAGCCCGGAAGTGGCTGACCGGAATGTCGTAGCCCTTTTTGGACAGCCATCGGTCGTCCCAGGACGGAACATCGCCCAGTTCCAATAGAATGGTCTCGCAGCGACGACCTGCCAGCTGCACTTTGGCGGCGAATTCGTAGTCGCCGCACAGCACCCGGTAGTCCGAACTGAAACCACCCAACTCGATGAAGGTCTTGCTCCTGACGAATAAAGGAAGAGCCGTAATGTCCTTGCGGAAGAAGGCATCGGTCGAACTGCCCATGACCAAGGCCTTCAGATAGGATGGTTTATCGGAGCCCGGTTCGACTACGCGATAGAAATAGTTGAGAAGTTCGGCCCCGCTTGCCTGCGCGACCGTCTCCAGGGCCCGCAAGGCGGCCGGCCGCAAAGTCGCGCCCTCCCACAGCAGCAAGAGAAAATCCCCCGTTGCCCGCCGCGCCATGGCGTTGAATGACGCTCCGGCGTCGAGGTCGAACGTCTCGATCACGGTGACCGGCACGTTCAATTCAGCAGCCACTTCGCGCACTCGCGCAGCGCCTTCCGCGTCGTCACTGTCCACCGCGATCAGAGTTTCGATCGGTAGCGCCTCCTGAGCGGCGATGCTTTCCAGGCTCGCTCGCAATGCGCCTTCGCGTCCAGCGTGATAGATACAAATGCTGGCCGAAGCCGCCGCCGCTGGCTTCGGATCGGCGCGCAGCTCCTTTAAAAGATTCTCTCTGAGGCCGCTGCCGAGGGACCGGTGGAAGTCGCGCCAGATCTCGAGATTTTCGTCATTGTCGAAGCTGGGTCGGGGAATATAGCCCCCGCGCTCGATCGCTTCGCGCAACTTGTCGCCAAGCGAGAGGGGGTGCGGATCGCAAAGAACCTGAGTCCGATCCATCGGCGCGACGAGCTCGGCGTTTCCACCCACGGCGGTGGCGACGCTCGGTATTCCGCAGATCGCCGCCTCATAGATCGCCATCGACGAATTCTCGATCACGGACGGCATTACCGCCAGGCGGGCGCCGCCGAGCAGGTACTGAATGGCGTCGTGCTGCTGAAACTCGGTGAGTATCTGGACCTCGGTCGGCCAGTCGCGAGTTTCGTCCTCGATGTATTGAATGACCGTTTGGGTCGGCCGTGCGGTGAGCTTGGCCCCCGGTTTGCCCATGAAACTGATCCGCGGCGGCAGGGGTACGCCCTGGCGGATGAGGCGCTTGATCGCCTGGCAAAAAATGAACAGCCCTTTGCGCGCCTCGAGGCGGCCGAAGAATACGAACTCATCGATAGGAACCCGGGTGCCCGGCGTGAGACTGCGCTGCGACATCAAATCCTGGAGCGATTCGAACGTCGCCACGTTCGGCTGCACGAAGGTGCGCGCACGGGGTATGCGATAGCCTTGGCTGCTCATCCAACGCAGCAGATGCAGGCTGCCGCCGATCACGACGTCGGCCAATTCGACGCTTTGCCGCTCGGCATTGACCTTGGCCAGATCCTCCAGGCGTTCCAGCGGTTGGGAGCCATAGAGTCGGTTCCACATCCATGGGGAGGATGTCTTGATCACGAACAGGGTGTTGGCGAAGGCCAGCCCCTGACTCTTGGCCAGCAGACTCAGATAGGCCGACCCACGCCATTCGGAGGCGTGCACCACATCCATAGGATGATCGATCAGATACCGCAGCATGTTGTAGGGGGCGCGCAGCCAGCGGTCGGCGTTTGTCCGGATATCGTCGCGCGTGGCATAGTTGGGGACCGGTACGAAATTCACGCCGCGATCGGCGTAGTAGCGAACCCACTGCTCGATATCGCCGGTCTCGACGTCCTGACCGCGCAAATACAGGATGGTGGTGTCGTGGCCGAGTTTGGCGAGCAACTCGGCCAGCGCGGCGTAGGTTGTCCCGATCCCGCCGTTGCGAACCGGCCCGACGATATCCTCGGTGGCGATGCAAATCCGCAGCGGCTTGAATTCACCCTTGCCGGGCGGCAGCGCGCGCAGATCGGGGAACACTACCGACCAAGCGTCGTCTATCCGTGGGGCGAGCTGCTCAATAAACCCCAAAGCTGAAGGATTGCAAAGCAACCGCTCCAATTCACTGGGCCCAAACTCCAACTCTTCAAAACCATCTCTCATTACTTGAATGTATCCGCTCGCCTCATCCAAATAAAAAGTTCCACGCGCAAATCTAAGCGATTTAGAGCAGGTTTAGTGGAAGCCCGAAGGCGGCCCCGCTCATCGATCTCGCTTAAGCGCCCCTTGTTTCAACTCTGAATCTTATCGCTATCATTTCCTTGCGGGCGTTCCAACCTTCAACCGCAGCGAAATCGCAGCTTGTTGATGTTGGCCAATGCCCTGAGGGCCGCCACCGCTCCTTGACCGATGATTGCCGGCTCGAAGATCACGATCTCGTCAACTCCCAAGCGCCGCAGTAACTTGGCCGTTTTTTGCGGCGCCTGTCGAAGGCCGAAGGGAGCGAGGTTCGGTGTGCTCCGAGCGTGCGGCGAGAAGATGCTAAATCGATCTGCCGGGCCGGGGAGTTTCCGCAGCACGAGATCATCGGTGGTCGGCTCCGCCCCATGCACCAAACGTCCCGAATGGCCGGCTCGGCCGATCCGTGCAATATCGAGCTGGACGCGGACCGATAAGAGCGGGTCGGCGCGGTTGAAATCGGCGATCTGGGTCCGATAGCCCGGGTGTCTCGCCTCCATAGCCACAAGGCCCTTTTGCACGAGCTGGTGGCGCTCCTCCCCGAAACTGACCGATCCGCGGTGGCTGACGAAAATGTCGATTGCGGCCAGGTTGCGCCAACCCCCCTTCGCGGCCCTGAGGCAGAAGTCGTTTTCCTCGCCGTAACCGCGCGGAAAGGCCGCCTCGTCGAAGGCGCCGACTGCTTGGAGGCAATCATGCCGCAAAAACATGCAGAATCCGACACCGGTGGGAATCTCCACGGTGTCGTGGGGTAGCCGGGCGGCGAGCGCGGCCAGTTCGGCATGGCTCAGCTCAAGGGCCGAGTGGTTATCGCGCAGCCGGATCGGGTAGCTGAGGATCGTCGCCGCGTTCGAAAGTGGGGTGACCGTCCCGATATTCCCGGCCGCGTAGGCGTGCGCTCGCAAAGTATCCAGCCACCCCTCATGGACCTCACAATCGGCGTTGAGCAATACCTTGTCCCGGCCGGGTCCGGCCGCCAGTCCGCGGTTGGCGGTGGCCGTGAAGCCGAGGTTGACGCCGTTGGCCATCCGCGCGACGAGACCCAGCGCCTCCAGCTTCGCCAAGTCGGCGGACAGCGCCGGTTCGGGCGATGCGTCGTCGATGATCAGTAACCTGAAATCCGCATCGACCCGGGCGCTCAGTGCGCTGTGGATCGCCCGCAGGGTTTCGCGCCGGCCGCGATAGACAGGTACGATCACGTCGATATTGCCATCGAGCGCCGCCCGACCCCTCAGGCCCGTGAAGTCGGGGGCGTCGCTCGGCGGCTCCCGGGGGGCAAGGCGATCCTGCCGCCAGCCAAGCTCGACGAAGTGCCGGCACGGTTCCCAACCGTCCAGGCGAACATCGGGGTTTTCCGTGAGGTAAGTCGCCGAGTTGAAATCCTGGGCCAGTCCGTCCGCGGGCCGGTGAAGGAGGAAATGGACAAAAGGATCGACACCCGCGGCGAGGCCCGCGAGGGTCGAGTATCGGCTCGCGTCGAAGCGCGGCTGCGGCGACGGGCCACCGGGATTCGCGAGATAGTGGTCGATCAGGGCCTGCTCGCCGAGGCCGCGAAGGTCCGCGGCGGCCGCGTAGGCATAGGGGTCGAAAAGGCCGGAACGGAGCACGTGGCCGGCCAGGAGCGCCTTGTTCGGCCACGCGGCGACGAGGCGCCGTTCGAATCGGCGGATGCGGCGTGCGATGGCCCGCTTCCAATTCATCGGCGACCGCCGTGGCCATGGTCCCGGGCGATGAACTCCCCCAGGAGATGGGCGTGTTCGGCTACCGTATTGGCCCCCTTCAGGTGCGCGCTGGACGCCTCCGGCGCGGGGAGCGAGGCGAGCCCCGCCCGCTCAATCAAGCGGCGCAACGGCCATGCGGGCGCCGCCTCGCTGGGAAGAGCCGCCAGAGCCATGACGGCCGGCACGGGGAAACCCTCGTAGGCCGCGCCCGGATCCCGCGCCTCGACCAGAGGGGCGAGATCGGCTCGTGTCAGAGTTGGCGCATCGACCGCAAGCAGTAAGGCGTGGGTGTAGCCGCGGGTCTGCAGGAAGGCGGCGCCGGCGACGACTCCGGCGGTCGGACCCGCGCGGGGCCACGGATCGATGACGAACGGCAGGCCAAGGTCGGCGCCGGCGGTGACCACCAGGCCGGCGCCAGCGGCGCGGGCCAGATCGGCGACAATGTCCACGCCACGGCGGCCGCCCCAGTCCTGAGCGGCTTTGTTCTCTCCCATCCGCGCCGAGGCCCCGCCGACCAGGATTACCGCCCCGAGCTTCCTTCCGGCCATGTGCATGATCGATTTCTAGCCTAGGTTGGGCGCCGCGGGCGACCGCCCGTCGACGTGGCCTCCGCGACACGCGCCCAAAAATCATTAACGAGCGGCAACCATCAGCCGTGAAATGACCTTATTTCGGTCGTCCGGCCGCCGGGTTGCGGGTCGATATGACCGATGTCGGCTGCTCGGGGCGCTTCTGATCCCGGACCCTGAACAGCCCCCCCAGCCCCCCTGGATTGGCGGGTCCCGGACAGCCGACGCACCGCCTTTTCGCAGAGACGGTCCCATGAGAGGCCCCGCGATCAGCTTGGTCGCGGGGCTTTTCTTTTGCCGCTACGCTCCGACCTTAGGCCTTCGGGGCTTGCCGCAGAGCCCCCACGATCCGGCCGCCGTTGGGCGCTTGGACGAGGATCAGGGTTTCGAGTCCTTCCTCCTTGGCGGCCGGCAAGTGGAACACCCGCCTCTTGCCGGTCCAATCTCCCAGCTTGATCAATTGGCGCACGACATTTCGGTGGGCGAGCGTCTGGCCCTTGGTTTCGCCGTCCTTGACCACCACGCTCTGGGTGCGCGGATCGTAGCGGATCAGCCAAACGTCGTCGCCCCCCCTGGGAGCGCGTCCGGTCATCACCGCGACGGTGCCGTCGGCACGAGGCGTGATATCCGGGCCGCTCACGCGCGCGCGCCGCGCCGCCCGAATCAGGCGATCGATCTCGGCGGGGTTGTCGCCGGATGCCTGGGCGATGCCGTCGATGATGACTTGAGGCGTGTAGACGTCGCGCAGCCCGAAGCGCTTGTCATAGGCTCGCTGGCGATCGGCGAATTCAGATTGGGCGAAGGTGTCCTTCCAGCCCAGATAATCCCAGTAATCGACGTTGAAGGTCAGGGCCGTCAACCCGGCATGATCGGCGAGCCCAGCGGCCAAGGCGTCAGCCTTGCCGCAGGAGCCGCAGCCTTGAGCGGTGTATAGCTCCACCACCACCAGCGGGCGCGCCACCGCGGTGCTCGCCGCGAGGACGGCGGCGATCAGGCAAGGCGCGAGATGGGCGCTCTTCATCGCCGCGCACTTAATCCAACTTTGTTGGCATCGGCAGGTCACGAAAACGTGAGGGCCGCCGGTCAGCCTAGGCCGCCTGGCGCGCGAGATTCCGAAGGACGAAGTTCAGTACCCCGCCGTTCTTGAAATACTCGAGCTCCATGGCCGTATCGATGCGGCAGCGCACCGGGAAGCGGGCGATCTTTCCATCCGATGGCCGATAAAGCTCGACCATCAGCTGGCGACGAGGTTGGATGTCATCAAGATCGCGGATGGTGACGATCTCATCACCGGCGAGGTTCAGGCGACGCCAGCCCTCGGCGATGAACTGCAGCGGCAGCACTCCCATGCCCACGAGATTGGAGCGATGAATGCGCTCGAACGTCTCGGCGATGACTGCGCGCACGCCCAGAAGTTTGGTCCCCTTCGCCGCCCAGTCGCGAGACGAACCTGTGCCATATTCCTTGCCGGCGAAAACCACCGCCGAGCGGCCTTCCGACTTGTAGCGCATGGCCGCATCATAGATCGACATCACCTCGCCGGAGGGGAAGTGGCGGGTGACGCCTCCCTCGATGTCCGAAGTAATCTTGTTTCGGATGCGGATATTGGCGAACGTGCCGCGCATCATCACCTCGTGGTTGCCCCGCCGGGCCCCATAGGAGTTGAATTCGGACTGGCTCACCTGGTGTTGGGAAAGATACTCGCCGGCCGGTGAGGTCTTTCGAATATTGCCGGCGGGACTGATGTGGTCGGTGGTGATCGAGTCTCCGAAGATGCCCAGTATCCGCGCTTCGACGATATCGGTCACGGGTTCCAGGGCCATGGTCAGGCCCTCGAAATAGGGCGGGTTCTGAACGTAGGTCGAGCCAACGTCCCAGCCGTAGGTCTGGCCGCCGGCAACCTCGATCCCCTGCCAAGCCTTGTCTCCCTTGAAGACGTCCTTGTAGCGCTTGGCGAACATCTGCGATTCCACCACCTTGTGCTGGACGGCGGCGATTTCTTCGTTGGTCGGCCACAGATCCTTCAGGAACACCTCCTTGCCGCCTTTGCCGTTGCCCAGTGGCTGCGTGGTGAGGTCGGTGAGCATGGACCCGGCCAGGGCGTAAGCCACCACCAGCGGTGGCGAGGCGAGATAGTTGGCGCGGACGTCCGGATTGACCCGGCCTTCGAAGTTGCGGTTCCCCGACAGCACCGCTACGGCCACGAGGTCGCCGTCGGTCACCGCCTTTGAGATCGGCTCGGCCAGCGGGCCGGAATTGCCGATGCAGGTCGTGCAGCCATATCCGACCAGGTTGAAACCGAGGGAATCGAGCGGCTTGGTGAGGCCGGCCTTGGCCAGGTAGTCGGTGACCACCTGCGAGCCTGGCGCCAGGGACGTCTTCACCCACGGCTTGACTTTTAGGCCGGTTTCCACGGCCTTCCGAGCCACCAAACCGGCGGCGATCAGCACGCTGGGGTTGGAGGTGTTGGTGCACGAGGTGATCGCGGCGATGACCACATCACCGTTGCCGACGTCAAAGGTCTCGCCCTCGACCTTGGTCCTTTTGGCCATGGACACATCGTCCTTGCCGAACTCGGTTTCCAACGCCGCGGCGAAGCTCGCGGCGGCGTCGGCCAGGGCCACCCGGTCCTGGGGCCGTTTTGGACCGGCCAGGGACGGGGCGACCGTGGCGAGATCGAGTTCGAGTGTATCCGAGAAGACCGGGGCCTCCGCTCCGGCCTCGACCCATAGACCCTGTTCCCTGGCGTAGGCCTCCACAAGGGCGACCCGCTCAGGGGTCCGGCCGGTGGCGGCGAGATAGTCGATGGTCGCCCGGGTGATCGGAAAGAAGCCGCAGGTGGCGCCGTATTCGGGGGCCATGTTGGCGATGGTCGCCTGGTCCTCGACGGTCAAGCCATGCAGGCCATCGCCGAAATACTCCACGAACTTGCCAACCACGCCCTTCTTGCGCAGCATCTGGGTGATGGTCAGCACCAGGTCGGTGGCCGTCGCCCCTTCCGGCAGGGCTCCGGTGATCCTGAAGCCGATCACCTCGGGGATCAGCATCGGCAGGGGCTGGCCAAGCATGGCCGCCTCCGCTTCGATGCCGCCGACGCCCCAGCCCAACACCGAAAGGCCGTTGATCATGGTGGTGTGGCTGTCGGTGCCGACCACGGTGTCCGGGTAGGCGAGGGTCGCCTCGCCATCGAGGCCGGTCCATACCGTCTGGGCCAGGTTCTCCAGGTTGACCTGGTGGCAGATGCCCGTGCCGGGCGGAACGACGCGGAAATTGTTGAACGCCTGAGAGCCCCAGCGCAGGAAGCGGTAGCGCTCCATGTTGCGCTCATATTCTCGGGCGACGTTCTCGGCGAAACTCTTGGACGTGCCGAAGTGATCGACCATCACCGAATGGTCGATGACCAGATCGACGGGATTGAGAGGATTGATCTTCTCCGGATCGCCGCCGAGCTTGCCGAGCGCATCGCGCATCGCCGCCAGGTCGACCACGGCCGGCACGCCGGTGAAATCCTGCATCAGCACCCGGGCGGGGCGAAAGGCGATCTCGTGCTGGCCCGCGCCCTTGTCGTCGATCCAGGCGCCGATCGCCTTGATGTCGTCCTCGCTGACTGAGACGCCGTCTTCGTTGCGCAGCAGGTTCTCGAGCAGCACTTTCATAGAGACCGGCAGGCGCGATATGCCGGAAAGTCCCGCCGCCTCCGCCGCGGCGAGGCTATAGTAGTCGTAGGTTCGGTCGCCGACTTGAAGCTGGCGGCGGGTCTTTAGGCTGTCGAGAGACGGCATGTTTGGGGGATCCCTTCCTGTTCCAGGCCCACCGAAAACCGGTTCGGAAGATCGCGCGCTCGGCGGAGCGGACTCACAGCGTCCGATCCTGGCGGCGGGTCGTTTCCTGGGCCGCGCGTCTCTTAGACCGGGCGGACCGAGCCGTCCATGAGGGCCGGCCGAGGCGATCCGCGGCCAGAGGTGGCGGCGGATGATCGCCGCGCTGCGCCTGAAAAACCTCTCGGTCGCCCGTGGTGGGCGGGTGCTGTTCGAGGGCCTTTCTTCGCGCGTCGCCGCCGGCGAGGCGCTGGCGGTGACCGGGCCCAACGGGTCGGGTAAGACCAGCCTGCTGCGCGCCGTGGCCGGCCTGCTTCAGCCGCTCGCCGGCGAAGTCGTGTTCGAAGGCGCCTTCGAAGTCTCCGAGGTCCGTCGCCGGGCCTGCCACCTCGTCGGCCACCAGGACGGCCTCAAGAGCGACCGCACGGCGTACGAGGAGCTTCTTTTCCAGGCGAGGTGGGGGGGCGCCGATGAGACGGCCGCCCTCGCGGCGGCGGAGCGGTTGGGCCTGACGCGGCAGCTCGGCCTGGAAACGCGCCGCCTGTCGGCCGGCCAGAAGCGCCGGCTCGCCCTGGCTCGTCTGATCGCCGCATCGCGTCGCCTGTGGCTGCTCGACGAGCCCCTCGCCCCGCTCGATGCGGGCGGCCGCACCTTGATGGGCGAAGCCATGGCCGAGCATATGGCCGCTGGCGGTCTGATCCTGGCCGCCGTGCATGATCCATTGCCCGTTGCCGCCCGCACGCTGGAGCTGGGTGGGTGAGCCCGCTCACCATCCTGATGCGACGGGAGGTGTCCCTAGCCTGGGGGCGCGGCGGCGGGCCCCTCCTGGCGGTGGGCTTCCTGGCTGCGGCGGCGACCCTCTTCCCGCTGGCTCTCGGTCCCGCGCCCGGGCCCCTGGCGGCGATGGCGAGCGGGGCCACCTGGGCAGTCCTGGCGCTGGCCTCGCTTCTCTCCCTCGAACGTCTGTTCGAGCGCGATTTCGAGGATGGTGGACTGGATCTCCTGGCGCTGGGTCCCGTGTCATTGGAAGGCGTCTGTGCGGTCAAATGCCTGGCCAGTTGGCTGGTCGTTGGACTTCCCCTGGCCGTCGCCGCTCCGTTGGTCGCCGTCGCCATGGGCGAAGCGCCTCGCGCGGCGCCGATGATCGGCTTCGCCGCCATTATGGGCGGCTTGGCGTTCGCCTTCGTCGGCGGCGTCGGGGCCGCCCTGGCGCTGGCCGCCCGGCGGGGGGGAGTCCTGTTGGCGCTCATAGTGTTGCCTTTGCTCATCCCGCCGGTGATTTTCGGCGGCGGCGCCATCGCCGCCTGGTCCGCCGGGCTGGAATGGCGCACGGGCCTCGCATTCCTCACCGCCTACGCCCTCGTCGCCGTCGCATTCGCCCCCATGGCCATGGCTGCCGCGTGCCGCAACGCCCTGGGCTAAGGGCGTGGGCGCGTTTCGAGGTGGGACGCTCCGGCGATGCAGACGTACTGCATCCATCCCGGCCGCGATCGAGTGAAAGGGCATAGGCGGTAGTCGCCGGTGATCGTCACGGTGAAAGCATCGGCAGGCAGAAGGCGCTTCACGGCGGCCGGCAGCCCGCTGGTATCCGACACATCATCGACACCCAACAAACGGCGTCCGCCGATTGGCCAGATGCGGAAGGTCGGAGTTCCATTGTAGGCGGACAGGCGGCCGTGGACCAAGAAGCAGCGGCCGACCAGCCGCGAGCCGCGTGCACAGGCGGACTGGGCCTCTGCGGCTGTCGCGGTCAACGTCAACATCACCAGGACTGCGAAGAGCTTGGCGGCGGCCCTGGGCCGGTTTAACTGGCGCCATATAAGGCGCGCAGGCGCAGCGCTTCTGGCTGGAGACTCCGATCCCATGTTCCCCCTCCCGCGAAATCCCCTAACGGTTGCGGCCGTGGCTGTCGTCCTCGCTGGTCCGGCCCTGGCCCAGAATAGCCCGCCGCCCGCCCCGTCCCCCGGCTACGAGAGCGGGCCACCCACCCCGGCGGAACAGTCGGACCGGTTCAGGCAGGACCTGCGCCTGCGGCCAGATCAGGAGAGGGCTCTGCAGGACTTCGTCGCCGCCATGCAGCCGGCTTCGGGCCAAGCCGAACATTTCCGCGACGAGGCCCGCCGTGAGGCGACGCTGCCCACCCCCCAGCGGCTCGACGCCATGATGGCCCGCATGGATGAGATGCGCGCCGCACTATCCGCCAGGATGACCGCCACCAAGGCCTTCTACGCCCAACTGACCCCACCCCAGCGAGCGATCTTCGACCAGATGCCGCCGCCGGGACAGGCTTCGCGTTCGCCGCCGCGCTGACGACGCGAACGCCTTGCCGAACCGGCGGCGGTCGGCTCTAACCGAAATGCGATGATCACCGTCCTGGCCAATCCACACCGGTTCATGGCCTTCTCGCGCTGGGCAGCGCCGCTTCTGGCGGTGATCGCCGCCGGCCTGATCGGGTTGGGCCTCACACTCGGCCTGAGGGCGCCGCCCGATTACCAGCAGGGCGACACCGTGCGGATCATGTTCGTCCATGTGCCTGCGGCGTGGACCGCCATGCTGGCCTACGCCTGCCTGGGCGCGGCGAGCTTCTTTTCCCTCGTCTTCCGTCACGCGGTGGCCGACGCCGCCGCCAGGGCGGCCGCTCCGCTGGGCGCCGCCTTCACCGCCGCCGCGCTGATCACCGGCTCTCTGTGGGGCCGGCCGATGTGGGGGACCTGGTGGGCCTGGGGCGATTCCCGTCTGGTTTCGGTCCTGGTGCTGTTCCTGTTGTTCGTCGGCTACATGGCGCTGCGCGCCAGCATCGAGGACGAGGCCAAGGCCGCTCGGGCCGGTGAGATCCTGGCCTTGGTGGGCCTTGTCAATCTGCCGGTGATCAAGTTCTCGGTGGACTGGTGGAACACGCTCCACCAGGGCGAATCGATCTTCCGCGCCGGCGGCCCGACCATCGCGGCGGTCTATCTCGCTCCCCTTTTCCTGGGCGGAGCTGGCTACACGGCCGCGTTCGGATCTCTGTGGCTGATCCGCACGCGGGCCGAAGTGCGCCGGCGTCGGGCGGCCGGATTGGCGCTACGGGAGGCCAGTTGAAGTACGCCGCCTACATATGGGATGCCTATGGAGCGAGCGCGGCGATTTTCGCTTGGATGGTCATCGACACCTTGGTCCGTGGCCGGGCCGCGCGGCGCGCGCTCGAGGCTCGGGAACGGGACGCCTATCAATGAGGCGCGTGATCGCCTTTGCCCCTCTGGCGGCGCTGCTCGCCGCCGTCGGCCTCTTCGCCGGCTGGTCGCTCCGCCACGGGCCGCAGGTCACGCCCATGGCCATGGTCGGCAAGCCCTTGCCCGCCCTCGACCTTGTCCGCTTGGACGGAGCCGGACACATGCCTCTAAGGGCCGCGGCCAAGGGACCGGCCCTGGTCAACTTCTACGCCTCCTGGTGCGCGCCCTGCGCGGCGGAATCGCCCGCGCTGCTTGCCCTCAAGGCCGAAGGGGTGCGGATCATCGGCGTGGCCTACAAGGACGACAGGACGGCTTCGAAGGGGTTTCTGCAACGGCTCGGCGATCCCTATGCGGTCAGCCTCGCCGATCCGGACGGGTCGGCCGGGATCGAGTTCGGCCTCACCGGCGTGCCGGAGACCTATGCCGTGGACGCCGCCGGCGTGATCCGCGCCAAGCGCGCTCAGCCTATCGACGCCGCCGACGCCGAGGCCCTTCTCGCCGCGGCCGATTAGGTCAATCGCCCCACACGTCGCGGGCGAAACGCAGGAAGTTGCCGCCCAGGATCTTTTCGATCCGCGCTTCGCGGTGGCCTCTCTCGGCCAGCATGGCGGCGAGTTTGCGGAATTGTTCGACCCCGCGGAGATTGATGACGAACGGGTAGATGTCCGCGCCTTCGCCTTTGGCGGCGATTCCGGAGCGCGTGCGGTGGGCGTTTTCTTCGGCGAGGTAGCCGGCGAAGGCCTCCAGATCATCAATGGAGGTGACGGGGCCGTCGGTGCCGATTCCCACGTGGTCCTCGCCGCAGACGTTCACGGCATGTTCGATGTGGGCGACGACATCGTTGGCCGAGGCTCGGCCATCGAGAGTCAGAAAAGGCATGAAGTAGATTCCCACGAAGCCGCCCCCCTCGGCCACGCCGCGCAGTTCGGCGTCCGATTTGTTGCGCGGCAGGTCACAGAGCGCACGGCATCCGGTGTGATTGATCGAAACCGGAGCCCTCGAGGCGGCGATGGCGTCCAGGCAGGTCCGCTCGCCGCTATGGGAAAGATCGACCATGATCGCCCGCCCGTTCAGCCGCTCGACAACCGCTCGCCCCAGGTCGCTGAGGCCACGGTTTTCCCCCGCCATGGCGCCGTCGCCCAGCGCGTTGGCGCCATTGTAGGTGAGCTGAACGACCCGCACGCCGAGGTCCGCGAAAGTCTCGACTCGATCCGGTTCGTTGCCGATCTGGGCGGCGTTCTGGAAGCCGTAGATGACACCGAGCTTATCCTCGTCGTGGGCGCGCATGATGTCGCCGGCGCGATCGACCCGTATCAGGTCGGCCGGACGATCGCGCACGATGCGCTCCCACGCTTCGAGCGTGCGAAGCGTATAGGGATACGGATCTTCGTCGCCGGCCACATAGCCCAGGGTGACGTTGACCGCTGTGAGGCCTGACGTCCTGGCGTCGGCGATCGAGCGGGCGTCGATGAGCGGGTCGTGCGTGTCGGCGGGCCCACCGCGCGGGCGGCCGAGCCGAAGGTTCGGATTCTCCAGGCCGCCGAGGGCGTTGACGATCATCATCAGGCGCTCAGGGCCCAGCCTTCCTGGCTTTCGACGTCGCCCACGACCTCCGGCTTTGTCTTGGCGGGAGGCGCGAACAAGGCCCCGAGCTTGCCACTCTCGTCCAGCCGCGCGAAGTGCTCGGCCAGGGCACGGACAACCGCGCTTTCCTTCAATTCGCCGGGCAATGGCGTCGGCCTGAAGGCGGCCGTCGAGACCTCGGCGGCGAGAACCTCGACGCCGGCCAGGTCCGCCTCGGCAAGGGCCTTCCAGCCAGTCTCGAACGGCCACACGCGCATTGTCTCGCGTGCCGAGCGAAGTCGCCGGACCATCGGGATGCCGAGGATGCCCTGCGGGCCGACGGCGCCGTTGTAGTAAAGTTTCCAGAGCGGATTGATGCTCTTGTGGGAGACCTCGACGTGTCGGTACTCCGGCAGGTCCTCGGGGCCGTGCTCGCGCCCCCGCTTGGGCTGCAGCGTGGTGAGCGTGTCGCGGGGCGGACAGCCCCAGAACGGGAACGGACCACCGGTCAGACGGCGATTGATCTCCGAACCGACGCCGAAACGATTGTTGGTATTGTCGGCCTTGTCCTTGACCATTCGGGCGAGCTGATCCCAGACCGCTCGCCAGGGCGGCGTGGCTGATGGAAGATGCAGGCCACTGGCCAGGCCGCGGGGAAATCCCAGGGGGAAATCAAAGCCGATCAGGGTTCTTTCGCGGCGCTTGATGCGGTCGTCGAGGATCCCGGCGATCATCGTCTCGCCCTGGGCCCGGGTCGGCGGGTTGTGGGCCTCGAACGCCAGGCGGAAACGCACGTCCCGCTTGAGGATGCCGATCCACACCGCATCCGTCCCCGTGGTCGGCTTGGCCGCCGCGCTCCAGTGAACGATCACATAGGCGTTGAACAGGCGGGCCACGGCTAGTCGACGACACCGAGACGCTTGAGCAGGCTCAGCCGCTTGTCGTGGAAATGGGTCGCCTGGATGCGCAACTCCTCCAGGTTCTGCTCGGGGCTTTGCAGCACCACGGCGTCCTTGACGATCGCCTGGTTCTGCCTGGCGAGGGTGTCCCAGGCGTCTTCGGCCCATTCGGTCGGCTTCTTCTTGCCGCGTAGGTGGGCGCCCAGGAACATCTGCTCGAAGCGCCCGACATTAACCCCGGCGCCCAGCACCGGCGAGGCCAGGCAGGTGACGTCGCCGGCAGTTCGGGCCCGGTCGATGAGGGCGGCGTTGAGCTTCCGGCAACGCGGGGCGGCGATCTCGACCGCCGCGTCAGACTGGGCCGGGTGAGCGCGGCCCGAGCCGACCAGAACCGCCAAGCCTTCCATCAGGGTTCCGGGCACGAATCCGGCCAGGCCCGGCGCCCCGGCCAGGTCGCCGATGCGCTTGGGCTTGCCGCCGTCAGCCGCCAATTCGTCGATGATAGGCCGATAAATCTCCGGCTTGAGGTTGACCTTGCCAAGGCCCGCGTCGGCTTCGAAGGCGATGTCCTCCGGGGCGACGGTCAGGGCGATGCTCATGTCGTGCAGGCGTTCCTGGCGTTCCAGCGGCGAGAGGCGGCGTGCACCGCGGGCGAAGAGATCGCGCCGGAACTGCTGATTGAGGATGTAGTCGCGGACCGTCTCGCGCAGAACGGTATGGGGAATCTCGTTGATCAGCTCCTGCTGGGGCTGGGTGAGGTTGAAGGCGTCCATCTGTTCGAGCAGGGCGGCCGGGCAGGCATAAGCGAGCTTGGCGTCCGACAGCCAGGCGTGGATGTCTGAGAAATACATCGGCGTCCAGTCGCGGTTGAAATACTCGTGGGCGACGTAATTCCGGTTCTGGCCGGCGATGGCGTCGAGCCGGTTCTTGGCGACCGGATTGGCGGCGAAGTACCGCGCTCCGGCTTCGGCCAGCTTGGTCCCGAAGCTGATCGAGCTGTCGATCCGTCCCACAACCCCCTGGGCGTAGCTGCCGGCCGTCTCGGCGTGCAGCGTCAGCATGTGGCGCAGCGGCATGGCCACCGCCCAGCCAGGCAAGGTGTTGTAGCTGATGTAGAGAGCGCCCCCGACCTTCAATCGATGGCGTAAAATATCGACGATGGCGCGGCGGTTGTCGTCGTTGACCCAGCTCCACACCCCGTGCAGGCCGATGTAGTCGAAGCCGGGCACGTCGGCGCGGGTCGCGAGGTCGGCGAAGCTGTCGTCGAAGAACCGGCCTTCCGATTGGGCCGCGTGAGCCAGGGCCTGGGCGTTGGCGGCGTGCACGGGATTGAAGTCCGCGCCCCAGAACTCGCCGGGAACGGCGGCGGCATGGATGTTGACCGAAAGCCCCTGACCGTAGCCCAGCTCCAGATAGCGCATCGCCGTCCGGTTGGGCGGTTCATGGCCGCTGAGCAGCAGGGCGAAGTCCATCAGGCCCGGAGCCAGCTCGCGATAATATCCGTGCGTGTAGTCGATTTCGGCGAGATAGCCGCTCGTCCAGTCCATGTCTCGGGTCCCGCCCTGTTGAGCCGAAGAACTGCTAGCTATTCCCGCTCATCCTGGCGAGTCCGACTTCTCAGCTGAGCTTGACGAGCATCTTGCCGAGGTTCTCGCCCTTGAAGAGCTTGAGGAAGGCCGCCGGGGCGTTTTCGATGCCTTCCTCCACGGTCTCGCGCCACTTGACCTTGCCCGAGGCGATCCAGCCGGACATGTCACGGACGAAGTCGGCCTGCATGTCGACGTGGCTGGAAACGATGAAGCCTTCCAGGCGCAGCTGCTTGCCGACCGCCATGATCAGGCCGCGCACTCCTTCGCCGAGATCGGTGGCGTTGTACTGCGAGATCATCCCGCAGAGGGCGAAACGGCCGAACGGACGGGCGGCCATCAGGGCCGCTTCCATGTGGCCCCCGCCGACGTTCTCGAAATAGACGTCGATGCCATCCGGCGCCGCCCGCATCAGGGCGGCGGTCAGGTCGGGCTCGGCCTTGTAGTCGATCACATGGTCGACCCCCAGCTCCTTGAGGTAGGCGACCTTCTCGGCCCCGCCCGCCGAGCCGATGACCGTATGGCCCTTGAGCTTGGCGATCTGGCAGACGACTTGGCCGACCGCGCCGGCGGCCGCCGAGACGAAGACCACGTCGCCCTCCTTAAGGGCGGCGATCTTAAGAAGGCCGACGTAGGCGGTGAGGCCCGGCATTCCGGCCACTCCCAAAAAGGCCTGGGGCGGCAGGCCGTGGGTATCGAGTTTCTGCACGGCCGCGGCAGGCGCGGTGAAGGCCTCGCGCCATCCCAGGAAACTCTGCACGGCGTCGCCTGCCTTGAAGGCCGGATCGCTGGAGGCGATCACTTCGCCCACCGCTCCGCCTTGCATCGCCTCGCCAATCTGGAACGGCGGCGCGTAGCTCCTGACGTCGTTCATTCGCCCGCGCATGTAGGGATCGACGGTCATCCAGGTGTTGCGCACTTGGACCTCACCCCTGCCTGGATCGGGCAGGGTGACAGTGGCGAGCTCGAAATTGCCGGCGTTAGGCACGCCCGACGGTCGGCTCTTGAGACGGATTTCCCTGGACGTGGTCATGGCGGCTCTCCTCTGTTCCCGCCCTCCTAGCCCTTCGCCCGCCCGCGCTCCAGTGGCTAAGTCGGTCCATGCCTGATAGGCCGGGGCCATGACCTCGACCTTGCGCGCCGGGGTGATCGGCGCCGGAGTGTTCGGCGGCTATCACGCGGGCAAATACGCCGAGTTGCCGGGCGTGAGCTTGGCCGCGGTCCTGGATCCCCATCCCGAACGCGCCGCCGCGCTTGCCCGACGCCACGGCGCGAAGCCCTGCGGCGATCTGGCGAGCTTCCTGGCCGAAATCGATATCGTTTCGGTGGCCGCTCCGGCGGTCCATCATGGCCGCCTGGCCTTGGCGGTCCTCGAGGCCGGTAAGAGCGTTTATGTCGAAAAGCCCATTGCGGTGAACTTGAAGGATGCCGACGCCATCGTTGCGGCGGCCGCCCGGCTTGGTCTCGTGGCGGCATGCGGATTCCTCGAACGCGCCGCCTTCGAAGCCATGGGTCTCTTCGAGATCCCTGTAGCCCCCCTGCGCATGGAGTGCGCTCGCAGAGGCGCCCCGTCGTCTCGCAACCTCGATGTCTCGGTGGTCATCGACCTGATGATCCATGATCTCGATCTCGCCTTGGCCTTGACATCGGCCGAACCCCTGGCCGTGGAGGCCGAGGGCGCCTGCCTCGCGAATTCGCTGCTCGACGAGGCGCAGGCGGAGGTGAGCTTCGAGGACGGCTTCACGGCGCGATTTCGCGCCTCGCGCGTCGCCGCCGATCGCGAACGGTCCCTCACCCTTGTCTATCCCGACGGCGAAGTGCGCCTCGACCTGCTGACCCACGCCTTCGAGAACACCACGTCCTTCGCCCTCAATCCGGAATTTGAGGACGATCCGCGCAGCCGCGACCGCCTGGGCGCCAGCCTTGCGGCGTTCGTCGCCGCGGTGCGGGGCGAAGGCGTCCCGCTGGCCGACGCCGCCGACGGGGTCCGCGCTCTCGACCTGGCGCTTGCGGTGGAACAGGCGGTGGAGGATTAAGGACCGTCTTCAAAGGAGCCCCGCCATGGCCAGCGCCCACGATTTCAGCTTCACCCGCATTGATGGCGCGCCCATGCCGCTGTCGGAGTTCAAGGGTAAGGCGGTGCTGGTGGTCAACACCGCCTCCAAGTGTGGCCTCACGCCCCAGTACGAGGGACTCGAAACCCTCTGGCGCGAGAACAAGGACCACGGGCTGGTGGTGCTGGGCGTGCCGTGCAACCAGTTCGCCGGCCAGGAACCGGGCGACGAGAGCGAGATCCGCACTTTCTGCACTCTCAACTATGCGGTCGACTTCCCGATGACCGCCAAGGTGGACGTCAAGGACGCCCATCGCCATCCCTTCTATGCCTGGGCGGAGGAGACGCTCGGCGAAGCCGCCGTGCCGGTGTGGAACTTCCACAAGATCCTCGTCGGTCCGGACGGCGAGGCGGTCGCAGCATTCGGCCCGCGGACCGATCCCCTCGATCCGGCGATCAGCGAAGCGGTCGCCGCGGCGCTCTGACGAACACGCCGGGGTGAAGACTCTCGGCTTGATTGGCGGGATGAGCTGGGAGAGCACGGCCGTCTACTACCGCCTGCTCAACCGTCTGGCCCGCGCGGCCCTGGGCGGCCACCACTCCGCGCCCTTGCTGATCTGGTCGGTCGACTTCGCCCCGATCGCCGCCATGCAGGCGCAAGGCGACTGGGAAGGGGCCAGCGCTGTGATGGTCGAGGCAGCCCGAAAGCTGGAAACGGCGGGGGCGGACGCCGTGTTGATCTGCGCCAACACCATGCACAGGATGGCCGACGAGGTCGCCGCCTCGGTCGCCATTCCGCTGATCCACATCGCCGAGGTGACCTCCCGCGCGGTGCGCGCCGCCGGAGCCCGCCGGCCGCTGCTGCTGGCCACCCGCTACACCATGGAACAGGCCTTCTACCGCGATCGGCTGGAAGCGGGCGGGGTGAGCCCGGTCATCCCGCCGCGGCAGGCGCGCGCGCGGCTTCAGGCGATCATCTTTGACGAGCTGGTCCAAGGCCGCATCGAGGCGGCCTCGCGCGCCGCTTTCGTCGACATCGTCACGGCGGCGGTCGCCGAGGAGGAGGTGGACGCGGCAATCCTCGGCTGCACCGAGTTCGGTCTGCTGGTGGACCCGGCCGACCTGCCGGTCCCCTCCTTCGACACCACCGAGCTCCACGCCCGCGCGGCGATGGACTTCGCGCTGGAGGACTAGTGCCGCGGACAGAGCCCGCCCCCCTTGACCAACTGCCGATCCTGCCAAGGTAGGCGGTGATCCGCCATCGGAGCCCATCGTCCTTGACACGTCATGTGTCGGGGCGTCCCCTCGATCGCGAAGGGCGCGCCAATGTCAGACAATCACTGGATCGATCCGGTCAGCGGCGATTTCGCCATCGCCGCCAACTGGACGCGGGACAGGGTTCCCGGAATCCGCGATACGGCCATCCTCGATGCCCCGGGCACGGTGGACTACACCGTCGCCTTGGCTACTTCGACGAGCCGGACGGTTGGCGCGATCGAGACGGCGGCGACCGCCCGCCTCGATATCACCGCCGGCCTGTTCTACGCCAAGGGCGGAACTGGCGCGGGCGCCAACGCCGGGGTCATCGCCATCGAGAATGGGGCGGGATTTCGGATTACGGGCGGCTTCGACAACACCGGTTCGGTGATCCTTGCCGCCACCAACCAGCCCACCCACCTGGTCATCGAGGGCTCGGCCTCCCTCACCGGCGGCGGGCAGGTCCTGCTGGGCTCATCGGTCCGCAATCACATCTACGCCCTGCCCTTCGGACTGCTAACCAATGTCGACAACACCATCTCCGGCGCCGGCTGGCTAATGGCCAACATCGACAACCTGGCGCAGGGCGTGATCGCGGCCACGGCGTCCCAGACCGCGCTCAAACTCTCGGGATCGGTCACCAACGCGGGCCTAATCGAAGGACAGGGCGCGGCGGGCCTGAGGATTTTGGGAACCGTCGCCAACGCTGGCGGGATCATCGAGGCGGGGAACGGCTCGACGGTCAGCATCGGCGGGACGATCCGTGGCGGAATCGTGGAGACGGCGGGGTCCGGAATCATTTTGGCGGCTGGCGGCGTGATCGATGGCGCGGCAGCCGCCGTCATCAACGGCGGGGCGATCCTGATCGGCTCCGGGAAATCCCTGACCGCTCGTGGGACGATCGACAACATGGGCACAATTTCGATCATGGGCAAAGCCGCCACTCTCGATCTGGGCTCAGCCACCACCTTCATCGGCGGGGGTCTGATCGCCCTGGGCGCACTAGATTCGAGTGCCATCATCGCCACCGCTAGCGGAGCCACCCTGACCAATGTCGACAACACCCTCTCCGGCGCAGGAAGCATCACTGCCAGCGTGATCAACGATGCAGCCGGCGTGATCGCGGCCACGGCGTCCCAGACCGCGCTCGAACTCTCGGGATCGGTCGCCAACGCCGGCCTGATCGAGGGGCAGGGCGCGGCGGGCGTGAGGATTTTGGGAACCGTTGCCAATGTCGGCGGGATCATCAAGGCGGAGAACGGCTCGACGGTCAACATCGGCGGGACGATCCGCGGCGGAACCTTGGAGACGGCCGGGTCTGGCGTCATCCTGGTCGCCGGCGGCGTGCTCGATGGCGTGGCCGCACCTGTCGTCAACGACGGGGCGATCCTGATTGGCGCCGGGAAATCCCTGACCACCCGTGGGACGATCGACAACGTCGACGCTATCTCGATCTTCGGGGGCGCCGCGATACTCGATCTGGGCTCGGCCACCACGTTCACCGGCGGCGGCGCGATCATCCTGGGCGCACTAAATGCGAATGCCATCACCGCCACGGCTGGCGGCGCCACGCTGACCAATTTCGACAACACCCTCTCCGGCGCGGGAAGCATCACCGCCAGCGTGATCAACGACGCGGCCGGCGTGATCAACGCCACAGGCGCCCTGGGCGTGGCCACCAGCTCCGACGCCGGCGCGATCACCAACGCCGGCTTGATCGAAGCCACCGCCGCCGGCGCGCTTTCCCTGCTGGGCACGGTCAGGAACAGCGGGACCATTCAGACAACGAGCGCAGTCTCCGACGTGATCGTAAGGGCCCTCGCCGATGGGACGGGCAAGCTGGCCAACAGCGGCGTTCTGGAGGTGAATGGCGGAACGATGACGCTGTCCACGGCCGTGACCGGTGCCGGAGACGCCGTGATCGCCTCCGGCCGGCTGTTCTGTCGGTCCAGTTTCAGCGAGGATGTCACCTTCACCGGGGCCCCGGTCTCGGGTAGCCAGATCAGCACCCTGAGCCTGGACCAGTCGCAAGGCTACGCGGCCACGATTGTGGGTTTTTTCGCGGGGGCTGAACTGATCCTGGGCGATATCGACTTCGTCTCTGGCGGCGAGGCGACCTTCGCAGGGGACACCACCGGCGGCGTGCTCACCGTCTCCGACGGGACCCACACCGCCAAGATTCACCTCGCCGGCGACTTCACTGCGTCCGTTTTCACTGCCAGCGCGGACAGCGAGGGCTTGCTAATCACCGTTCGGCCGCAATCCGCAGCCGTTCACTGGGCCAGCGCCGTCAGTGGCAACTTTACGGTTGGCGCCGACTGGAGCGGTGGCGTCGTGCCAGGGATGACGGACGACGCCGTTCTCGACGCGCCCGGATCGATGCCCTACACAGTCACTGCATCGACAAGCCAGACCGTGGACGCCATCGTGACCGCGGCCGACGCCACTTTGAACATCACCGCTTACAACGCCAACGTCGGCGCCTTTACGGTCTCCAATGGAACCGGAACCGGCGTCAACGCGGGTCTGATTTCCATTGGTGAAGGACAGAATGGCCCTGCGGCGTCAGCCGGTTTCGGCGGCGCCATCGTCAACACGGGGGAGATTCTCGTCTACGCCGGCTATGAGAGCGTGAACAGGCTCTTCTTCGACGGCGATGCCAGCCTGACCGGCGGCGGCACGGTTCTGATGGATGGTTTTGGCAACAGTCAGGGGTTCAACCACGACGACTTCATCGAGGGCAATCCCGGAGGGGCGGACCTCACCAACGTCGATAACACCATTGTGGGAGGTGGATTCCTGTTCTTCGACTACATGGCCTTCACCAACGGGACCAAAGGCGTGATCGATTCGACAGATTCCGTTGGCCTGCTCCTTAGCCTTTACGCGTCCGCGTCGGCCGGAAAGATGATCACTAACGCTGGCCTCGTCGAGGCGACGGCAGGTGGATTGTTGACTATCGGCCCGCTCACGGTCGACGACAGCTCCACCGGAGTCATCCTGGCTTCAGGGGGCGGCAGTCAGGTTCAGATCTACAGCTCGACCATCGAGGGTGGGGTATTGCGGACCGTGAACGGTGGGGAGATTGTAGTCATCAACGCCCCTGCCGTGTTCGATGGCGTCGATAACGCGGTGTCGGTCCTGGGCAACGTCACCATCGGAAGCGGCGCCAATCTGACGTTGCAGGGCCGGGTCAGCCTCGATGGAGGCAACATCGTCAACGACAACCCGGCCGCGATCTCCAGCACGGGCGTGGTCGTGGGCGTCGGGAGCGGAGGCTCGATCCAGAGCGCGCTCGACAACGAGGGCGCCCTCGTGGCCGATGGGGGGACCCTGACCATAAGCGGCGCGGTTACCGGCTCCGGCATCGCTAGGATTTTGGCTGGGACGCTGGATGTAGCAAGGGCCTTCACCCAGGACGTTGACTTTCCCGGGACGACCGGCGAACTCGAACTGGGACGGTCCCGCGGCTACACCGGCACCATCTCGGGCTTCTCCAAGACCGGAGCCACTTCCCTGGACTTGGACGACATCGCCTTCATCTCCGGGACCACCAAGGCGACCTTCAGCGGCACGACCGCCAGCGGGGTGCTGACAGTCACGGACGGAACGAACACGGCCAATATCCATCTTTCGGGCGACTACACCTCTTCGACGTTCGCCGTTTCCAACGAAGGCCACGGTGGCGTCCTCATTGTCGATCCACCCCTCGCGGCGGCCTTGCCGGCGAGCGCCTCGCCGCAACCGCTCGTTCACGCGATGGCCGGATTCACCGCGCCCCCGGCGGCCACCCATGCTCCGGTGACTCATGGCGTCTTCGACCGCCCGCTCCATCTCGCAGGGCCGCGAACACAGACCGCCTGATCGCGCTCGGCGCTTATGGCAGAGCCCTGACCCCGAAGGCGTAGGGGTGGCCGAAGAGCACCGCGACATAGAGGGCGATCGCCAGCGCCGGCCGCCACCAGCCGATCTCGCCTAGGTCGAGCCTTTGGCGGTGGGCGAGGATGGCGGCGAAGGGAACCGAGGAGGTGCGCGCGGCGAAGGCGTCCCAGGCGGGGCCGAGGGCGCGCCGGCGCTTGGCGTCTATGCTGGCCGTCCCGAACAGGGCCAGGAGCAGCATGGTCCCGAAGAGAAGGATGCCGGCAACGTCGCCATTGACCAGCAGATGATCGGCGGCCCAGATCGCTACGCCCCACAGGAACGGGTGGCGAGTGATCCGCACCATCCCCTTGATCGCGTCCGGCCGCTCGAGCACCCCCTCCTGGCGCACGCTGGTGGGGTTGGGGGTGGCGAGGCCCGGAACGACCAATAGGAAGGCCAGCAACTGGAGCACCATCTGGATGTCGCGGGTAAGGGGGCTAGCCGACCACAGGACAGCGTTGGCGGCGGCGCGATGGGCGGCGCCGAAAGCGAGGATCATCCACGTCAGGATCGCGACTGATGCGAGAGAGAAGAGGCCCATGTAGGGTCCCTCGCCGATCGCCCCTGTGGCCGCGTCGCGCACCCGGGTGCCCGAGACCAGCAGGTGCATCAAA